>DATCJZ010000015.1:0-3788 GCA_036562545.1 Capillibacterium sp. | reverse complement strand
TGTTTTGGGCATGACCGGCCAGCTCAAAACCTTCCTGGACCATATGGGCTACCGCTGGCTGCCGCACCGGCCCCATCCCCAAATGTTCCGTAAAATCGGGCTGGCCGTTTCGACCGCCGCCGGGGCCGGGGCCAAAAAAGTACCGATCTACGGCGGCACTTCTTTTACTGGGGAATACCCAAAAGTTACGGCTATGCCAAAAATATAGGGGCCACCAATTGGGAAATGGTTCCGGACAAAAAGAAAGCCCGGATCGAAAAAGAAGTCACCCGTTTGGCGGCCAAGATCTTAAAAAAACACGGGAGAGTAAAGCCCGGGCTAAAGACAAAAGTAATCTTTAAATTAATGGGCCTGATGCAAAAATCAAGTAATCGGAACCCAACCGACCGGGAACACTGGGCGAAAAACGGCTGGCTTCACGGAAAGACGCCCTGGTAAAGCAGCGGTACATTTCATGAATCCCTGCTTCCGGCGCAACATAGTTGTAAGCATTTTCTCTATTTATCCCCATCGCCTTGGCTTCTTTTGCCACATAATCCCGATACGGTCAACCAGGCATTTGACCATTTTAACCTCCAAACCTTAGCCGAAGCAGCGGAATAATCGCGCCTTATTCCTCCACCTTCGCCTTGAGTCTTTTCAATTCCCCTAAGACCGCCTGGTATTCCCGGTCCAAAGCTTCGACATCATCTTTCCTAGTGGGCATCGACAGGCGGCTGATCAACTCCGATAAGCGGTTTTCCAGGAGAGAAATCTCTTTTTTGACCTCCTCCAAGTCATCCTCCGGCGCTTGCTGCTTTTTACGGAGATATTCCTGATAACCGCCGGCGAAGAGCCGGATTTTCCCGTTTTCAATTGTCATGATCCGGTTGGCGACCGTGCTGATTAAGCGGCGGTCATGGGAGACAAATAAGAGAGTCCGGTCGAAGCTGCAAAGCTCTTCCTCGAGCACAGTCAGGGCGGAAAGATCCAAGTAATTGGTGGGTTCATCCAAGATGAGCAGGTTAATCTCTTGACACAGGATTTTGGCCAGGGAAACCTTGACCCGTTCGCCCCCGCTGAGCACAGCCACTTTCTTATGGACCTCATCCCCTTTGAACAGCAACCGGGCCAGCAAGATCCGGACATCAGTCTCCCCGTACCTGCTCCCGGCCAGCACATTCTCGAGAATGGTGCGGCTTTCATCCAAGATGCTCAGGTCCTGACTGAAATAACCGATTTTCGCCCCCGGGGCCACCCTAATCCCGGCCTCCCGGTTCATGATCATCTGAAGCAAGGTGCTTTTCCCGCAGCCGTTCGGCCCGATTAGAGCCACTTTGTCCCCATTGGTGATCACAAAACCGGCGTCGTTCAGGATAACCTTGGCGCCAAAACTTTTCTGCAAGTGCTGGCCTTCGATAATCACCTTGTTATGCAACTCCCCGGCCACGTCCAAATCCAGTTTAATCGCCCTCTGTTCCGCCGGTTTTTCTTTCACCTCCAGATGTCTGATGCGGGCCTCCACATTTTTGATCGCCCGCTCCAGCGTGGCCTTGGCCTTTTGTCCTCCCATCTTCTTGTGGAGGCGGGCCTCGGAATTGCCCATTCTTTTCGGTGGTCCCTTGATGGATTTGACCTTTTCCTTCAGATTATAGGCCACCTGCTCCAGCCGCTTCTTTTCCCGGAGATATTGTTCATATTCAAACTGGGCCCATGCCCTCTCTCTGTCCTTCTCCCCACGGTATGCGCTGTAGTTGCCGTTATAGAGCTTAATGCGGCCGTTTTCCACTTCCAGGATCTTGTTGCACAACTTATCCAAAAAGTCGCGGTCGTGGGCGATCAGCACCAGCGCCCCCTGATACTCGGCCAGGCGCTTTTCCAACAGTTCGATGCCTTCCAGATCCATATTGGCTGTGGGCTCATCGGCAAAGAGGAGCAGGCTGTCGGTTTCAAAACATTGGGCCAGTTTAAAGCGGGTCTTCTCGCCGCCGCTCAGCTTGTCGTCCCAGCGGGCCGGCACCCCGAATTTGGCGGCCAGCTCCGGACCGATGGTTTTCCTGGCCGGTGGTTCCAACTGCGAAACATAGGCGTATTTCCCGTAGAGCTTCACCCAGCCTTCATCCGGCGCCAGCCTTTGGCTTAAGATATTAACCAAAGTGGTTTTCCCGGCGCCGTTGGGCCCCACAACGCCGATACGGTCTTCGGAATAGATATTTAAACGGTCCAGCGCAACAACCAAGCGCTCCCCAAAATACTTTTTAATCTGATGGCATTCCAGTAATAAAATAAAAATCCCCTCCTGTCAATCGGGAGAGGATAGGGTTAATCACTTATCTACCGCTATATTCTGCCTAAGGCAATGCCCACAAGCATCAAGATCTTTTTGCCCGGACGAGTAACCCTCTTTGTTTCGCTTTTTCTCGGCTCCTAAGGGGCAACGAAGGCTGCCAGCGGCAGTTAACCACTATCCACTCACCGTTAATGAAAGACGCAGCATAGTAAAGGCGACTCATCCTGAGTTCACCTGCGTCAAACATTTTGCGTTGTTCCGCTTTTCCCCTTTCCGGTATACCCTGAAGCGGGATACCCTGAAGATGGAGGCAACAACGCAATTCGCTTCTTAATTCAAATGTACGGAGCGGATTAGTAGATGAACATTCGCCGCTGATACCTTGCCCTTTCTTCAAAGATACGATCTTACCGTCTTCAATTATAAACGCCGCGGCGGCCGCTGTCAATCCGCCCGCTCGCCATCGGGGTTATAAAAAACCTTCTCCAGCTCAAGTTTTAGCCCGGGAAAAGCCGGGTGCGCGAACTCGTCTTCCGGCCCGCCCGCAAAGACCAAAACGTAATTTCCCCCTTGAAGGAAAAAGGCTTCCAGCGTCTTTTCCTCCGGGTCAACCAGCCAGCAATGGGGAATCCCTGCCTGACGGTAGATTTCCATCTTTTTCAACCGGTCCTTCCGGCGGCTCACTGGCGACATGATCTCCACCACCAAATCACAGGGGCCGTCGATCCGGTCCGGCCGGATAATCTCCCTATGGTTGCCGGAAATAAAGAGAATGTCCGGTTGGACCACATTGCGGTCACCCAAAGTCACATCCAAAGGGGCGTTGAAAATTTCCCCCGCCGGGTCAAATTGGTCAAAGAATTGTTTCAACTGGTATAGCAACTCCCGGGATACCCTTTGGTGCTGGACGGAAGGTGAAGGCTCTTTGAGCAGGAAGCCGTCGAGGATTTCATAACGGAAGCCCGGCTCTTCCGGAAGCTGCAGATAGTCTGCATAGGTATATTCACCCTGTTTTTTATAGAGAGCTTGTTCTCCCTTCGCCAGGGCGCCCCCGGCGGCCAGGGCGGCCAGCACCTCCTCTTTTTTATAGCGGTACTTTTTCTCACCCAATTTGAGTACGGGGATCTTTTTCTCCCTGGTGTACCGCCAGATGGTTTCCACCGATAGATTCAAAAGATCAGCGAGCTCATAGGCGGTAAGATACTTTTCCACCAAAAGTCACCCCGCCCTGATCATATAACCATACACAACCATTGTCAAGTAAACACAACTGATGACCCTTTCCGGTACAACAGGAACTTAAAACGGATAACTTAAGGCAACGGCAAGGGTGGTGCTATCCGGCACGTGCGCACTCCGGAAAAAGAGAAGCTGCAAGTCCAGGTCGAGATTGCCCGGCAAAATGCTTTGGTAACCCGGAGCGAGCAGGTACTCGCTCCCGTCCAGACTGGCCAAGGCGGTCAAGGCCAGCGTGGAAAAATCATCAAGCGCATAAGCCAGCTGGGCGGCGAGCAAATTG
>DATCJZ010000001.1:0-39795 GCA_036562545.1 Capillibacterium sp. | reverse complement strand
CCCCACCGGTGCGGTGGCCGATCTGGCTTTCTTTGCGGAAGTGGTGGCCTTTGCCCGGGAATTTGATCTTTTGGTTTGTCATGACGCCGCCTACAGCGAAATTGCGTATGATGGTTACCGGCCGCCCAGTTTTTTAATGGCCCCGGGGGCGAAAGAGGTCGGGATCGAGTTTCATTCCTTATCCAAGACTTACAATATGACCGGCTGGCGCCTGGGCTGGGCCTGCGGAAACCGGGAGGCGGTGGAAGCCTTGGGCCGTTTTAAATCCAATGTGGATTCCGGGGTCTTCCAGGCGATCCAGGAGGCGGGGATAGCCGCCCTGCAGGGTGACCAAACCTGTGTGGAGCAGATGCGCCGGATTTACCAGGAACGCCGGGACCTGGTCATTGCCGGTCTTGAAGCGATGGGGTGGCGTCTGGAACCGCCCCGGGCGGGTATTTACGTCTGGGCGCCGACACCGCGGGGCTTGACGGCGGAGCAGTTTGCCGAATTGGTTTTGGAAAAGGCGCAGGTGATCATTACCCCGGGGCGCGGCTACGGGGAGCGGGGCGAAGGCTTCTTCCGCATCTCCCTGACCACGCCGACCGACCGCTTACGTTTGGCCTTAGACCGGATGCAGTCCGCCCTCGGACGGGTGGAGATTTAACCTGTAGAAAACGGGTGCCGAGGAGGGTAAAAAAATGTCCATAACCGCGATTGTTGGTGTAAACTGGGGCGATGAAGGCAAGGGCCGGATCGTTGATTACCTGGCGGGAGAATATCAGATTGTCGTCCGCTATCAAGGCGGGAACAACGCCGGCCATACGGTGGTCAACGAGTACGGCAAATTTGCCTTGAACTTACTGCCGTCGGGCATTTTCCACCCGGGAACGGTTAATATCATAGGGACGGGGACGGTCGTTGATCTGGAGCATCTGGTCAAGGAGATCGAAAGGATCCGGGCCGGTGGAGTGCATGTAGATGCCGACAACCTAAAGCTTAGCGACCGGGCCATCATTTGTTTCCCCTTCCACCGTGCCCAGGACCGGTTGGAAGAAGAGCGGCTGGGAAGTAAAAGATATGGCTCCACCGTCCGGGGGATTGCGCCGGTCTACGGCGACAAGTACCTCAAAAAAGGCATTCAACTTGGTGAATTATTTTATCCTGAATATCTGAAGGAAAGGCTTGCCACGGTTTTAGAGTGGAAAAATGCCGAATTGACCCGCGTCTATGGCGGGCAGGGCTTCCAACTGGATGAGATCATGGCGTGGCTGGCCGAGTACGGCGAAAAACTGAAACCCATGATTACAGATACCACCGCTTTCTTGAAGCAAGCGGTCAAGGAAGGAAAGAAAATTCTCTTTGAAGCGCAGCTTGGTGCTTTACGGGATATCCATTACGGGATCTATCCCTTTACCTCTTCCTCCTCTTCCTTGGCGGCCTTCGCCCCGGTGGGCGCGGGATTGTTTAACCGGCCGCTGGAGCGGGTCATTGGGGTGGTCAAAGCCTATTCCACCTGTGTCGGGGAGGGACCCTTTGTCACCGAGCTTAAAGATGAGGTTGGCGACCGCCTGCGGCAAATCGGGGCCGAATACGGGGCGGCGACCGGCCGGCCGCGGCGCATCGGCTACCTTGACTTGGTGGCGACCAAATACGGGGCGGAGTTGCAAGGGGCGACCGAATTGGCCTTAACCAAGCTGGATGTCTTGTCCGGGGAAAAGAAGCTCAAGGTCTGCACCGGCTACGAGATCGACGGGAAGGTGGTAACCGCTTTTCCGCTTACCCCGTTATTATTTAAAGCCAGGCCGGTCTATGTGGAACTGGACGGGTGGGGAGAGGATATTTCTGCGGTCCGGACTTATTCCCGGTTGCCGGCCAATGCCCGCCGTTATATCCAGTATATAGAAGAGTGGTTGGAGCTTCCGATTAAATATATTTCGGTTGGGGCGAAACGGGAGGAGATCATCGTGCGGTAATGCCAGGGCCGAATGGTGTTTTTCTCCTTTCGGTGAATTTCTTGGCGTATTTTAGAGCTCAGCTCCGTTGAAAGCGGGCAGCCGTTTTATGGTTCATCCTGAACCAAAAGCGGCGCGCGGCTTCCTGTCGCGCGACCCGCTCTCATACTCCGCTTCGCTAAGAATACTTAACCAAGAAATTCAAAGCATACGGAAAACACCATTCAGCCCTGCTCAGGTAGAGGTTAGTAATTATTTACGCATGGGTAAATACAGAAAGGGGGTGATCAGGTATTCACTATTTTGACCGGGAGGTGATGATTGGTTCATAGCGAGAATTGAGGATAAATTAAATTAAATAGAAGCGCCAGGGCTTGGCGGTTGCCAAGTTGACGAGGTGGGGGATCTCGGAAGGATCGGCGGGTGACCCCCGGTTGGGCCACGACCGTTAAAGAATTGACAAAACCGTCCAGTGATGGGCGGGACAAAAGATTCGGGTGGCTTATTTTCTTTTTGTCGCTTTCGGTTGGAAGAAAATGTTAATTAACAGAGGGATACTACTGATCATAAAGAGGGCTTGTCTTGTCTCAAGCTATCAGCGAAGGCCCTATTTTTCCGGTGTGCTTTTCATTCAGTTGAAACTGCGTATTGGAGGTTAAATAGATTAATGTGCGGAATTATGGGTTATGTCGGCTCCGGGGAGACTGTCGGCATCATCCTGGACGGCCTGGAGAAATTGGAGTACCGGGGCTATGATTCGGCGGGGATTGCCACCGTGCAGAGCGGGAGGATTAAAACCCGCAAAACAGTGGGGCGCCTGGCGGCTCTCCGGAAAATGCTGGCGGGAAATGGAAAACAGAGCGGAGCAGGGATCGGTCATACCCGGTGGGCAACCCACGGACGCCCCTCGGAACGGAACGCCCACCCCCACCTGGATTGTAACCAGCGGCTGGCCGTCGTGCATAACGGGATTATCGAAAACTACCAGGAACTTCGGGAAGAGTTGCAAAAAAAGGGGCATATTTTTATTTCGGAGACCGATACGGAAGTGGTCTCCCATTTAATTGAGGAATATTACACGGGCGACCTTATGGCGGCGGTCCGGAACACCCTTGGCCGGCTGAAGGGCTCCTATGCCTTGGCGGTTTTGTCCGCGGATGAACCCGACAAGGTAGTGGTGGCGAGAAAGTCCAGCCCCTTGGTGATCGGGCTGGGCGCCGGAGAAAATTTTGTGGCCTCCGATCTTACGGCGTTGCTGGATAAAACCAGGGACCTTTTTATTCTGGACGACGACGAACTGGCGGAGGTTACAGCCACGTCGGTGCGGATTACCAAGGCGGACGGGACCATGGTCACCAAAGAAGTCTTCCGCGCGGAATGGGATGCGGTTACTGCGGAAAAAAACGGCTATGCCGATTTTATGTGCAAGGAGATCCACGAGCAGCCACAGGCGCTCCAGCAGACGCTGGACGGCCGGATTGACTGGGAAGAAGGGAGCGTTGTTTTTCCGGAGCTTAAGATTGGCCGGAAAGAGCTGGCCGCTATCCGCCGGATTCACCTGGTGGCTTGTGGTACGGCCTATCATGCCGGGATGGTGGGTAAATATATCTTTGAAAAACTCTTACGGATCCCGGTGGAAGTCGATTTGGCCTCCGAATACCGTTACCGGCAGGCGATTACCGGGCCGGAGGTCTTGACAATCGTCATCTCCCAGTCGGGTGAGACCGCCGACACGTTGGCCGCTTTAAGGTTGTCGCAAGCCCACGGTTCCAAGGTGCTGGGGATCACCAACGTGATTGGCAGTTCGGTGGCGCGGGAAGCGGATGAAGTCATCCTTACCCAAGCCGGACCGGAGATTGCCGTTGCCTCCACAAAGGCTTATACCACCCAACTATTAAGCCTCTATTTGCTGGGGATTTACTTCGCGCAGGAGTTGGGGACCTTGAAGGAAGACCTCCGGCAAGAGCTGCTCACGGAGATAAGGCGCCTCCCCGGTTTGTTGGAGAAGACCTTGGCGACGGAGACGAAGATTAAGGAATTTGCCGAGGATTTTAAGGCCAAGGAAAATATCTTCTTTATCGGGCGGGGGCTGGATTATCCCAGTTCGATGGAGGGGGCCTTGAAACTGAAGGAAATCTCCTATATCAATGCCCAGGCTTATGCCGCCGGGGAACTCAAGCATGGAACCCTGGCCTTGATCGAGGAAGGGGTCCCCGTTTTTGCGCTGGCCACCCAACCGGACCTGTACGAAAAGATGTTGAGCAACATCAAAGAGGTGAAAGCGCGGGAAGCGACGGTGGTCGCTCTCGTGAACGCCGGTGATTACCAGACGGAAAAATCCGTGGACTATGCCTTGCATATTCCCAAAACCCATCCTTTCTTTACCCCCATCCTGGCGGTGGTGCCTTTGCAACTCTTTGCTTATCACGTGGCGAAGGTACGCGGTTGTGATGTGGATAAACCACGGAATCTGGCGAAAAGTGTTACGGTGGAGTAAAGCAGGTGGATAGGGAGGCGGTGACTCCGCCTCCCTTTGCAGATCAGGGGGTGAAACCATGATCGGGGTGATCGATTACAGAGCGGGGAACGGCCCGAGCGTGCTTAACGCGCTTCATGCTTTAAAAATAAAGGCGCGACTGGTCTCCACACCGGAAGCGCTCCGTTCGGTAAAGGGAATCATCCTGCCGGGGGTCGGTTCGGCCCGGGCAACGATGGATTCCTTGCAAGAGCTTGGACTGATCCCCGCTTTAGAAGAGAAGGTTTTGGGAGGGAAAACTCCGTTTTTAGGGATCTGCATCGGGATGCAGATCTTAATGGAATACAGCGCGGAAGGGGATACCCCCTGCCTGGGCTGGCTTAAAGGGAAGGTGGAAAGGTTCGACGGTGCGGTACGGATTCCCCAGATGGGTTGGAATGAGGTGACCTTCCGGCGGAGGGATCCCGTTCTTGCGGGTTTACCGGAAAAAGAGTTTTTTTACTTTGTCAACTCTTACTATGTGTGTCCGGAGGCAAAAGAGATTGTTCTGGCAACCACCCACTACGGAAGGGAGTTCTGTTCGATGCTGGCCTGGGGGCCGATTTATGCCACCCAGTTTCATGCGGAAAAAAGTGGGGTTGCCGGTTTACAACTTTTAAAGAATTTTGCCTTGCTGGCGGAGGGTGAGCATCATGCTGACGAAACGTCTGATTGCCTGTTTTGATATAATAAACGGGATGGTGACGAAAGCCCGTCAATTTCAGCACAACATTCCGATTGAGCGGGCGGAGTTGGTCGCCGACCGTGTTTATCAAGAGCAGATTGACGAAATTATTTTTTATGACATTACCGCCAGTGCGGAGCGGCGGAGCATCGATCTGGAAACCGTACAGAAAGTGGCAAAAAGAGTCTTTGTCCCTTTTACCGTGGGGGGCGGGATAAAAAGCTTGGATGAGATGTACCAAGTGCTCAAAGCAGGGGCGGAAAAGATCAGCATTGACTCGATGGCCGTCCGCTACCCCGCTTTAATCCGGGAAGGAGCCCTGGCCTTCGGCCGCCAGTGTATTGTCTTAAGTATGCAGGTGAAACGGGTGACGAAGAGCAGCCGCATTCCCAGCGGCTATGAGATTATGATTGACGGGGCCCGGGTCGCCACCGGGCTTGATGCGGTAGCCTGGGCGCGACAAGGGGAGGAGTTGGGGGCCGGCGAGATTTGTGTGAATAGCATCGACCGGGACGGTACCCATGCCGGGTATGACCTGGAGCTGACCGCGTTGATCAGCCAGCAGGTGAATGTGCCAGTGATTGCCTCAGGCGGTGCGGGCCATCCCGGCCATGTGGCGGACGTCTTTACGCGAACCGGGGCTTCGGGGGCAATCATCAGTTCGATGCTTTATTCTCCTATAATGCCGAAAAATTACACGGTGCGGGAGATCAAGGAGTACCTGGCGGCCCGCGGGATTCCCGTCCGTCCCTGGGCGGAAGTGTCACCGGGAGTGATGTATTAACACAAAGGTAAGCCGGGGGTAAACTTGACAAAAACGGGAAAGGAAATTACAATAAAATTATCCTGAATAACCGGTCAGTCAAAGGAGTAGAGTTTATTGTCAATCAATAATAACAATAATAACAATGAACAACTGGCGAAAGAGCGGATCTTAAATGCTTCAATCCAGTTGTTTTCGCAAAAAGGGTATGATGGCACGCGGGTCAGTGAAATTGCCGAAGCGGCGCAAGTGACCAAAGCCCTAATTTATTACTATTTTAAAAGCAAAGAAGAGATCCTGGATCACCTGGTTCATTCTTTGTTGAAGAATGCGACTGCGCTGACGGTGGATTTTATCCATACCAATATTGTCCAGATGATTAAGGACGGCCGCTTGCATATTATGCCTGACCGGTTACATTTTTCGGATCAAGAGGCTATTCAGTGTTTTTTAGAAAACGCTGAAGCCTATTTTGAGCAGGTCCTTGATTATGTCTTGGAATACCGGCAGATTATCCGCATCTTAATGCTGGAATCATTGAAGGACAGCAAACATCATAATGAATTATTCCACCTTATGGATTTTATCCGGACCAGCGAAGGAGATCAGATCGTGAAGACCATCTCCGCGGTGGACCAGAATTTTCAATATTCCCCGGATTTACTCGTCTTTAATTTTTTCTATACCATCGTTCCGCTGCTCAGTTTTGCTGTGTATTATGACGACTACCAAGCACTCAGCAGTTTAAGCGGGAAAGAACTCCGGAGCGTTTTTCTCCGTTCCTCCCATATTATTTTCCGTTCCTTAATTGCCGGACAGGATATTTTCTTAAAGAACCGTGAGGGAAAGAACAGGGATCAGGTCTGTAATTTTAAAGCCGGCATATAAATAGAGCAGATTTTTTTTAAAACAAACTGACCAAACGGTCAGTTAACTATTCAGCCCTTGTTAACTGGCCTTAAAAAGTAAAGAGAAACAAAAAAAGAAAGAAGGAGGAGTTAAAGTGTTTTTCGGTCAAAAAAGAATGGTTGGACTACTAATCAATTATTTGTCGGATAATCCCCTCGAAAAATTGCCGAAAATGTTTTCCCTGGTGGAGAAGCTTGACCGGAAGAAATTGTACACTTCCCAGATTCAGGCGACCAAAAAAGCCTTACTGGATGAGAACAGTAACTGGCGCCTGGCGGTCAAGAAACTCTTTGACGAAGTGGATCTTAAATGTATTAAAAAACTGCTGGAATGTTTCATTGTGAACGCCAACTTTGTCGGCGGACCCAAAGCCCGGGCGGCAGCGAAGAAATATGACTGCAACATACCCTGGGCGATTCTGATGGATCCGACCAGCGCCTGCAATCTTCACTGTACCGGCTGCTGGGCGGCGGAGTATGGCTCCAAAAATAACTTATCCTATGAGATGCTGGATTCCATCTGCCGGCAGGGGAAGAAATTAGGGATTTATTTCTACATCTTCTCCGGCGGTGAACCTTTGGTCCGGAAGAAAGACTTGATCAAACTCTGCGCCGCCCACCAGGATTGCTACTTCTTTGCTTTTACCAACGGCACTTTGGTGGATGAGGAATTTTGCCAGGATTTGTTGCGGGTCGGCAATTTTGCCTTGGCTTTCTCGATTGAAGGGGATGAAAAAGCGACCGATCTGCGGCGCGGTGAAGGAACCTACCAGAAGGTCATCAAAGCCATGGAACTGATGAAGAAACATAAGTTATTGTTTGGTTATTCCACTTGTTACCACCGGTATAACACAGAGAGTGTGGGTTCGGATGAATTCGTGGACGATATGATCGCCCGGGGCTGCCGCTTCGCCTGGAACTTCACTTACATGCCGGTGGGTAAGGATGCCAAACCCGATTTCATTGCCACTCCCGAACAACGGGCTTATATGTACCGGCGGATCCGGGAAATCCGGGCGACCAAACCCATTTTCGCCATGGATTTCTGGAATGACGGCGAGTATGTGCACGGCTGTATCGCCGGCGGCCGGTGTTATCTCCACATCAACGCGGCCGGGGATGTGGAACCCTGCGCCTTTATCCACTATTCCAACGTGAATATCCATAACGTGTCTCTCCTGGAAGCCTTGAGATCACCGCTCTTCCAGGCCTACCGGAAGCGGCAACCCTTCAACGAGAATCATCTCCGTCCCTGTCCGCTCCTGGATAATCCCGAGGCCCTTCGCGCGATGGTAAAGGAATCGGGCGCCAAATCCACCGACATGCTGGCGCCGGAGGATGTGGATGACCTCTGCGCGAAGACCGAGCCGGCCGCGGCCAAATGGGCGCCGGTCGCCGATGAGCTCTGGACCGCCCGTAACGTGGAGAAAGAAGCGAGCGCGGCTGCGGAAAATAAAGCCTGAGTGCAAGGGAGCGATGAGAGGAGATCTTCCCATGAACAACCGGGGACCCGGAAGGGTCTCCGGTTTTCTTACTCTATAGGAAAGCAAAAGAAAAGGCCCTTGGCAAAGGGGCGAAAGGATATCCTTTAAAGAAAGGTATGCATAGTTTGTTCCATTAAATACCAAGACAAAGAAGATCTTCCTTTTTTGAGAACGGTTTCAATCATTTATGTCGTAAGGCCATATCTTGTGTGAAAAACCGGTCACATCGCCAATGAAATTTTCACAAATTTGGTGTAAAATAATACCTGATCACTCCTTTGGTAGTTAGGATTAGGTGGTTCGCCATGACCAAACGGGTGAATTGCGTTAATTGGCCGGCTCCTCAGTCCGGAGGGGTAAAATTGAAATTTCCGACTCTCCCGCCATAGGTTTTGCCGTTGGTTCCATGTAGGTATCTAGGCGGGGATAATCGTTCCTCTTTTGCCTATGGAAGAGAATTCTTCCCGAGTGAAGACAGAAGAAAAAAATAGAAAGCGTGGGAGAACAAGTGAATTTGTTGGTCACTGTCGACTCGAACTATCTTAAGCCGCTCCGCGTAATGCTTTATTCGTTGTTTGTAAATAACCCTGATGAGCAAATTACTGTTTACCTCATGCATTCCCGGCTCAAACCGGACGAGCTTTCCGATCTGGAGGAATTTATTAACCAACACGGACACCGGCTGGCGGTAATTAAGGTCGGGGAGGACGATTTTCAGGATGCACCGGTGGTTAAGTATTACTCGAAGGAAATGTATTACCGGCTGTTAGCCTTTAAGTATCTGCCGGCCGATTTGGAGAAAATTCTCTATCTTGACCCGGATATTTTGGTCATCAACAGCATTAAAAAATTATATGAGCTTGATATGTCGGAATGGATGTACGCTGCCGCCTTCCATGACCGGTTAATGGTCAAGGAGATAAACCAAGTCCGCTTTTTCGACTATGAGCTCGAAGAGTATTACAATTCAGGTGTCCTTTTGATGAACCTCGTCCGGCAGCGGGAGTTAATCAATGAAAAAGAAATCTATGAATTTGTGGAGAAAAATAAAGGCCGGTTGATCCTTCCCGATCAGGATATTTTAAACTCCCTTTTCGCTAAGCAGATCAGGAAGCTTGATGAGATCGAGTTTAACTATGACACCAGGTTTTACCGATTTTACCGGCTGTTGAGTAAAGGCAAAATCGACATGGATTATGTGATGCGTCATACGGTGATTCTCCATTTTTGCGGAAAAAAGAAGCCCTGGCATCCCAATTACAGAGGGGAATTTCATGCCCTGTACAAGCACTATGAAAAGCTGGCTTTCGAAAATGCTGTCCTGCTTAGGGCATGAGATGGTCATTTATAAGAAGGATCCGGGGGAGGCCTGGAGAATCTGAAGGCAAGGAGGTAGCGTGGCAAACCTCCTTGTCTTATTTTGCACGGACCAGACAAATTTTGGATTTTTGCAATTTCCCGCCCATTGGCGCAGGATGAAAAGCAAAGAGAAAAGCCAAGTACCAGAAAGGGATGAACGAAAGGAGCAAGACGATGCCGTCCACGGGAGAGAACTTAATTTTTGCTTTTGGTTTAACTTTACTTGCTGGTTTGTCAACGGGCCTCGGAAGTGTCCTGGCCTTTTACGCCAAACAAACGAATAAAAAGTTTCTGTCGATGGCTTTAGGTTTTTCGGCGGGCGTGATGATTTATGTTTCCATGGTGGAAATCTTTGCGGAAGCCCGGTTTTCTTTGGAAGCGGTTTACGGGGCCACGAAGGGTTATTGGGCCACCACCGTCGCCTTCTTTACGGGGATTGCTATCATTACCTTGATTGATAAATTTGTCCCCAGTCTGGAGAACCCCCACAACATGCAAAGTGAAGAAGAGGTGGAAGCCAAAGACCCAACCTTATTAAGGTTAGGTCTCTTTTCGGCGCTGGCCATTGCCATTCATAATTTTCCCGAGGGAATTGCCACCTTCGCCAGTGCGGTGAAGGACGAAACCCTGGGGATTAGCATCGCGGTGGCAATTGCCATCCACAATTTACCGGAAGGGATTGTGGTTTCCGTACCGGTCTTTTATGCCACCGGGAGCCGGAAAAAGGCTCTTTTGTATTCCTTTCTTTCCGGCTTTTCGGAGCCGCTCGGGGCGGTCCTCGGCTATTTCCTGTTGTTGCGTTTTCTCAGTGATGCCATGTTTGGGTGGATCTTTGCGGCGGTGGCCGGGATTATGGTCTATATTTCCCTGGATGAACTGCTTCCGACTGCGGAAAAATATGGTGAACATCATCATGCCATCTACGGACTGATTTTAGGCATGATCACGATGGCGATTAGCCTCATGATCTTTGCTTAACAAAGCTTAATCAGGGGTTTAAATAATAATGGATCGCCCGTGAAGAATTGCGGCTGATTCAGGTTACGGGAGAAAAAAAGAAGGGGTGGGCTGGGGGATGCGGAGTTTGCTGACGGTCCAAACGCCCATCGGCCGTCTGGGGCTGGTGGCGGAGGAGAACGGCCTGACCAATATCTATTTTGAACACGAAAGCCTCCCGCCCGGGTTGGAGCTTAGAGAGACGGAGCTTCTCATGGCGGCCGGGCGACAATTGACCGAGTATTTCTCCGGGCAAAGAAGGGTTTTTGACTTGCCGCTGGCGCCCGCCGGGACGGAGTTTCAAAGAAAAGTCTGGCAAGCTTTATGCCGGATCCCCTACGGGGAAACGGTCAGTTACCAGGCGGTGGCAAGGGCCATCGGCAACGAAAAGGCCGTCCGGGCAGTAGGCCAGGCCAACCATAAAAATCCCATCCCCATCATTATTCCCTGCCACCGGGTGATCGGTAAGAACGGCGCTTTAGTCGGTTACGGCGGCGGCCTGAAAATCAAAGAAACTTTGCTGGCGATGGAGAAGGCGTATTTAAAGGGGCAAGCGGGATGAGACCACGCATCAAAAGGATTTTCAGTGCAAACAATGACTGGCAGCGGGTCGAGGTCCTCAAAAGAAACCGGGAGAAACGCCATAAGTACCGGCAGTTTTTTGTCGAAGGGGTTAAGTCCATTAACTACGCCCTGGAATACAACTGGCCGATCCGCTGGCTTGTTTATTCAAAGGAAAAACCTCTCTCTGCCTGGGCGGAGGAGGTTTTAGCCAATTCGCCGGCAGAGTTACACTTGGAGTTGCCTTATCAGCTGATGGCCAAGTTAAGCGAGAAGGAAGAGGAGACCTCCGAACTGATTGCCGTGGTGGACATGGTGGAACGGGACTTGTCCACCATTGAAATATAATAACTATAAAGCGCTCTGTGATACGCTGGTGCGGATCCCCATGTACGGGGAGATTACTTCCTTTAACGTCTCATGTGCGGCCTCGATCATTCTCTATGAAATCGACCGGTAACGCCGGAAATCCGGCCAGAATTGAACCGGCCGCTTTTTTATGCCAGGCAGCAGCGTTCGATAAAAGCGGCCAATTCTTCTTCGCGTAATCCAATGCCCAGTTGTCCGTCGAGCCGCTCCGTCAGTTCGCCCTTTTCGAAGAAAAGAACCGTCGGGATGCAGTCGACCCCATAAGCCTCGGCGACGATCTCGTCGTCATCCTGGACCGCCCAAAAGTCTTCCCGCCCTTGGGCGTATTGTTCAAAGACCGGCAAGAAGCGCCGGCAAAAGGGGCACCAGGAGGCATAGACCAGGACGAGTAACCGGTCTTTGGCGTTGATCACAGTTTCCAGGGCGGAAAGCTCGGTGACTGTCAGGTGGTTGCTTGCGGTTAACTTCATAATTATCCTCCTTTTTTCTGTTTGCTTTAGTATGGGTCAATATAAGGATGGATACTTATATGCGAGGCTGAACATCCTTTCCTTTAGCGGCCTTATGTATAGATTCGCGCAAGGCGGCCCGCTCTCCTCCTGCCGGATAGCGGCATACTGGAGGGGGTAAGTCTGCAGATGGAACTGGCCGGACCGGACTTTTCTTCAGTCTTCTTCAGTTAAGAGGCGAAAGTCCACATGGCAATAGCCGCCCAGGTTTTTTTCCAGATAGTTTTGGTGGTACGCTTCCGCCGGGAAGAAATTGGCGAGGGGTTGAACTTCGGTGACAATGGGGTCCTTGCATTGGGCTTGAACTTCCGCCATTACGGCGCGGATCACCGGTAAATCTTCCTCGTCCCGGTAGTAGATCCCGGAACGGTACTGGCTACCCCGGTCGTTACCCTGACGGTTGCGGGCCGTCGGATCGATGATCCGGAAAAAATGACGCAAGAGCGAAGCCAGCGTTACCCGCTCCGGGTCGTAGCGGAGATGGACCGCTTCCGCGTGTCCGGTCCGGCCGGAACAGACCTCTTCATAAGTGGGGAATCCGGTGATGCCGTTGGCATAACCGGCGGTTGCTGCGGCGACCCCGTAGACCCGGGCGAAATAGGCTTGCACTCCCCAAAAACACCCGCCGGCCAGCCAGATTTCTTTGAGGCTCTTCCCCTCGTAGTTCACCCCCTGGTTGGGATTGGGGGGCAGGGTTCCACGCATTTTTTAGCTCCTTTTTGTCTTATGATAACCGTAATGAGCTGAAGGAATGCTTCAGGGCAGGTTAAAACCGTGACCGTTTTCCTTGACAGCAGGTTGATCACATGATAAAATTAGACCGATCGTTCGGTAAAATTTATAAGGGATGATCCAATGAAGAGCAAAAAATCAGAGCGGACAGACACCAGAGAACGAATCCTGGAAACCAGCGCCAAACTCTTTGCCGAGAAAGGTTACAGCGCGACGGGGATTGACGAAATTGCCAGGAATGTCGGGATCACAAAGTCGGTTATTTATTATCATTTTAAAAACAAAGAGGATATCCTGCAGACCCTGATTGATGAAGCCTTCGCCCAACTTCAGCAACCGGAGATTAATGAAACCCACAAGCGCTTCCATGAAACCGGGGAACAGTTCCAGGAAATAATGGACTTGATCCAATTTCTTGGCTCAGAACGCAACCGCCGGATCATCAAGATCATCTTTATGGAATCAATGAAAGACCGGAGCGAATCGGTTCCCCTCTTCGACATCTGGGATCAGAGTGTGACGCTCCACCGGGATTTTGACGGACAACAAATTGAAAAATGGCTCAACGATGATCCCCGCCGGAAAGTAGAGGTTTTTTTCCTGTTTATCATTCCGTTACTCACCTTTTTTATCTTTCGCGACCGCTGGTGTGAACGCTATAAGCTTGCCCCGGAAGAAGCTTGGGATGCTTTGCGCACCGGGCTGATGAATTATTTTTTGCCGAAGCTGTTTTAGAAACCGGGGCGGAAACAACAAGTTTTTTTTACCCATATAATAGACCGAACGTTCGATATAATTTAAGGAGGATGGGACTTCATGGGCAATTTTTGGCCGCGGGTCGCTGCTTTTGTGCTTAAGCACTATAAAGGGGTGGCGCTGGCCACTGTTATCCTGGTGGTGCTAAGTATCATCGCCGCCCAAAATATTCAGGTCACCACGAAGATGAAGGACATGCTGCCGGCCGACAACCCCCAAGTACAGATGATGGATGAGATCGATCAGTACTTTTCCGGAGGAACCTCGCTTTTCCTTACCGTCGAAGGCGCCGACCGGGAAGCGATGGTGGCTTGCGCCGAGGCTTTGGTGACCGCCATTGAAGCAAGGGCTGAGCTTAGGGAGAACATAAGAACAATCAATCTGAAACTGGACAGGGACTTTGCCACCCGGTGGGGGTTGTTATTACAAGAGGCGGAGGATCTGGCTGACTTAAAAGCCCGCTTCACCCAAGTGAATTTATTGCCTTTGTTGATCGCGGTGAACGATTCCTTCGAAGAAACCTACATTGACAATGCCGAGGAAGAACTCTCCACGAGCAGGCAGGAGAAGGAAGCGGTGGCGATCCTCGCCGGCTTGGAACGCTTTTTTATCCTTTTACGGAATTATTTAGCCCATCCGGAAACGGTTCCCCTTCCGGAGCAAGGCGCGATCCTGGCGGAAACTTTTCTCCTCGGTGATGCTTACGCTTTCAGCCCGGATAATTCGATGCTCATGTTCACCTTGACTCCCGCTTTTGCCATTGATGAGATTGAAAAATTGGTGGAGTTTATGGACGGGATCAAGGAAGTGATCGGGCTGGTGCAGAGGGATTATCCGCAGCTTACGATCGGGTATACAGGGGATGTCGCCATCCAGGCGGATGAACAATATGCCCTCCGCTTTGATATGCTGGTCCCGTCATTTGTAGCGCTGGCTTTCATCTTCCTTCTTTTTCTCTTTTCCATCCAACCTTTCCGGGCGATGCTCTTTTCCCTGCTCAGTTTGGTGGTGGGGATTCTTCTCAATTACGGGATCATCGGGATTACCTTTGGGGAAATTAATATGCTCACCAGCACGCTGGGGGCGTTGCTCATCGGCTTAGGAATTGACTATGGGATTCAATTTGTGACGAATTTCGGTATTTACCGCAAGGAGGGGCATCCTCCGGCCGAGGCGCTCCGCTTGACCTACGCCAAAACCGGGACGGGCACTTTTTTGGCGGCCCTCACGACCGCGTTGGGCTTTTTTGTGATGGCGCTGACCGGTTCCGAATCTTTGGCCGAGTATGGGGTCATGGCCGGGATCGGGATTCTTACTTGTTTTGCGGCGATGTTTCTGTTTTTGCCGGCGCTTTTGTGCTGGTTTGGGGAGAAAAGACCGGCCAAGTTCCGTCTCCCGGTGGTTGAGTACGGCTTCTTGGTGGATCTGGGCTTGTTTGTCCAGAAGCACCGGCTTGCTGTCTTGATGGCGGGAGCGGTCCTGACCGGTTTCCTCTTCTGCACCATGTTTCAGAATAAGATTGACCTGGATTTAATGGCTCTGGAACCCCAAGAGATGCCCTCAATTAAATGGTACTACAAGATTATGGAGGGGTACGGTCTGTGCCCCCTCTCGGTCCTGGCGGTGACGGCCACCCTGGAAGAAACCCGGGCTTTAACGGAGAAGCTGGAAGCGGAGGATTCCATCGCCCAGGTTGAATCCCTGGCCACTTATCTGCCAACCCCGGAAGAACAAGAGGAGCGGCTGGCCGTGATCAAAGAGATCCGGGAAATGGGCCCGCGCTATCAGGAGTTTAGCTATACCCCCGCGGAGCTTCAACGCTTTTGTGCAGAGGTTCAACGTTTGGAGTGGAATATCATCGAAATCGGCGACCTCTCCGTGGCTGGTTTAGGGGAGAAGAACAAGATTGTCGGGAAGCGGAACCATATGATCCGGGAGATCTTCGGGGCGGAGACCGGCCGGCCGGGGCAGGAAGTCTTTCAAAGCCTGATCCGTCTCCTGGAGACAGATCCCGTGCTCTATGCCGACCGGCTCAGTCAATTGGATGCCCATTTTGCCCGCGCGCTGGACACCCTCATCACCCGGATGGCGGCCGTTCAAAGGCCGATCACCGTTGACGATCTTCCGGCGCAAATTCGTAACCAATTATTGAGCGACGACGGTAAGCGGATGCTGGTCATGGCTTATCCGCAGCGCGCCATCATGGAAAAGGAAAACGGGCTCCGCCGTTTTACCGAACGGATGGCGGAGATCTCCCCGCGGATGACGGGGATGGCGATGGTGGCGGTTTCCTGGTTTAAAGAGATTATGGTCGACACCGTCAAAGCCGGGCTCTATATTTTCCTTGCCGTTTTCCTCTTACTCCTCTTCTCCATGCAGAACCTCCGGCGGACTTTAATTACTTTAGTACCGCTTACCACCGGAATGATCTGGATGCTGGGCCTCCTTCCTTTGCTGGGCTGGCGGGTGAACATCGTGAACATTGCCGTAATCCCGTTGATTATCGGCATGGGGATTGACTATGGCGTGCACATTGTGGAGCGCTATGCCATAGAGAATCAGGATATTAGCGCCGTCTTCCGTTATACCGGCAAAGCCTTGCTGCTTTCCGCGCTGACCACGATGATCGGTTTCGGTTCCTTGGGCCTAATGGGCTCCTTTGCCGGAGTGGCCTCCATTGGTGCCATTCTCTTTCTTGGGATTACCGCTTGCCTTGTGGCGGCGCTGTTCCTGATGCCAGCCTTGTTAAGCTTGGGACGCAAGCCGGTGCCGGGGAAAAGGGCGGCGTGGCAAGGGCCCGGGAAGGCGAAAGACATATGATTCCTGGTGGAAAAGATGAGGAGGGATTGGGATGAAGAAAAAATGGCTCTTTCTGGTTGGGTTGGCGCTTGGGGTTGGAGTGTTGATGGGCGGTTTGGTCCTGGCAACCGGGGAGGAGGCGGTGGCCATCCTCCGGCGGGTTGAGGAAAAACAAGCCACCGACACCAGTGTGACCCGGATGGGGATGTTTATTTACCCGGACGCCGGCGCCGAAGATTGCCGAAGTTATGAGGTGGTGGGTTACGCCAAAGGCGATCAAGATGAATATATCTCCTTTCTGGAACCGCGGAGTATCAAAGGCTTGACGCTTCTTGCCAAAGGCGACGACCAGTGGATCTATTTCCCCTCCACCGGCCGGGTCCGGAAGATTGCCAGTAAAGCGAAGGACCAATCGATTCAGGGGGTTGGCGGTGACTTTTCTTATGAAGACATCAGCGCCGGGAAATGGGAGGAAAAATACGACTTTATCATTGCCGAGGCTACGGACAGGTACTGGGTTTTAGCAGGAACACCCAAGAAAGAATCGGCCTATGCCAAGGTGAACCTGGTCATCGACAAGGAGAAACTGATACTTGTCAAGGTCGAGTACTACAAAGAAAACGAAGGCCACTTTAAAGATTTAATCATGGAGGAGATCAAAACCCTCGACGGCCGGGAAATCGCCACCCGGATGAGAATGATGAATTACGCCAAAAACAGTAAGACGGTGATTGTCATTTACGATGCCAAGTACAATGTGGAAATTGACGACAAGTACTTCAACCCGACCCGTTTTTACCGCTAAGAAAAAGGAGGTAAAGACATGAAAAAATGCCTGCTGGCGCCGGCGCTTTGCTTTTTTCTCCTGATGTGTCCGGCTGCTTCCCCGGTTTTGGCGCAGGGAACAATCGATCTGACGAAACTAAACATGAATGAAGAGGGTCTGTATGGTTATCTCCTGTACAATTTAAATCTGACCCGGAAGGACCTGGGCAGTATCTTATCTTTTCGCTTGAAAGGAGATTGGCGCCCCGGCCCGCACCTCTTCTTCCATATGGAACTGGTTAATGATTACCGCACGGGCAACCAGCGCCCCGCTTATTTATCAACTCTATTGTCAGGAGCGACAAAGGGAACCTATACTAACGCGTCTGATCAGTTAAACCTTAAAATCGACCACCTTTGGGGTCTGGTTAACCTGGGAAGGATGGACATCCAATTTGGGAAGATCCCGCTGGGGTGGGGGACCGGTTATGTCTTTAATCCGACGGCGAAAACCCATCCCGTCTCCTTCTTGGAGGATCTTTCCGCCGAGACCCCGGGTACCCTTGGGCTTTTATTCAGTTACGCGCTGAACGATCGTACCGCCTTCCAGGTTTATCTGGCCTTTGAAGATAAGACGCGTATCCTTGGGCCCGGGGCGGGGGAGTGGAACCAGATCCCTTTCGGCCTTAAAGTACAGAAAATCTGGGGCGCCTTCGATCTTTCCTTAAGTTGGATTCGGGAAGTCTTTTACCGGCAGGAAATCCAAAATTATCAGCGCGAATACTATCTGGGCGGCGATTTCGCCGGAGCGGTGGGGGATTTCGGCGTTTACGGCGAAACGGCGCTTCATGTGCCCCGGAATGAAGAGGGGAAATTCGACTTCTCGGGACACCGGACCAATGATCTGCTGGAGTACTGTGTGGGCGGGGATTATCTTTTCACCGATGCCGAGCTGACGCTCCGGTGGGAGTACTACCATCAAGGACGGGGCGTGACGAAGAAAGCTGATTATAATCCAGTAAAAGCCTTATCCGCCGGCCAATTGCTGCAGGCGGAGGATTATCTGCTCGTTGCTTTGGAAAAAAGCTTTCTCGATTACTATACATTAATGTTCGGCAGTCTTATCAACGCTAATGACGGCAGTTTTGTTTTGCTGCCGGAGCTTAACTATAATGCCGCCGATAATCTGGAGGTGGTCCTGGGCTCCTTGGTTCCCTGCGGGGAAAAAGGAAGCGAATTTAATGGAACTTGGGATGTAAACGGAGGCGAACTCGAAATATTACAACCGTCCGTATATGTCCAGGCCAAACTCAGCTTCTAGTTTTGGCAACTTGCGGTTTGGACGGTTTTGATCCAGGGGGGTTGTTGCCCAGGAAAAGAGGGCATTATTCCCAGGTTTGATTTGGGAATAAATCCCATGGCGCCCAAGCAGGAGGGGATGAGGAGAAGCTCATCTCCTCCTTTTTGGTGGGATGCCGGAGCACAATCCGGTGGGACCAGAGGGCGATTTGCTGTCCCGGCTTGTTCAGGGCGGCTCCGTATTTCTGGTCTCCATAAAGCGGGTGCCCGAGAGCGGAAAACTGGACCCGGATCTGGTGGGCACGGCCGGTACGGAGCTGAACCCGGACTAAACTAAGCCCCTCCTTTTCCGCCAGGACCTCGTAGTCTAAGATGGCCTTTTTCCCGCCGGGCTCCGTCGGGGAGACCACTTGTACACGGTTGGCGGCCCGGTCTTTGGCTAAAAAATGCTCCAGATGCCCTTTTTTTTCCAAATGACCGTGGACAACCGCCAGGTAGGTTTTTTGAAAGCCGCCGGTCCGGAGCTGTTCCGCCAAACGGGAGGCGGCTTTGGAGGTTTTGGCGAACACCATGACGCCCCCCACCGGACGGTCCAGGCGGTGAACCAAACCCAGATAGACTTGGCCCGGTTTTTGGTAACGCACCTTGAGGTCCTGCTTCAAAAGGGAGAGGAGGTCCGGATCGCCGGAGGCGTCGCCTTGGGTCGGCACGTTTACCGGTTTTTCGACCACGAGCAGGTGATTATCTTCATAGAGAATGGTGATTTTTGGCCCGCTCATTCCTTTGCCTCCCAGCGGCCGGTAGCCCCGCAAGGCAAGACCAGTCCGGAGCGGGAAACCGGGAGACCTACTTCATCGGCGGCAATTGTTCCGCCGTATCGTTTTTTCACGGTTAAGGTTAAGATATTCTTGAGCACCGAGGGGGCGAGCCCGGTGGTGTAAGAGTTGATCAGGAAAAATAAGGGTTCCGGGGCGAGGACGTTGAGGCAAAGGTCGACCAGATTATATAATTCGTCTTCCAGCTTCCAGAGTTCGCCGTTGGGTCCCCGGCCGTAGGACGGGGGATCCATAATGACGGCTTCATACCGGTGTCCGCGGCGGATCTCCCTTTGCACGAATTTGCTGACATCATCGACGATAAAACGGACCCGGCGGTTGGCCAAACCGGATAACTGGAGGTTTTCCTTGGCCCAGGTGACCATTCCTTTAGCCGCATCCACATGGCATACTTCCGCCGCGCCGGCATAGGCCGCCGCCAGGCTGGCGCCACCGGTATAAGCGAAGAGGTTCAAGACCCGGACAGGTGTTTGGTGCCCCCTTATTTTTTTGATGATCCACTGCCAGTTCACCGCTTGTTCCGGAAAGAGTCCCGTATGTTTGAAGCCCATCGGTTTGACATAAAACTTCAGGTCGCCGTAGGAAATCTCCCATTTCTCCGGAAGTTGCACAAAATATTCCCAGGAACCGCCGCCGCTCTTGCTCCGGTGGTAGCGGGCATGAGCCCCGTCCCAGTGCTTGTCCTTGACGAGGCGCGGCCAGATGACCTGGGGATCGGGGCGGCGCAGAATGTATTTTCCCCAACGCTCCAGTTTTTCTCCGTCTCCGGTATCCAGCAGTTCATAGTCCTGCCAATCCTCAGCCAGAAACATCAACTCTTCCCCTGCCTCTTTGCGCGAACCAACGCTTGCCTTTAATCTAACCAGATTGAAAAAGGAGTTGTCTAAGCGCGCGCATTAATAATTTGCTCTTTAAGTATAACATAAAACCGGACATTGATCTTAGCCTGACCGGAGGACAGGTCTTCTTCCCCGCCTTGGTTTTCAGAGTGGTACGATGAGATGGCGAAGGTCTTTAAACGGGAACGACGATGTTATAGGTTAAAGTTTTTTGCGGGAGCGCTTGACAGCAGAAAAAAACCATTTTAAAATAAAAATTAAGTAATTGCTTAATTGTTTTCTGAGGTGAGACGGATGGACGAGAAAAACCAGGATCTGTGTGATGCTTTTTGCCCGTCGGATCTGGATTTTGCGGCCCTGCGGGCGAAAACGGCGGAGGTTAACGGACTGGCGGAGGTCTTTAAAGTGCTGGGGGATGAGACCCGCACCAAGATTCTTTATCTCCTGGCCCAGCAGCCCCTCTGTGTCTGCGACCTGGCTACGATCCTGGAGATGACCTTGCCGGCAGTTTCGCACCATCTCCGGTTGTTAAGGGCCATGCGGCTGGTGAAATACGTCCGGGAAGGGAAGATGGTCTATTATTCCTTGGATGACGACCATATTATGCACCTCATCCGGGAAGCCCAGGAACATTTGGCAGAAGAAAGGCAGGAAGCATAGGCTAAATATACTACGAAGAGGGAAGGTCGAAAGATGCGCTGGACATTAGAGGGTTTGGACTGTGCCAATTGCGCGGCCAAAATCGAACAGGAACTAAAAAAGATCCCAGGGTTGGAAGAAGTGAAAATCAACTTCGCCACGAAAAGGATCGACCTCCCCGCCGGTCAGCAGGCGGTGGCCCAGGAAGTCATCGCACGCCTTGAACCCGGGGTGAAGCTGGTCACCGCGGAGGAAGCGGAGGAGGGGGAGGAAAAAGAGGACCACCGGCGGTTGTGGGTCTCCGGTCTTTTATTTCTGATTGGTTTTCTCTTTCATGACCAGTTGCACCAGACGCCCCATTCCTGGCTGGAATATGCGGTGCTCCTCACGGCCTATTTCCTGGTGGGCTGGCCGGTAATATGGAAAGCGGTGCGGAACCTGCTCCGCGGGGAGTTGTTTGATGAGAACTTCCTGATGACGGTGGCTACCGCCGGCGCCATCGCCATTCACCAACTGCCGGAAGCCGTCGGGGTGATGCTCTTTTACGCTGTCGGCGAATACTTCCAGGATCAGGCGGTTGACCGCTCCCGGCGTTCCATTAAAGCGCTCCTTGATATTCAACCGGATTATGCCCATTTGAAAGAGAACGGCACGACGCGCAAAGTGCGCCCCCAGGAAGTGGCTGTGGGTGAGCTGATTGTGGTCAAACCGGGCGAGCGGGTTCCCCTGGACGGGGAGGTGATGAGCGGCGAGTCCTTTGTTGATACTTCGGCCCTGACCGGGGAGTCGGTCCCCCGGAAAGTAGGCGCGGGGGAGCGGATTCTGGCGGGCATGGTGAACGGCGCGGGTTTGCTGACGGTGAAAGTCACGAAGCCTTACGGTGAGTCCTCCGTGGCCCGCATTCTTCACTTGGTGGAGGAGGCCGGTGAACGGAAGGCCCCCACCGAGCAGTATATTACGACCTTTGCCCGGTATTATACGCCGCTGGTGGTGGGGGCCGCCTTTCTACTGGCGGTTTTGCCGCCGCTGGTCGTGCCGGGGGCGGTCTTTAAAGATTGGCTCTACCGGGCCCTGGTGTTATTGGTCATCTCTTGCCCCTGTGCTTTGGTGGTCTCCATCCCCCTGGGCTATTTTGGGGGGATCGGCGGGGCGTCGCGCCAGGGCATTTTGATTAAAGGCGCCAATTATCTGGAGGCCTTGACCAACACTCATACCGTGGTCTTTGACAAGACCGGCACCCTCACCCAAGGGGTGTTCCGGGTGGTCGAAGTGGTGCCGCGGAACGGTTTTACCCGGGAGGAACTCTTGACGGCCGCTGCGTCGGCGGAGGTATATTCCAACCATCCGATCGCCCATTCCCTCCGGGAAGCCTACGGCCAGGAGATCCCTTCCGATTTGGTCCGTGATTACCAGGAGATTCCGGCCCACGGGATCCGGGCGGTCGTGGCGGGGAAGCAGGTTTTGGCCGGGAATGACCGTTTGATGCACCGGGAGGAGATTGACCACGAAGACTGTACGGTCCAGGGCACCATCGTTTACGTGGCCATCGACCGGAAGTATGCGGGTTATATTGTCATCGCCGACGAGCTTAAAGCCGATGCCAAAGAGGGCGTGGCGCGCCTGAAAGCCTTGGGCGTGGAGCGGGTGCTGATGCTGACCGGTGATGATGCCACGGTGGCGGCCCGTGTGGCGCAAGAGGTGGGGATGGACGGCTTCTACGCCGAATTATTGCCCGAAGACAAAGTGGCGCGGGTGGAAGAACTGCTCGCGGAAGTTCCCGACCGCCGGCGGCAGAAACTGATTTTCGTCGGCGACGGGGTTAATGATGCGCCGGTGATCACCCGGGCCGATATCGGGGTGGCCATCCGGGGCTTGGGCAGTGACGCGGCGATGGAAGCCGCCGATGTGGTCTTGATGGACGGCGCCCCTTCCAAGCTGGCCCAGGCCATCGAAATCGCCCGCCGCACGAAGGGGATTATCCGGCAGAATATCGGCCTGGCCTTGGGAGTGAAAGCCTTTTTCCTCCTCCTGGGAACTTTCGGCGTGGCGACCATCTGGGAAGCAGTCTTTGCCGATGTGGGGGTGACGCTGCTGGCTGTCTTTAACGCCGCACGCACCCTTGTTCCCGGAAGGGAAAAGAAGCCATACGCACCGGCAGTTTAGGAATATGCGAAATTTAGCTTGCGCAGGGTTCCAAATTAAATTAAAATAAGAAAATAGCAGCGTTTATGCTGCTATTTTCTTGCAACTGACCATGGGTCAAGCCGCAGCACGGATTGGACACCAGGGGAGGAAACACACGTGAAAAGATGGACGAAGGCAGGACTCTGCGGGGAGCGGGCTTTTTATCAAAAGATGTTGAGCTTAGCCATTCCGGTGATGCTCCAGAATTTTATCTCCTCGTTCTTAAATATGATCGATACGACGATGGTAGGCAAGCTGGGCGAGACGGCGATCGCCGCCGTCGGTATCGCCAATCAGTATTTTTTCTTTTTTAACATGTTTATGATCGGCATCGGTGCGGGCTGTGCGGTATTTATTGCCCAGTTTTGGGGATCCCAGGATGTGAAGAATATCCGGCGGGTCCTGGGGGTTGGCTTGGCTTCGGCGCTGGCGGTGGCGACCCTTTTTATGGTGGCAGGCTTTCTTTTCCCGCGCCGGATCATCATGCTCTTCAGTCACGACCCCCAAATTATTACGGTTGGGGCCCGGTATTTACAGGTGGTGCTTATCAGTTATCTTTTTACGGCCGTCACTTTTGTCTACAACTTTGCTTTCCGCTCCGTCGGCAATGCCCTGCAGCCAATGGTCATTAGTGCCGTTGCCCTTTTCACCAACGCCTTCTTCAATTATGTGTTGATCTTTGGTAAATGGGGGGCGCCGGCGCTGGGAGTGACCGGGGCGGCGCTGGCGACAGTGATTGCCCGGGTGGTGGAAGCGGTGGTCTTAGTGGTTTCGGTTTATCGCCGCTCCTGGGTGTTAGCCGCCTCCTTCGGGGAATTGACCGATTTTACTTTTACTTTTACGAAAAAAGCCTACCGGACCATTATTCCGGTGCTCTTGAATGATATTTGCTGGGGGTTGGCCAGTCTGGTCTATACCGCGGTTTATGGCCGGATGGGGACCGGGGCGGTGGCGGCGATCCAGATTGTCAATACCATCGCCAACCTTTTTATGGTTTTTGCTTTTGGGTTATCCAGCGCGACGGCGGTGATGATTGGAAATAGGATCGGGGCCGGCGATCTCGAGTTAACCCGGGAATATGCCAGACGGTTTTCCCGGTTGGCGGTGATTGCCGGGTTGGTCTTTGGTTTACTGTTGGCGGCGGTTGCTCCTTATCTGCTTAATATATTCAATGTCTCGCCGGCGGTCCGGAACGATACCCTCATTATTCTTTACACCGTTGCCCTGATCTTTTTTGTCCGGGTCTACAACATTATCATCATTGTCGGCGTTTTACGCGGGGGCGGAGACGCCCGGAGCGCTTTCCTGCTCGAAGGTTTTACCATGTGGTTTATCGGTGTTCCCTTAACGATCATCGGGGCTTTTGTCTTAAAGTTGCCGGTTTATCTGGTTTACGGGCTAAGCCTTTTTGAGGAGATGGCCAAAGCCCTCCTTTGCCTATGGCGTTACCGCTCGGGACGGTGGATGCGGAATGTTACTGGAAACTTTAGATAAAAGAAAAGTCTTATAAATTTGTAATCTATAAATCGGGAAACAAGAAAGGCCGAAGAAAGGGAGTCTTGGGACTGACGGGAAGGAACAACGGAAGGAAACTGAAGAAAAGAACTGAAGAAGAGGGAAGAAGTATGGAAAGGAAAAAAGAGGCCGCGGGAGGGCAGCCTCTTTTTCCGGTTTAACGTCCGGGATCAAAGAAACAGACTGCGGGCTACTTCGTTCGCTTCATAAAAGGCGTTCATTGCCGTCCGGGGCTCTTTGGCGTCGCCGATTACGTAGACCGGTGCCACTCCTTTTAATTCTTCCGCCAACCGGTTGACACTCTTCACCCCCGTGGCAATCACCACATGATCCGCGGGGATTAGGGTTTCCCCGGGGTCGTCCAGGACCACACCTTCCGGGGTAATCTTTTTTGCTTTGGCCTTGACCCGGATCTCGACTTTATACTCGGCAAGGCGTTCCAGCAGGAAGTATTTGCGGGCCGGGCCGATGGTCCGGGCCACATCCTCCATGGCTTCAATGACAGTTACCTTTTTCCCCATCTCCCCAAGGAATTCGGCGGTCTCCATCCCGGTGGCCCCGCCGCCGATGATGACGACCCTTTCCCCGACTTTTGCCGGATCTTCCAGGACCTCAGGGGCGAGGAGGACATTGGCTTGGTCGATCCCTGGGATGGGCGGTTTGGTCGGGGTGGAACCGGTGGCGATAATCACCGCGTCGGGGTTTTCCGCCAGGATGTTGTCCTTGGTGCCCGGCGTGTTGAGCCGGACCTCGACTCCGCTCAAGGCCAATTGTTTAATCAGCCACTCCACGTCACCGGCGATCTCCTCTTTTTTCGGGGGTTTGCCGGCCAGGCGCCACTGGCCGCCCAGTTCGCCTTTGGCCTCAAATAAGACCACCTCACAACCGCGGTCCTTAGCAATCCGGGCTGCTTCCATCCCGGCGGGGCCACCGCCGACGACCACCACTTTCCCTTTTTTCTTGACCGGTTCAAAGGTAAAGGTGGACTCCCGGCCGCAGGCCGGGTTTAAGATACAGGAAGCGTGTTTCCCTTCGAGGAGCAGCCGGTCGACGCACCCCTGGTTGCAGGCGATGCAGTGGCGCATTTTGTCGTATTCGCCGTTCATCACCTTGTTGGGCCAGGCGGGGTCGGTGAGAAGGCTGCGGCCGACGGCGATGAAATCGGCTTTCCCTTGCGCCAGAATCTCTTCGGCGAGGTACGGATCGTTAATCCGGTCGACAGCAATCACCGGGACGGGGGAGATTTTCTTCACTTCCGCCGCCGCCCAGACGTTAAAGCCGCGCTCCAGATCCATCGGGGGAACGATGTAGCGCAGGGTCTCATAAACTCCCACCGAAACATGGATGGCGTCCACCCCGTGCTCGACCAGGAGGGGAACGATCTTTTTTGTGTCTTCAATGGTTAAACCGCCCTTTACTTTCTCTTCGCCGCTCAGCCGGTAGAGAATGGGGAAATCGGGGCCGACCTTGGCCCGGACTTTGTCGATGACGGCCAGGGGGAAGCGGGCCCGGTTCTCCAGACTGCCGCCGTATTCATCGGTCCGGTGGTTGGAGTAGGGGGACATGAACTGGGCCAGGAGGTAGCCGTGGGCGCCGTGGAGCTCCACACAATCAAAGCTCGCTTCTTTGGCCCGGCGGGCGGCTTCCCCAAAGCTTTCGACAATCTCCTCGATGAGTTCCTGGTCCATGACGGTCGGCTCCTCCCGGCACAAGGGGCAGGGGATGGGCGAAGGGGCGATAATCGGGAGGCCGGTGACGTTGGAATTGGTCTGGCGGCCGGCGTGCCATAACTGGACACAGGCTTTGGCGCCGCCCGCGTGGATCGCATCCGCCAGGCGTTTCAAGCCGGGGATAAACCGGTCCGCCCAGATGGCCGGGGAGGAGCCGCCGGAGGTGGGATGGACCGCCACGATTTCGACGGTGATCATGCCGGTCCCGCCGGCGGCCCGCACCCGGTGGTAATGGTAGAGTTGGTCGCTGACGGTACCGTCCCGGTTGGCCATCCCCGTTCCCATTGCCGGCATGATGAGCCGGTTTTTTATCTCCAAAGAACCGATCTTGGCCGGACTGAACAGGGTTGGGAAATCAGGCATGCCTTTTCTCCTTTCCGTAATCAAAAGTCTGCCTTTATTCTTTCCCTGTTTCCGGCCGGACGATTCTCTCCCGGGCCTGAATTTGCCGGAGGGAGAAAGGGCGGGCTTGCCGAAGGAAAAATCTCGGTATATAATATTATATTCTTATAATAATTATAATAGCCCGGTACGGTATAAAGCGTGGAACATGGCGTTCTCGATTAAATCATAATAGTTGGGTCCCTCGATATCGAACCGTACCCCCGATTCCCCGACCTTTACTTCGTTTTCTTTGCGGGATGAACCGTTGCTCTGCCCATAGTAAAGGATGCCGCCTGTGTTCAAATTCTCAAAAGTATAAGCCAGCGACAGAGAGCAGGTGGTAATCAGTTTGAACTTAAAAGATTGGGCCCGCAAATCCATCCGGGGATTGGGTTCGTTGATCACCACGCTTTCCAGGTCAATGGTGAGCAAGTAATCCAACCCCAGTTCATCCCGGCAAAACTCGGGCAGTTGCCCTTCCCATTGGGGCTTGCGTTTCAGGAAAAGACGGGGGTTGACCACTTCCAGGTCATAATTGCGGTCTATGTAGTTAATCAGCGCCGTTTCCAGTTGGGCTTGATAGTAAAAGGCGTCGGAATATTCGGGGATGTTCAAAACCAAACCGATCCGTTCGCCGGTAAACTGGTCGAGGATCTTTTCCTCCTCCTCACAGCCGGGGCAGAACAGGATGATGGCGAAAACAAACAGGAACAGCCAGGAAAAACGGAGACGTTTCCCCATAGTATACATGAAATAACCTCCTCTCCAACTCTTGTTTTTATTATAATGGAAGAGGGGGCATTTTTAAATGAAATGTTTTCTTCTTTTGCACGTTAAATAAAATAGAGCCCGGTCAATAAGGAGGAGTAATCTTGAATATTGCCTTTTTCCTCACTCCGAAGGAAGAGGTTGTCTGGATTGCCGAAGATTCAACCCTGCGGCAGGCTTTGGAAAAGATGGAGTACCACCGGTATACGGCGATGCCGTTGGTGAATAAAGAAGGGAAATATGCCGGTACCATTACCGAAGGGGATATCCTGTGGAGCCTGAAACGCCATCCCGATTTGTGCTTTAAAGACCTGCACAAACTGCGGATCAAAGAACTCCCCAGGTATCAGGATAATCAGGCCGTTTCGATTAACGCGGAAATCGAGGATTTAATTCCGTTGGCCGTCTCCCAAAACTTCATTCCCGTGGTGGACGACCAGGAGAATTTCATCGGGATCATCAAAAGGAGTACCCTTATCGATTATTTATATAATAAACTTATGGCTTATAAATGCGGTTAAAGATTTCGAGACACGAAGACGGCAGGAGCCGGCCAACCGGTCGCGTAATGTAATATTTAAAAATCTATATGCGCAAAATTATTGAATACGCAACCGGAGAGGTTACATTTACCGGTAGGTTGACAAGTGGTGAAGTACTTTGACGCAAGACAACCCAATGCCGAAATACTATCGTTTAAAGGAGTATCTGAAGGAGCAGATGAAACGGGGAGCGATTACCCCCGGCAACCAACTGCCTTCCGAAAACATGCTGGCGGAGGAGTTCAAGATCAGCCGGCATACGGTCCGGAAGGCTTTGAGCGATTTGGAAAATGAGGGTTTGATCTACCGGGAACAAGGGCGCGGGACCTTTTGCGCTTACCCGGCGGCAGCGGAAGGAAAAACGGTGGCGGTGGTTACGACTTATATCTCCGAATACATTTTCCCGGCCGTCATTAGGGGGATCGAAGAGGTGCTGAGCGCGGCCGGCTGCTTCCTTCTTTTGGCCTCCACCGGGAACGCGAAAAGTAAGGAAGCACGCTGCCTCGAGAATTTACTCCAACAGAAAATCGCCGGCTTGATTATTGAACCGACCCAAAGTGCCCGGGAGAACGACCATCTTAAGTATTACCGGGAACTGGAGGCCCGGGGGATACCCTACCTGATGCTCCACGCCTATTATCCGGAATTGGATCCGGCTTATGTGGTCATGGACGATGAAAAGGGGGGCTATCTCGTGACCCGGCACCTGCTGGAACTGGGGCACCGGCGGATTGCGGGGATTTTTAAAGCCGATGACCAACAGGGGGTCAAGCGGCGGGCCGGCTATCTGAAAGCTTTAACGGAATGGGGGATCGCACCGCAGCCGGAGTTGATCGGCGGTTATGAAACGGAGGAACTTTATTCCTATCCCTACCAGTTTACCCGTAAGGTGTTGCAACAATCATCCCCGCCCACCGGGATGGTCTGCTACAACGACCAAGTGGCCTTATTTGTCCTGGAGGCATTGCGGGAAGAAGGAGTGAAGGTGCCGGAAGAGTTTTCCCTGCTCAGCTTCGACGATTCCCATCTGGCGGTAGCCTCCGAGGTGAAACTGAGCAGCATCAGGCACCCCAAGGAAACCATGGGCCGGCAGGCGGCCCGCTTCATTCTGGATATGATCGAGAACAAAGGGTATAAACCCCGCCTGGTTTACCAGCCCGAGTTGATTCTGCGGGCCTCTTGCCTGCCGGAGCAAAAGCAAAAAAAGAAGGGATGAAAAGGAGGAATGAGGTTAATAAAGGAGTATTATTATATTAACCTGCCTGTACAGTATGGTAAATAAATGGCAACAAGCGGCAATTCCTCGGTAACCCGTCAAGGTTTAGGTGTGTGGAGGGTGAGATGGAATTTTTTCTTTATCCCAACTTGTACGTACAAGTATAACCAGTGCTCAACCCAACACCTGGGAGATTTGAAAGGATGAAGATTGTTCAAGGGACATCGGCTGGAGCCGCATGGTGTTTCCCCGTTCCCAGTGCCGGAGAACACCAGCCGGTCCCGCGTGGACGTTGAGGCAATCATTTAAGGGCAAAGGAGGGATTGACGAAGGAAAGTTGTGACCGATGGAAACGGAACCCTTTAACATTAATAAATAAAAGACAGGAGGTTATAAAGGATGACCACTTTAGGAATGATTGTCGGTAATCGTAATTTCTTCCCATCGGAATTGGCGGAGGAAGGACGGGGCAGGGTGCTCAAGGTCTTAGCCGAATTGGGGATTGATGTTGTTTGCCTGTCACCCAACGACACCCCCTACGGGACGGTGGAGACCTATGAAGAGGCAAAGAAATGCGCCGCTCTCTTCAAAGCCAATGCCGACAAGATCGACGGTATTCTGGTCACTTTGCCCAATTTTGGGGATGAACGGGGGGTGGCGGATACGATTCGCCTCTCCGGATTGAAGGTTCCCGTTTTGGTGCATGCTTTCCCCGACGAGACCAATGCGCTTTCCATCGAAAAAAGACGGGACAGTTTTTGCGGGAAAATGTCGGCTTGCAATAACTTGCGACAATATAACATCCCCTACAGCTTGACCACGTTCCATACGGTTGCCCCTGAAGATGAGAGTTTCAAAGCGGATCTCAGGAGGTTTGTCGGTGTCTGCCGCGTGGTGAACGGGTTGCGAAAAGCCCGGTTCGGGCAGATTGGGGTCCGTCCGGCCAACTTTACCACTGTCCGCTATAGCGAGAAGATCCTGGAACACAACGGCATTGCGGTTGAGCCGTATGACCTTTCCGAGATTCTGGGGCAGATTTCCCGTCTGAAGGATGATGATCCGGCGGTTAAAGAACAAATCGACGCGATCAAGGGCTATGCTTTCCCGGGCGGGGTAACTGCGCAAGCCCTCCTCAAAATGGCGAAATTTGCCGTTGTCCTTAACCGTCTGATTGAAGAGCATGAATGGAACGGAACGGCCATTCAATGCTGGACGGCGCTGGAGGATTATTTCGGGGTGGTGCCCTGCACGGTGATGAGTATGCTTTCCAACCGAAAGAACCCCAGCGCTTGTGAGGCGGATATTACGGGGTTAATCGGTATGTATGCCCTCACGCTGGCCTCCGACAGTCCCAGTGCTTTATTGGACTGGAACAACAATTACGGGGCCGATCTTAACAAATGCGTGCTTTTCCATTGCAGCAACCTGCCCCAGGCGCTTTTCGGGGATGATGGGAAAATGGATTACCAGGCCATTATCGCCGGGACGGTCGGCAAGGAGAATACCTACGGGACGATTACCGGGCGGATTAAGCCGACCAAGGCCACTTTCTGCCGGGTTTCCACGGATGACCTGACGGGCCGGGTCCGCGCTTACGTCGGTGAAGGGGAAATTACCGACGAAGCCCTGGACACCTTTGGCGGCTATGGCGTGTTCAAAGTCCCGCGGATGCAAGAGCTTTTACATTACATCTGTGAGAATGGCTTTGAACACCACGTGGCAATTTGCCCCGGCGCTGTCAGCGAGATTATCAACGAGGCCTTTACCAAGTATCTCAATTGGCAGGTTTACTATCACCGGTAAGAGAGAAGGGCGGAGGTTCGCCGGGCACAGTGGCGGCCAATCCGGAGAAAAACAGGAAAGCAGCCGGCGCTGTGCCCGCTTGCCTTTGTTAAGTCAATGGTTTAATTTGTAAACCAAAAGTGGGGAGGGATCAAGGGTGGGGCGTGACCCTAAAGCAATGATTGATGGCGGGCATACCGCCCTGGGCATTGAGTTTGGCTCCACGCGCATCAAAGCGGTGCTCATCGGGGAGGACCATACGCCGCTGGCCTCCGGGGCCCATACTTGGGAAAACCGGCTGGAAAACGGCATCTGGACCTACAGCCTGGAAGATATCTGGACGGGGCTGCAAAGTTGCTACCGGGACCTTACGGAAAATGTCCGGCGGCAATATGGGGTGCCGCTTACGCGCGTCGGGGCATTAGGCATTTCCGCCATGATGCACGGCTATCTGGCTTTTGACCAAAACGATCAATTGCTGGTACCTTTCCGGACGTGGCGGAATACCATCACCGGCCAAGCCGCTGAACTTTTAAGGAAAGAATTCAACTTCAATATACCCCAGCGTTGGAGTATTGCCCATCTTTATCAGGCGATCTTAAACGGTGAAGAGCACGTTAAAGATCTTGCCTTTATCACCACGTTGGCCGGTTATGTCCATTGGCAATTGACCGGGGAAAAAGTGCTGGGGGTGGGGGATGCCTCCGGGATGTTCCCCATCGACAGCCAGATCAATGATTATAACCGGCGGATGATCCGCCAATTTGAACAGCTGATTGCCGAGAAAAACTACCGTTGGCAACTGGAGGATATCCTGCCCAAAGTGCTCACGGCGGGCGAGAATGCCGGCTACTTAACTGCCGAGGGGGCCAAGTTGCTTGACCCGACCGGCACCTTACAACCGGGAATTCCCCTCTGCCCGCCGGAAGGGGACGCCGGCACTGGGATGGTGGCTACCAACAGCGTAGCCCCGCGCACCGGCAATGTTTCGGCGGGCACCTCCATCTTTGCCATGGTGGTCTTGGAAAAGGAATTGTCGAAGGTCTATCCGGAAATTGACCTGGTGACCACGCCGACCGGCAAACCGGTGGCCATGGTGCATTGCAACAACTGTGCTTCGGAGATTGACGCTTGGGTCAACCTCTTTGCGGAGCTTTTGGCAAAGATGGGGCAAAAGCCGTCCAAAGGCGAACTGTATTCCATGTTGTATGGTCAGGCGTTAGCGGCGGATCCGGATGGCGGTAACCTGCTGGCCTATAACTATGTCTCCGGCGAGCATATCACCGGATTTGAAGAAGGGCGCCCGCTGTTTGTCCGCAAGCCCGACAGCAATTTCACCCTGGCTAATTTCATGCGTACCCTGCTCTTTTCGGCGATGGGCACTTTGAGAATAGGCATGGAGATCCTGACCCGGAACGAGCAGGTGCGGATCGATAAACTTTTGGGCCATGGCGGCCTCTTCAAAACGAAGGGTGTCGCGCAGCAGTTAATGGCGGGGGCTTTGAACGTTCCGGTGGCGGTGATGGATTCCGCCGGGGAAGGCGGCGCCTGGGGTATTGCCCTCCTGGCGGCCTATCTGAAAAATAAAGCGGAAGACGAAACCCTCGAGGCCTACCTCGACCAGAAAGTATTTGCCCAGGAAGGCATAAGCGTAATCCAGCCCAGAACAGAAGATGTTGAAGGTTTCAACCGGTTTTTCCAGCAGTATAAGAACGGTCTAAAGATTGAAAGGGCCGCGGTGGAAAATTTGCGATAAAGGTTACTCCTGAAAAAAAGTGGAATTAACGGCCGGGCCCAACGGATGGCCATGTGTATGCCGGAGGCCGCCGGGATTGCTCCTCCGGTCCGCAAAAAGTTAAAGCCAGGCCTGAGAGGGGAGAAAGGCCAACGCGCGCTTGCAAAAGCGCATGGAGGTGATTCGATGCTTACCGCATTAAAAGAAGAAGTACTGGCTGCCAATCTTGAGCTGAAAAACCGGAATTTGGTCATTTACACCTGGGGCAATGTCAGCGGCATCGACCGGGACCGGGGGTTGGTCGTGATCAAGCCCAGCGGTGTGCCTTATGAGGAATTAAAGGCTGAGCAAATGGTAGTGGTGGATCTGGAGGGAAAAGTGGTCGAGGGTAACCTCCGGCCTTCTTCCGATACCCCGACCCATGTGTACCTTTACCGGAATTTTCCGGAGATCGGCGGCGTGGTCCACACCCATTCGCCCTATGCCACCGCCTGGGCTCAGGCGGAAATGGGGATTCCTTGCCTGGGGACGACCCACGCCGATTATTTTTACGGCGAAGTTCCCTGTACCCGGCGCTTGACCGCGGACGAGATCAAAGGCGAATATGAGCTGAACACCGGCAAAGTGATTGTCGAACGCTTTTCCGGACTGAATTACCGGGATTACCCCGGTGTTTTAGTGGCCAACCACGGCCCCTTTACCTGGGGTAAAGATCCGGCGAACGCGGTCCATAATAGTGTGGTCTTGGAGGAAGTGGCCAAGATCGCCCTCTGCACAAAAATCCTGAACGGGGCGGCCGCCGGCATCAGCCAGGCGCTTTTAGACCGCCACTATCTTCGGAAGCACGGCCCCGGGGCCTATTACGGGCAAGGGAAAAAATGAAACGCTGAATTCTTTAGGTATTCTATAGTTCAGCTTTGGTTGAAAGCGGACAGCCACTTAACTTAATGGAAAAGCGGGAGGATCGTTTTGATCTCCCGCTTTCTTTCTTTATTCTCCCCAGTTTATTCCACTTTTAATTTTCCTCGCTTTGGCGCAGGCGGATCACATTCCAGGATAGCTTCTTTAAAACGGATCCCACCTTTTGACCTGTGATTTTGGTTTGGCCATCCGTCCGGGGGACAATAGTGTCCGGGTGGTCTTTGGTATTGGCAGCCTTAAGGTCCGGGTTGGCCAAAACCAGATGTTCAACCGGGTGGAGCTTGGGGAACCCCGGCAGTTCGGTTTCAAGCAGCATGTCTTCCTGCCAATCCCGGTTCACGGCGAAGATCGTCAGTTCTTTCTGCTCTTCCTGCCAGACGGCGGCCGCTTCCAGATAGGGGACGGCGGAAAAATCTTTGCTGTCGTAGACGGGGGAGTTGATCACCGGCAGTAAAACCTGGCCCCGGCCGTAAAGGGAGGCGTGCTGGAAGGGATAGAAGATACTCTGCCGCCAGGCCTTCCCTCCTTTTTCCGTCATGATCGGGGCAATGACGTTGACAAGCTGGGCCAGACAGGCAATTTTCACCCGGTCGGCATGCTTTAAAAGCGTAATCAGCATACAGCCGACGAGCAGGGCATCTTCCATGTTATAGATGTCTTCCAGGCGGGGAGGGGCGACTGTCCAGCGGAGGAGGGCCTGGTCGGCTTCGTTGGAATGATACCAGACGTTCCATTCGTCAAAGGAGAGGTAGATCGTTTTTTTACTTCGTTTTTTCGCCTTGACATAATCGCAGACGGCGACCACCGATTTGATGAAATCGTCCATATCCAGGCTGCGGGCGAGATAATTGGGGGTATCCTGCTCCCGGTTGCCGTAATAGGTATGCAAGGAAAGATAGTCCACATGTTCATAAGTGTGTTCGAGGACGGTGGCTTCCCAGTCGGGGAAGGTGGGCATCCCCCGGCCGGAACTGCCGCAGGCCACCAGTTCGATGCCGGGGTCGACCCATTTCATCACTTTGGCCGTTTCACAAGCCAAACGGCCGTATTCGTCGGCGGTTTTGGCGCCGATTTGCCAGGGCCCGTCCATTTCATTGCCTAAACACCATGTTTTAATCGCATGGGGCTCGGGGTAACCGTGGGCTTTCCGGAGATCGCTCCAGTACGTGCCTGCCGGATGGTTGCAGTACTCCACCAGCTGACGGGCGGCATCCGGACCGCGGGTGCCCAGGTTCACCGCCAGCATTACTTCGGCGTTGACCTTTTTGGCCCAGGTAATAAACTCGTTGGTGCCGACTTCGTTGGTCTCCAGGGTTTGCCAGGCCAGATCCAGCCGGTGGGGGCGTTTTTCCCGGGGGCCGACACCGTCCTCCCAGCAATAGCCGGAGACAAAATTTCCTCCCGGATAGCGGATGATGGGTATTTGCAGTTCGCGGACGAGCTTAATGACGTCGCGACGGAACCCCATATCGTCAGCGTCCGGATGACCGGGTTCATAAATCCCGCCGTAGACCGCCCGGCCCAGATGTTCGACGAAAGAACCGAAGAGACGGGGATCAACTGTGCCGATGCGATAATCCCGGTCCAGACGCATACTAGCCTTCTTGTAAGTCACGTTCCAATCCCCTTTCCAAGAATTTTGACTCGATTAAATTAAGTATATTATATATGATAAAAGCTAAATATGGCAAAGTTTTAAATTTAAGATTTTACTTGTTGACCAGGAAGACAAAGAAGGGGAGGGTGAAGAGGGATAATACGGTGGAGAGAAAGATCAACCGGGAAGCCAAATGGGCATCGCCGTCATATTTCTCCGCCAACACAGTGGTTAACGCCGCCGCCGGAGCCGCGGAGAGGAGAACACAGACACCTTGCAGGAGCGGGGGGAAAGGGAATAAGTTGGTCGTAAGGAGGGCGACCAAGGGAATTACGATGAGCCGGATCAAGGTGCCGTAGTAAAGGGCAATTCCGGAAAAGAGTTCCGTGAATTTCACCTCCGCCAGAAGCGAGCCCACCACCAGCATGGAAAGGGGGCTGTTCATCGCCCCGACCATTTCCAGCGCCGTGTAGACGGGCGCGGGAAGCTTGAGTGAAAGAAGAAAACAGGCCAGACCAAGGAGGACGGCGATGATATTGGGGTTAGTGAGAACTTGTTTCCATGGGGAGCGGTCCCGCCGGCCGGTGTAGATCCGCACGCCGACGGTCCAGATAAAAAGATGAAAAGCGAAGACATAAAAGGAACCGTAAAAGACGCCGGCTTTACCGTAGAGACTCTCCAGAAGGGGAAAGCCCATAAAACCGCAGTTGGAAAAGATAGTGATAAAACGGAGTACTTTTTTGGTGGGTTCCGGGAAGGGTTTATACAGCCCAAGACCGAGGAGGACCGCAAAAAAGTGGATGAAGAGGGCGAAGATCAGGACTTGTCCGGCACCGGCCAGCATGGAAGCGGAGTAATCCATTTGGAAGGAGGTAAAGATGGCGAGCGGACAAGTCACGTTCACCAGGAAGCCGGTCAAACTTTTGGTGGAAGCTTGTGTGAAAACCCCTGTTTTCCGTACTAGAAAGCCGATGATGATGATAAAGAATAAAACTAACACTTGGTTGATAATAATGCTGCTGTTCATGGGGGTTCTCCTTTTCCAGTAAGCGATCGTAATCTATTCTAACATGTTCTCCCCTAAAAAAGAAAAGAAATGTTTTGTGAAAACCCCCGGTTTTTCCTGACGGAAGACCAACTGTAATTTACAATGTGAATGTACGGTCATATGAATATGAATTCACATTCATTTTTCTGTAGTTACCGAGAATTTTGGCGTCTACCTCCAGGAGGGTTTTCCGTGAGGATTTTCCAGAGCAGGGAGGAGGATTCCATGCCCAAAGAGACTTTTTTCAACCTGCCGGAAGAGAAACGGCAACGGATCATCGAGGCGGCCATTGCTGAGTTTGCCACCCATCCATTTCAACAGGCACGGGTTACGGTGATTGCGGACCGGGCCGGGATCGCAAAGGGCAGTTTTTACCAGTACTTTGAGGATAAAAAGGATCTCTATACTTATCTGATGGGACTATTATTCCAGAAAAAGATGTCCTATCTCAACCGGGACCTGGTGGAAAACCGGGGGAAATACCCGTTTTTCCAATTATTGCGGGAGGTTTTTCTCAGCGGGATCCGTTTTGCCAAGGAAAATCCCCGTCTGGTGCCGATTGGCATGATGCTGGCCAACGACAAGCAGCTTTATCGGGAGATCTTTGGTCAACATGAGGATGCGAGTATCGAGTTTTTCAGACAGCTACTGGAGGAGGCCAGGGCCCAAGGGGAGATTGACCCGGCGATCGATCCGAAAGTGGCGGCCACGATGCTGACCGGGCTGGTCTACTCCCTGACCGATCTCATTGTCGAAGACGGAAAGCTGGATCTGGACGACATGGCCATTATCGACCAGATGCTTTACTTTGCCGAGAATGGGCTGAAAAAGAAAGACTGACTGATTGACTGAACTGCCGTTTGTTTCTGGTGGCCCGGGACAGCGACGGACGGCGAAAAGCAGATGCCGGAATCAGCAGTAAGGAGGAGAGCAGAATGGCTTTATTGGAGCTCAAAGGTGTTAAGAAAACCTACGACCAGGGAAAGATTGAGGTTCCCGCGCTGCGGGGGATTGATCTCCAGGTCGAACCGGGGGAATTTACCACTATTTTTGGGCCTTCCGGTTCGGGTAAGACCACCCTTTTGAATTTGGTCGGTTGCCTTGATAAACCGACGGCCGGGACGATCATCTTCGACGGCCAAAAATTGGATGACCTCGCTCAAAAAGACTTGGCCATGCTCCGCCGGCACCAGGTCGGTTTCATTTTCCAAAGTTATAATTTGATCCCGGTTTTAACGGCCTATGAGAATGTGGAGTTTGCCCTCCGCTTGGTCAATAAATATAACCAACGGGAGATCAGGGACCGGGTCCTCCGGATCCTGGCTGCGGTCGGCCTTGAGGGCCTGGCCGACCGGAGACCCAACGAACTCTCGGGCGGTCAGAAACAACGGGTGGCCATTGCCCGGGCTTTGGTAAAGGAGCCCAAACTGGTCCTGGCGGACGAACCCTCGGCCAACCTGGACTCGAAGACCAGTGAGGAAGTGCTGGCCGTCATGGCCAAGATGAACAAAGAACTGGGCACCACCTTTATCTTTTCCACCCATGATCCCCGCGTCATGGCCTACGCGCGCCGGCTCATCGAAATCCGGGACGGACTCATCGCCAGGGACCAAAGGAGGGAACCGGATGCTCTTCTTAACTAAACTGGCCTTTAAAAATCTGGCCCGGCACCGGAACCGGACGGTCATCACCGCCATGATCATCGCCCTGGCCGTCTTTATCTATATTTTTTACGATTCCTTGCTGAGCGGGATGACGGTGATGTCCTACGGGACTTTGATCGATTACGAAACCGGCCATCTCCAAGTGGTCAACCGGGCCTATTGGGACGAGGAGGAGAAACTGCCCCTGAAAAACCTGCTTACCGTGGATGAGACCTTGCAAAGCCAGCTCCGAAACGTGCGGGGCTTTGTCGCCGCTTCGCCGGAACTGAATTTCCAGGCCCGCCTCAATAACGGCTGGGATGAACTGCCGGTCATGGGCAAGGGAATTGAGCCTGAAGCTTTTAAAGGAGTTTTTGCCCTCGAGGACCAGTTGGTTGCCGGCGAGATGTTTGCCGCCGGCGAACACCGGGCGGTTTTGGGGAAAAGACTGGCCGACTTGCTGGACTTGACCGTCGGCGATTATATCACGATGCAGGTGAAAGATAAAAATAAAGGCTTCAATACGTTGGAAGTGGAGATTGCCGGTCTGGTGCATACCAGCAACCCCAATGTCAACCAGAATATCGTCTACGTGCCCCTGGATCTGGCCCAAGAAGCCCTGGCCGTTGAAGGGCAAGTAAGCAAGGTCATTCTCCGGCTGGCCGGGCAGGACCGGGCGGCCGGGGCCGCCGCCGAACTGGAGCGGAGCCTGAAAAAACACGACCCAGATTTGGCGGCTTATCCCTGGAACCAGTTGGAGGCCTTTGCCTTCTTCGGCGCCGTGGAATTGGAAAAACAGGTTATCCTGGCCATCATTCTTCTGATTGCCGCCATTGCCATTATCAATACGGTGATTCTGGCGGCGCTGGAACGGATGGGCGAAATCGGGATGATGAAAGCTCTGGGCTTGCAGAAGAAAGAAGTGGTTTATACCTTTGTTATGGAATCAACCGGCATCGGTCTCCTGGGCGGCTCCATCGGGATTCTCCTGGGGATGCTCCTTGTCTGGTTCTTGGCCAAATACGGGATTGATTTCGGCGCCTTGGTCGGGATCGAAATGTCCGCTTTCGGCCTTCCGGTTTTGGGAAAAATCTACGGGGTGTGGAATCCCCAAGGGATGCTCGAGGTTTTTGCCTTTGGGGTCGGCATCTCTTTCCTGGCCAGCCTTTGGCCGGCCTATTGGGCGGCCGGCAAGGATCCGGTAAAGGCGATCGACCATCATTAAGGGGGTGCGGGGATGGGCTTTTTGGCAAAAATTGCCTTTAAAAATTTATTCCGGAGCAAACTACGGACTTCGGTTTCGATGGCCGCCATTGCCTTCGGGGTGATGATCGTGGTTTTCGCCCGCGGTATTGTGCTGGGCATGACGGAGACGGTCTATGACGATCACATCCAGTATAATTCCGGTCACATCAAGATCGTCGACCGGGAATATCAGCGGCGGGAACGCCTGCTGACGCTGAATTATCCGGTGGACGGCCTGGCCGGCGAGGGTGTCGCGGCAATGATGGCGGCCCTGGAGAAGCTTGAGGGCGTGGAAATGGTGATCCCCCGCCTGAAATTCGGGGCGACGGTCAGCACCGACGACGAGTTGGTGGCCTTGAACGGCTGGGGGGTAAATCCCGGCCAGGAATTGGCCTTTACCGATCTGGAAAAGCATTTGGCGGAAGGAAGAATGGTGCGCCCCGGCCAAGCGGAAGTGGTCATGGGCACCGCCTTATTGAAGAAAATCAACCGCCGGGTTGGCGACCGGGTAACCATTGTCTATAATACGGCTTTCGGTTCCCTGAAAGGGAGTACTTTCACCATCGTGGGGCGTTTGGAAAGCACCTTGAAGTTGCTGGATGAGGCGGTCTTTTATCTCCCCTTGGACCAGGCCCAGACTTTGCTGGAGATGGAGGATCAGGCCACGGAACTGTTATTGGTGACCAAAGATTTGCAGACCGTGCCCCGGGTTTTGCCGGCGGTCCAGGCCGTGCTCG
>DATCJZ010000059.1:0-34107 GCA_036562545.1 Capillibacterium sp. | reverse complement strand
AGAGAGCCGCCGGGGGTGGAAAGGCGGCAGCAAAGGCCGGTACCGAATGGGCTTACGAGGGCAGGGAGAAAGGCGCCGCGCGCCGAGTAATACCTGACGGAATCTCCATCCGTTATCAAGGGAGCATATATGAGCAGATATGTTCGTATATGACAAGGAGAGGGCGTAATTTACGCCAAACCGGGTGGCACCGCAGGGCATAAAGCTTCTGTCCCAGTAAACTGGAGCAGAAGCTTTTTTATAATCCCAAAATAAGTTTCTTTTCACAAAGGGTAAGCCCGGTGAGAAGAGACGAGAAGAGAGGAGAAAAGAAGAGCATGAAAAGAACGAAAAAGGTCCCTTACCGTTTTTATCTGGACGCCGAAGAGATGCCGAAGGTCTGGTACAACCTCCGGGCCGACATGAAAGAGCAGCCCGATCCCATGCTCAATCCGGCTACTTTGAAGCCGGTCACTCCTGAGGATTTAGCCCCCGTTTTCTGCGAAGAGCTGGTCAAACAGGAACTGGACAGCCAAACCAGGTATTTTGAGATCCCCGAACCCATCCAGGAGTTTTACCGGGTCTACCGGCCTTCACCCCTCATCCGTGCCTACAACCTGGAAAAGGCCTTGGACACCCCGGCCCGGATCTACTACAAATTTGAAGGCAACAACACCTCTGGTAGCCACAAGTTAAACTCCGCCATCGCCCAGGTCTATTACGCGAAAGAACAGGGGCTAACCGGCCTCACCACCGAGACCGGCGCTGGCCAGTGGGGAACGGCTTTGGCCGAAGCCTGCGCCTACTTTAAACTGCCTTTGACCGTCTACATGGTCAAATGCTCCTACGAACAGAAGCCCTTCCGCCGTTCGGTAATGCAGACCTTTGGCGCGGAAGTCATTCCCAGTCCCAGCACCACCACCAAAGTCGGCCGGAGCATCCTGGAGAAGGATCCGAATACCGGGGGCAGCCTTGGCTGCGCCATCTCCGAAGCCGTGGAAAAAGCGGTCACCACCCCCGGTTACCGGTATGTCCTCGGCTCCGTCTTGAACCAGGTCTTGCTCCACCAGTCCATTATCGGTCTGGAAGCAAAGAAGGCCATGGAGATCCTGGATGAATACCCGGATCTGATCATCGGTTGCGCCGGCGGCGGTTCCAACCTGGGCGGCCTCATCGCCCCCTTCATGCAGGATAAGTTACTGGGGAAAGCTTCCCCCCGGATTATCGCCGTAGAGCCGGCTTCTTGCCCCTCGTTCACCCGGGGCCGCTATGCCTACGACTTTTGCGACACCGGAAAAATTACCCCCTTGGCCCGGATGTACACCTTGGGCTGTCAATTTGTCCCTTCGCCCAACCACGCCGGCGGTTTGCGCTACCACGGGATGTCGCCCATCCTCTCCAAGCTTTACCATGACGGTTACATGGAGGCGGTGGCGGTCGAGCAGACGAAGGTCTTCGAAGCCGCGGTCTTCTTCGCCAAACACGAGACCATCCTGCCCGCTCCCGAATCATCCCATGCCATCCGGGTGGCCATTGATGAAGCTTTAAAATGTAAGGAAACCGGGGAAGCCAAAACCATCCTCTTCGGCCTGACCGGCACCGGCTACTTTGACATGACCGCCTACGAGTCCTATTTGAACGGCTCGATGACCGATTACATCCCCACCGACGCCGATCTGGAGAAAGCCTTCGCCCAGTTGCCGGAGGTTTCCCGGGTGTAACCCATTCCGCTTCCGGCTCGGCCATAAGAAAAGCGGAAATCTTAACCTAAAATACCTTCTTACCCGTTTGGTTCGCGAATTAATAAACCCCTGGCCTCGATAAAAGGCCAGGGGTTTTTCTTCAGTAGATGCTATTCATCCCATGCTCTCCCTGTTCTCCATCCTCTCGCCCCGCCATACCCCCGCCCCACGACCCTGCCCATCCGGTCCAGGAGCGCTTTGATTTTGGCCAACTGTTCCGCGGGCGGGATGTCTTTCTTCCCCGGATAGATGGCATACAGCCTTTTATATTCACTCAACCCCATATTGGGCATGATCACATTGGCGCCCCAGCTTAACCCCTTTTGGTGACCGTCGTCGTCCTTGACGGAGAGGGCGGTGGTGGCCGGCATGTTGATCGCCGGCAGCAGCAGCCGAGCGAGGGCCATCATTCTCAAGACCGGTTCCACCTCGCCTCCTTTGGCCTCCGCCAAGGGGGTGCCGGGCGCGGGCAGAAAAGGCCCCATTCCGATCATGTCAGCCTCAAGTTTTTTAAAGAAGAGGAGGTCCGCCGCCAGCATGGCCGGAGTCTGGCCCGGCAGCCCGATCAGGCAGCCGGTCCCCGTTTCGTAACCCAATTCTTTTAAGTCATAAAGGCAGCGGACACGGTTCTGGAAACTCATTCCCGGATGGAGCCTGGTATAAAGTTCTTCGTTACTGGTCTCGATCCGGAGGAGAAAACGGTCGGCGCCCGCCCGCTTCAAAGCTGCATAGAAACTTTTGGGGCGCTCGCCGATGCTCAGGGTAACCGCTACGTCCAGGTCTTTGATGGCGCCGATGATGGCACAGAGCACTTTCTCGGTATACCAGAGGTCTTCCCCACTTTGGAGGACGATGGTTTTCAGGCCGAGGGCCGCCGCCCGGCGGGCCGCGGCGATAATCTCCTCCGGGGTCATCCGGTAACGGCGGATTCCGCGGTTGGCGGCCCGCAGTCCACAGTAGTAACAGCTTCCCCGGCAATAGTTACTGAACTCTATCAGGCCGCGGAGATGAACTTCCGGGCCAACATATTTGGCCCGTACCCGGTCGGCCGCCCGGCGGAGGGGTTCGGCCTCCGGGACGGTCAACAAGTAAATAAGGCCCTCCGGATCAAGGTCGTGCTCCCTTTCCAGGACGCCGACCAGTTCCTCCACCCTCCGTCTGTCCGCCGTCGCCATTTTCCTTCTCCCCTTTCAAAGCCGGAGGTCCCTTTCCCCCTGCTCCAGCCGGCGCAGGGCCTGGCGGACAAAGTTTTTCGTCTTTTCGTTTTCCAGCCGCTCCACATAGTTGGCAATCGTCTTTTCCCCAACCTCTTTGGTCCTTGGTGTGGCATAATCCAGCAGATATTCCTTGAGGGTGAGGATGGCGTTGGGCAGACAGAAGTTATGGACAAAGCTGGATTTGGCCACCTCCATAAAGTGCTCGCCGGTCCGTCCCGCCCGGTAGCAGGCGGTACAGAAGGAAGGCAGGCTGCCCGTGGTGCAGGTTTCATAGACCACGTCATCCAGGGACCGGGTGTCCCCCAGTTGGAACTGCTCCTTATCCGGCAGCATATTCCCGGTGCTTTTGCGGTAACCGCCGACGCCGATCCGGGTCCCGGCATCAATCTGGGAAACCCCCACCGGAATCACCTCCCGGCGCACCTCGGGCCGCTCCCGGGCCGTGCAGATCAGTCCGGTGTAGGGGACGCTCAGGCGGAGAATGGCCACCAGCTTTTTGAAATCCGCGTCGCTCACCGCATATTTGGGATTGGAAGCGTAGGGCGTCCCGAGGGCCGGCTCAATCCGGGGGAAAGAGATGGTATGGGGCCCGACTCCGTTATACTTCTCCTCCAGGTGGATGGTGTGGTACAGGAGGCCCATCAGTTCAAAACGCCAGTCATAAAGGCCGAACAAAACGCCGATCGCCACGTCGTCCAAGCCCACATCCAAGGCCCGGTCCTGGGCGTAAAGGCGCCAGCGGAAATGGCTTTTGATTGTCCCCGCCGGGTGCATCTCCCGGTAAGTCGGATGGTGGTAGGTCTCCTGAAAGACCTGGAAGGTGCCGATCCCGACCTCCTTTAGTTTGGCCAGTTCTTCCCGGGAGAGCGGGGCGCAGTTGATATTGGCCCGCCGGATCTCCCCCCGGCCGCTCTTCGTCCGGTAAACCTCCCGCACGCTGTCACAGATAAAATCGATGCCGGTTTCGGGCGATTCACCGTAAACCAGGACCGTTCTCTTCTGCCCCTCGTCAATCATCACCTTGACTTCATGGGCGATCTCTTCCATTGTCAGGGTCCGCCGTTCGATCATTTTGTTTTCCCGCCGGAAACCGCAGTATTTACAGTTGTTGGCGCATTTGTTACTGATATAGAGCGGGGCAAAGAAGACAATCCGGTCGCCGTAGACCTCCCGTTTCAACTTGTTGGCCAGGGCATACATTTCCTCGATTGTCACCGGGTCCTGATTCTGGATGAGGATCGCCATCTCCTCCGGTTCCAGCCGGATCTTCCGTTCCGCCTTGGCCAGCACCCGCCGGACCTCGGCCCGGGACGGATTGGCCGCCTTGTTTAATTGCTCCCAGATCCGCTCGTCATCGATGAAATCCTTCTCCATCCGGTCGTACTCGGCAAAGTCTTTTTCATACTTTTTTAGAAAATCCATGGTCAAACCCCCTTTTCTTTCCTCGCTGACAATTCCTTTTGAAAGGGCGCAATCGCCCGCGCCAAAATTCCGTGGAGATAGGCCAATAAAACCCCGTAATTAACCATGGGCACGCCTTGGGCGGCCGCCATTTGCTGCCGGTACTCCATCTCTTTTTTATTCAACATGCAGGCGCCGCAGTGGATCACCAGTTTATAACCGGTCAGGTCCCCGCTGAAATCACCGCCGGAAACATGGTCAAAGCTGAGTTTTTTCCCGGTTTTTTGGCAGAGAAGCCGCGGGATGACCACCGTGCCGATGTCGTCCCCTTGCCGGTGGTGGGTACAGCCCTCGGCGACCAGGATCCGGTCGCCGTCCTGCAAGTCCTTGACGGCCTCCGCCGCCCGGTAAAAGAGGCCAAGGTTTCCTTTCTGCCGGGCAAACAGAATCGAAAAGGAGGTCAGCGGGACTTCCGCCGGGACGGCAGCATTGACCTGAGCAAAAACCCGCGAATCGGTGATCACCAGCGCCGGCCTGACCGCCAGCTTTGTGAAGGCCTCCTCCAGTCCGGTCTCCTTGACCACCAGGGCCAGCGCCCCGTGATCCAGCAAATCCCGGAGCACCTGCTGCTGGGGGAGGATCAGCCGGCCTTTGGGCGCTTCCCGGTCGATGGGGGTCACCAGGAGCACCAGATCCCCGGGGCCTACAATCCCGTCGACCAGATGCAGCCTCCCATCATCCGCTTTGCCAAGCCGGCATAAACGGTGCAGGAGATCCCCCATTCCTTCCCCGGTCAAGGCGGAGACCTTCACCACCGGGGCTTGGCCCGGGATTCGGCTTAAGATCTGTTCCGTCCTTTCCTCTTCCCCCAGACGGTCACTCTTATTGACCACCACCAGATAGGGCAGGCCGTGTTTGTTAAACTCCGCCACCAGCTCTTCCTCGAATTTCCCCCAGGGCCCCTCTGGGGACACGACCAACAGCGCGAGGTCGGTTTTGCGTAAAACCTCCTGCGCTTTCTCAATCCGGAGCCGCCCCAGGTCCCCTTCGTCGTCCAGGCCGGGGGTGTCAATCAAGACCACCGGCCCCAAGGGCAGAACTTCCATACTCTTGTACACCGGATCGGTGGTAGTGCCCGCCACCGGCGAAACCACCGCCACTTCCTGCCCGGTCAGGGCGTTCAGCAGACTTGATTTGCCCACATTCCGCCGGCCAAAAATGGCGATATGCAGGCGATCACTTCTGGGTGTGTTGTTCATCCCCGTCCCCTCCTTTTCCCAAAAGAAAAGCCCCTCATCAAGAAAGTTAAAATTTCTTGATGAAGGGCTTTATTTGCCATGCTTAACCACCTCTCTTCTGCCTCGGAAGACCCTCGGCATTAGAATGTAAACCGGCGACGCTTTGCTTTCCCCCTTAAGCTTCCCAATTCCTTCCCCTTGGGTTTCCGCTCGCGGGGTCAAGGTTTTCAGGGTTTAACCCTTTTCTTTATCATAGACCAATCCGCCCGCCTTGTCAATGAAGGGCGCGTAAACACCTTGCCGGGGCGCGCCGGCCGGAACCGCTGCGGCTCCTGCTCAAGACCTCCTCAGGCGCCTACTCGAAAAAACCGAGGATAAAAATACCGGCCATGACCAGGGCAATGAAGAGATACTGCCGGGCGGTCAGCCGTTCCTTCAAGAATAACCGGCCCAAAAGAACGGAAACAACGCTGTAGCTGGCGATCATCGGCGCCACAATTACAGAGTTGGTGTCGAGCGCAAAGACGTAAAAATACTGACCGGCCGTTTCGAAGACCGCCGCCAGCGCCCGGTCCTTTTCCTCCGCAAGCCGGAAGGGTCTTTTTTTGATCCCGACCACAAAAACAAAGGAGGCCACAGCGCAGAGGAAGAAGGTAAGTTCATAAGAGATCAAAGCCTCTTCGGGGCTCATCAACTTCGTCAGATAGACATCGTCAAGGAACGTCCCCAACGCATCGATGATGGCGTAAAGGATGGGAAAGATCAGCGCCAACGCCCCCAGCCGGTACTTCCGGTCCACCTCGATCTTTTTCTCCCGCCGCTCGAGCTCGGCCAATTGCCGTTCGGTGATGCCGATGGCCACCAGGCCGGCGGTGATCATGGAGACGGCCAGCAGTTGCCAGCCGTTCATCCTTTTCCCCAGGACTAGAAAGGCCAGAAGTCCGGCCACCGCGCCGGAGGTATTGCTCACCGGCGAGTTGATGGAGACCTCCAAATAGCGGAGGCCCACATAGCCGCAGATCATCGACAAAATATACATGGCCGAAACCGGCAAATATTTGATAATATTCATTAAATCAAACTGCCAGCCCAATTTGGAAAGTTCCAATAAGGCTTGGCAACCCATCACGGTCCCCACCATGATGACAATCCGCAGATGGCTGTATTTATCCTGGGGCGAAGTCCCCTTCTTGTAAAAAGCATCGGCCACTCCCCACAGGAGAATGGTGAGCACCGCAGAGGTATACCAGGAAAAAACCATCTTTGTCCCCCTTTTAATTCCAGAATAATCCCGCGTCGCGCCGGTTGGCCGGTACTCGGCCCAACTTCCACGCGAACGTCTTGGATGTACAGCATTATATCATGCCCGGAAAGGTTTGCAACCAGAGGTTTACAACAATAATTAAAGTTTATTCGTGCGTAACAAGCAAGGTGCACGGCATTATATCACATAGCATGCCCGGCAGGGAACGAAAAGTGAAAGCAAAGAAAATTAGCCATAAAAAGGCCGTCTTCCCTCGGCAGGAAAGACGGCCTCCTGTTTCCCGGCTTCCGGCCTAAGCGGCCACCGCTTTACCTTTGCCGATTTTGATGCCATATTGAAGCACCACGATCACGGCAATGATGACAATACCTATCAGATCCGTGGCCAGACTCGGCTCAATCATCAGAATCCCCGCGGCCACCGCCAGAATCCGCTGCCACATGGGGAGTTCCTTATGCATATAGCCTTCCAGCCCGCCGGCGATGGCGAACATCCCGATCAATGAGGTGAGGGTGAACTGAATAACCTGCAAGAAGCTGGCATTCACCAAGAGCATCGTCGGGTTCAGCACAAACATATAAGGAATGATAAACGCAGTGATCGCCAGTTTCGTCGCAATTACCCCCGTCCGGATCGGGTTACCGCCGGAGATGGCCGCCCCCGCATAGGCGGCCAGCGCCACCGGCGGCGTAATATCGGCCACCACCCCGAAGTAAAAGACGAAGAAGTGGGCGGCCAGCACCGGCGTCTCCGGAATCAGCTTCAAGATAATCGGCGCCGTAATGGTCGCCATGATCACGTAGTTGGCGGTCGTCGGCACCCCCATGCCCAGGATGAGGCAGGCGATCATCGTCAGGAAGAGGGCAATCAGGTCAATCCCGCCCGAAAGGAAGAGCAAGCCTTCGGCCAGCTTCAGCCCGATCCCGGTGAGGGAGACAACCCCGACGATAATCCCCGCGATGGAACAGGCCGCCGCCACCCCGATCGTGTTTTTCGCCCCGTTTTCCAGCGCGTCCACAAAGGCTTTGGGGTCAAGCCGGGTCTCCTTCCGGAAGATACTGACCACAATCGCGGCCAGGATGGCCAGGCAGGCCGCCCGGGACGGCGTGTACCCGATGGACATCGTCACAATCAGCACCACGATGGGGAGGAACAAATAGCCTTTCCTGAGGAAGAGCTTGAAAAAGCTGGGGATGGCCTCCTTCGGGAGCCCCTTAAGCCCGGTTTTCTTCGCCTCAAAATGAACCATCAGGAAGATCCCGGTAAAATAAAGGACCGCCGGGAAAATGGCCGAAACGGCAATATCGGAATAGCGTACCCCGGTCATCTCCGCCATCAGGAAGGCGGCGGCGCCCATGATCGGCGGCATGATCTGACCCCCGGTGGAGGCCGCCGCCTCCACGGCCGCGGCAAAATCCTTGTCGTAGCCCGCCTTTTTCATCACCGGAATGGTGATACTCCCCGAACCGACAGTGTTCGCCACCGAACTCCCGGAGTACATCCCTTCCAGACCACTGGCAATGACGGCGACTTTCGCCGGTCCGCCCGTGGCCCACCCGGCAATGGAGTTGGCAATCTCGATAAAAAAGGCGCCGATATTGGTCTTTTCCAAAAAGGAGCCTAAAATGATGAACAAAACGATAAAGGTGGAACAGACCCCGATGGGCGTACCGATCACCCCGTCCAGGGTATAAAAGAGGGTATAGACGATCCGCTTCAGCGAATAGCCGGCATAAAAGGCGTAACCGACAAAGGCGCCGGCCACCACCAGAATCGGGAGTCCCACCACCCGCCGGCAGACCTCGGCGGTGATCAGCACGCCCACCGCGCCGACCAGGATATCCACTTGGCTAATCCGGGTCGCCTTCAGCGACAGGTCGGCAAAGTTCGCCACATAATAGAAATAACAGGCCGCCCCCATGAGCCCAAGCAGCAGATCATACCAGGGGATATAATTACTCTCTTTGGCCGCCCTTTTCTTTGCCGGATAAAGCACAAAGGCCATGAAAACAATCAGCCCGACAAAGGATGCCCGGCGGATCTGCTCCGGCCAGACGCTGATCAGGTTCATGTAAAAGACATACAAGGAAAACGCCGCCAGCAAGTAGCGGACCACGACGCGGGGGACACCATGAAAATGCCTGGTGTTGGATTCCCGGTCATATTCGGCCATCACCGCATCCACATCGACTTGTTCAGACGGGTTATCCAAGAATGGCAGTGCATTTTTCTCTTCAGACATGAATCCGCCTCCTTTTCTTGTATTTAGTCAGGTTTGCTGTCTTGTTTATCTCTTGACAAAACCGGAACTTGTCAATTCCGGCTTTTCCGGCGTACGGGCAAAACAGCGTAAAAGATCAGTCAAAAGGGAAAAACCGGTGTCCAAGGACAAAGCGCACGGTGGTGTTGCGGCCGCAAAGTTCGCGCAGGCTGATCTCCTCTCCGCCGATGGTCAGGATATGGTCGGAAACGGTCCCTACAATATAGGAAAGCCGCGGCAGGCGCCGGTTAATTCCCGTCACGACCATGGCGCCGTCATCGGCATACTCAAGATGCTCCCCTTCTCCAAGCTCGGCCGGAACACCGGCGCCAAAGGCATAATAAATGGTGCGGACCACCTCGATCCCGCCCTTCCGGATCCGGTAAACCTCCGTCACCGGGCTTTGGTTCACCGAATGGACAAAGGTAACGGCAAATTCCTCCCCCTCCTGCACCGGAAAAGACCGGATCACAGCCCCGGTTTTCCCGTTTTTCAGGATTAGACAGGGCGGGGCAAAAATATATATTAAAAAAAGGGAGGCCGTGATTATGACCACGATCGCGGCCCCCGTTCCCAGCCATTTCTTTACCATATTTGATCGGCTTATAAGATGCCGGCCTCTTTGTAGTATTTCTCGGCGCCGGGATGCATGGGAATGGCGATACTCGAAACGGAGTAAGCCGGATCCAGTTCGGCGCCTTTTGGATGGCCGGCGGCGATCTCCTCCTTATTTTCAAAGAGGGCTTTCGTCATCTTGTAAACCAAATCTTCACTCAGGTCATCGGAGACGATGTACGTGGCCACCACGGCGACCGTCTGGGCGCTCTTATCCACACCCTTGTAGGTGCCGGCGGGGATTTGGTATTTGGTATAGAAAGGATACTTCGCCATTAATTTGGCCGCATGTTCGTCGTCGACTTCCAGCAGATGAATCTGGTTGGTGGTGGCCAATTCCACAATGGCCGTGGTCGGCGCCCCGGCCACGCAGAAGAAGGCGTCAATTTTATCATCCTTAAAGGCGGTGGCGCTGTCCCCGAAACTTAGGTTATTCACGATGATATCGTCAAAGGTCATCCCGTAGGCCTCCAGGATCTGCCGGGCATTAAACTCCACCCCGGAACCGATGTCCCCGACCGAGACCCGCTTGCCGCGGAGGTCGGCGATGGAGTTGATCCCGCTCTTGGCGACCACTTGGCAGACTTCCGCATAACAACCGGCCATGGCCGAGAAACCGGTCACTTTTTCCCCGGCAAAAAGGTCGGTGCCGTTGTAGGCATAATACATGACATCATTCTGGACAATGGCGATATCCGCTTCTTTATCGGAGACCAGGTAGATGTTGGCTTTGGAAGCGCCGGTCGACTGCACATCAAAACTGAGGTTGGGGATCTTTTTGCTGAGCACCTGCGAAACCGTTCCGCTGTATGCATAGTAGGTGCCGGTTGTTCCGCCGGTGGCCATCTTGAGGGTGGTTTTCTTCGCCCCGCAGCCCGCCAAAACCAATACTGCAATTGTTAAGATCGACATAAGAAGCCAAATACGCTTTTTCATCCGCAGTCCTCCTTTTCAACAATTAGGATCTATTGCTCATTGGCAATAAGCAAAATAACCCTTCATAATAAATTTAAATGACGATGTGAGATATCATATCGTAAATTTCCCTTTTTTGCAACGACCGCTCAACAAAAGCAAAAGCCCCGGGCCGGATCTGGCAAGTTTCGGCGGCCTGCGCTAAAATTAAGGGATTGGAATTTATGCAAAACCCTCTATAAATATACAAATAAAATATTACTTCGCCATGCTTCTCCCCGCTCCTCCCCATTTAATTTATTATACTGTATACATAAGAAGAATTCCTGCTTCCCCGGTCTGCTCGATGGCCAATGCCAAAAAGTCTTCAAAAAAGTCATTATGGACTCACATTGATAAATAAGCAACTAATATGTTATAATTCTTTTTAGTATAAATTAAAAGTAATGGAGGGATTTTCCGTATGAAAGCTGTCTACCGGAAAAACCGTTGCCGGCTTCAGCTCTTCCTGCTCATGGCAGCCTTTGTCTTTTTCGCCTTGGTCCCGCCGGCGCAAACCGTCGCCGTCGAGGCTGGCGACATCTTATACTACGAAGGTTTTGAATCCGGCAATACACTCCAGCAAAACGGCACCGCCACCATCACTTTGAGCGAGGAGTATGCGGCCGCCGGTCAAAAAAGCCTGAGTGTCCAGCCGGTCTGGGAGAACAATTGGAGCGGCGTGGCACTCCGGAACGAATTCTTAGCCAATCCGATGCTGCCTACCGGTGAGTACCGTTTGACCGCCAAGATCCTGAGTCCCACGGATGCAACGATGGGCATCCGGGTGGAAACCAAGGACAGTTCCGGCGCCGATACCTACGGCACCGTGGGCCGGGCCACAGTAAACCTTAAGGCCGGGCAATGGACCGACGTCACCATGGATTTCGCCGTCCCGGCAGACCACCGGTCCGTGGTCGCCATTGTCTTCCACAACGACTACCAGGTCCCCGAGCTCCACTTCTATCTGGATGAAGTAAAGCTGCAGGTGACAACCCCGCCCCGGCCGGAGGAGATCATCATCCCCAAATGGGATCTCTCCCTTCCTTCGCTCAAGGATACATATCAGGATTACTTCATGATCGGGAATATCATGAATCCCTTCCAGACCAATGATCCCGAGCTAACCGCCATGTATAAACACCAGTACAACCTGGTAACGGCCGAAAACGACATGAAGCCCCAGTCGCTCAGTTCCGCCAAAGGGGAATACAACTTTACCAACGCCGATACGATCATCAACTGGGCGGAGGCCAATAACCTGAAGGTCCACGGGCATGTCCTGGTCTGGCATTCCCAGTCGGCCCGCTGGTTGAACATCGGCGAGGACGGCAAGCCGCTGACCCGGGCGGAAGCGCGGGCGAATATGGAAGAGTACATCACCACGGTGGCCGGGCATTTCCGGGGCAAGGTCATCTCCTGGGACGTGGTCAATGAAGCTTTCACCGACAACGCCGGGATCCCCGCCGACTGGAAAGACGCCCTCCGCAAAGATGTGCCCTGGTATCTCGCTTACGAAAACGGGGCGGACAAGGCGAAGGGTGAAAGCGGCGCCGACTATATCTATGACGCCTTTGTCTTTGCCCGGCTCGCCGATCCCGAAGCCATGCTCTTCTACAACGACTACAATGAAGACATGACCTGGAAACGGGAAGCCATGGCCATGATGGCGGAAGAACTCAACGCCAAATGGAAAACCGACCCGCGGAACACCGATCCCGACCGTCCGCTCATTGAAGCCCTCGGCATGCAATCCCACTACTGGACGGACAGCCTGGATGTGGAGGCTGTTGAAGCCACGATCCAACGGTTCATCAAGGCCGGCGTCAAGATCGGCATCACCGAGCTGGACATTCCGTACGGCTCCTGGACCAACCAGTACACCAAACCCTTGACCAAAGAGCAAGAGATTAAGCAAGCCAAATTGTTTGCCGAACTCTTCAAGGTCTATAAGAAGTACGCCAGCCACATCGACCGGGTTACTTTCTGGGGCAAGGCCGACTCCCAGAGCTGGCGCGCCCAAGGCAGCCCGTTGCTCTTCAACCGGGCCTTCGGCGCCAAGGAAGCCTTCTACGGCGTCATCGACCCCGAAGGCTACCTGGAAGCAAACAAGTAAAATAGCCCTTCCATAAGCTTCAAAGTAATTCAAAATTCAACTGATAAAGAAAAGAATCCGGGCAAACGGTAAAACAGAAAAACTGGATCCCATGAAACGAAACAGGGGCCGCGAATACCGCGGCCCCTGTTTTTTTTATTATGATTATGAGCTTAAGGAGGGCAGCAAGACCCAGCCGCTTGCCTGGCCGCTTTCCCGGCTAATCCGTTCCGCACCGGCCGCTGTCGGTCTTTAATCCTTTTTACGTTTAAAAACAACTTCCCCGTCAATCAGGACAAAAACAGTCTTGGCCTGAAGATCAAAGGGGTGTTTATCAAAGACGGCGATATCCGCATCCTTCCCCGCTTCAAGAGACCCGACCCGGTCGGCAATGCCCAGGATTTCTGCAGGATTAATCGTAATCGCCTTCAAAGCCGTTTCTTCGTCCAACCCGGCTTTCACCGCCAAGGCGGCGCAGATGGGCAGATAATGGACGGGGATGACCGGATGGTCGGTCATCAGGGCAATTTTTACCCCCGCCCGGTGCAGAGCCAGGGGGGTTTCAAAACTCAGCTCCCTTAATTCCACCTTCTCCCTGCCGGTCAAGGTAGGCCCAACGATGGCCGGATACCCTTCCCGGCCAAGCTCATCGGCGATCAAATGCCCCTCGGTGCAATGGTCCAGGGTCATTTTCAAACCAAACTCCTTGGCAATCCGGATCGCCGTGAAAATATCATCGGCGCGGTGGGCATGGGCTTTTACCTTCAGCTCCCCTTTGACCACAGGAATCAGACTCTCCAGTTTCATGTCGAAACCGTTTTTATCTTTATTTTCCATATAGGCTTTTGCTTTAAAAAGATACTCCCGGAGCAGGGCAGCGGTGGCCATCCGCGTGGAAGGGGCCTGCTTCTTGCCGCTGTAAACCCGTTTCGGGTTTTCCCCAAAAGCCACCTTCATCGCAGCCGGCTGCTGAAGAATCATCCGGTCAATCCGTTTTCCCCTGGTTTTGATCGTCGCAAACTGGCCGCCAATCACGTTGCCGCTCCCCGGACCGGTACAGACACAGGTGACCCCATTTTCGTAGGCTTCCACAAAGGAACGGTCCAGCGGATTGATGGCATCAATCGCCCGGAGCTGCGGCGTCACCGGATCGGTACACTCGTTGCCGTCATCCCCCTCAAAGCCAAGGCCATCTTCCCACATGCCGACATGACAATGGGCATCAATGATCCCGGGCATCACATAGCCGCCCTCCGCATCCAGGACGGTACAACCAGCGGGCACGGCAAGGTTTTTCCCCACCGCCACAATCTTGCCCGCCTCGACCAAGACCTCGCCACCGGGAATCGGCGCCCCCGCCATGGTCAGGATCATCCCGTTCTTAATCAAGAGCATGATCGTTGCCTCCTTCCAGACGTATCTTTACCGCCCTTGAAATGATTGGTTTTTCCAAATCTATAGCTCCCTTGGGCTACCTCTTTTCAAGAGGAGCCTTAATCCGGATAAATACTTCCCGTTGGCCATCGCCAGCAAGCCCTGGAACAAATTGGCGCCCAGGCCGCTGAAGATCTCCATGCTCCGCAGGGGGCTTTCGGCGGTGGACTGTAAATTCATCCGGTACTCCGCCGTGCCGGGCTTTACCCTTTTGGCCACCTTCCGTTTCAATCGCCAATACAAGAACCGCATAACCAAAGAATGCTCCTTCATGTCCATGACCGTATCGTTCATGGTGAACTCTCCCTTCCGGGGAAGATGCGGCTCATACTTCCGCCCCAGCATGCGCTCCCATTCCTCCTGGGAGGGAGCGCCGCCCGGCTTTTCGTACCAGGAACCCCGCTGCCAGACCGGGACCGGTACGGGCGCACCGCTTTTCTCAATCACTCCGGCCACCATCAGTTGGTCGGGACCGCCGCCCACCAGCACCGTATACCGGCCGCCGGGCACCTTCCAAGTTCCGTCCCACACGGCAAAACAACGGTCATCCAGGTCAAAGCGGACTTCTTTTTTCTCCCCCGGTTCGAGATAAACCTTGGCAAAGCGTTTCAACTCCTTTACGGGCCGGTGAATTCCGTCTTGCGGGGGAGCGATATAAAGCTGCACAATCTCGGCGCCGCCGCGTTGACCGACATTGGCGACGGTGACGGAGACCGTTTCCCCCTCGAGTTTCACACCGGAATAGGCAAACCTCGTGTAACTCAACCCGAAGCCAAATTTCCAGCGTACGTTCACATTGGCTTTGTCGTAATAACGGTAGCCGACATAGATCCCCTCGCGGTACTGCGCATCCCGCCGGGGATAGTACGAAGCCGAGGGGCAGTCACTGTACTTTAGAGGCCAGGTTTCCGCCAGTTTCCCGCAGGGGTTGGCTCTTCCGTACAGTAAATTCGCGACCGCCTCGCCGCCGGCCTGTCCGGGCAGGCCCATATACAAAATGGCCTTCACCCGGTCGGCCCAGGGTGTTTCCACCGGGGCGCCACAGAAGAGGACCACCACCGTATTGGGATTCGCGGTCGCCGCCTCTTCGATAAGTTTCACTTGCTCCGCCGGCATCGCCATCTGCTCCCGGTCAAAGCCCTCCCCCTCCGTCTCCGGGGGCAACCCGGCAAAGACCACCACCACATCGGCCTCCTTCACCCCGACGCCTTCCCCCAGGCAATCGGCGGGATGGACCAGTTTGAGCGGGTTAATATGACTGGAACCGGCCCCTTGGTAACGCATGTTTTTCGCCATTTGGCCTAGAATGGCAATTTTCTGCCCTTCCTTGAGGGGGAGAATCTGATCTTCATTCTTCAGCAGCACCGCGCTTTGTTCCGCCGCGATCCGCGCCAGCTCGTGGTGGGCCCCGTAATCACAGGGTCCCTTGTTTTTCAGAGCCTCTGCCGCTTCGCGCACCATTTTTTTGACCCTTTCCACGCTCCGGTCGATCTCCGCTTCCGTAAGCTCACCCCGGGCGACCGCCGCCAGCGTCTCCCGGAACATATAGTTACTGCCGCCGGGCATGTTCAGGTCGCACCCCGCCCGGAAAGCGGCCACCCGGTCGTGCATGGCGCCCCAGTCGCTCATCACCAGGCCGTCAAAGCCCCATTCCTTCCGTAATATATCGGTTAAGAGTTCTTGATGGTCGCTGCAATATGTGCCGTTGATTTTGTTGTAGGCACACATCACGGTTTTGGGTTTCCCCTCCCGCACCGCGATCTCGAAGGGCGTCAGATAAATCTCCCGCAGCGTGCGCTCGTCAACAAGGGAATCGGAGCTGAACCGTTGATACTCCTGATTGTTGCAGGCAAAATGCTTCAGGCAGGTACCGATCCCCTTTTGCTGGGCGTTCTTGATGAAACTGGCGGCCAGTTTCCCGGCCAGATAAGGATCCTCGGAGAAATATTCAAAATTCCGGCCGCACAACGGATTCCGTTTGATATTGACCCCGGGGCCGAGGAAGACCCCCACCCCCTGATCGGCCGCTTCCTCGGCAATGGTGGCCCCGATCTTCCCGACCAACTCCACATCCCAGCTGCAGGCGGTGGAGACGGCCGCCGGAAAACAAGTGGCCGGGCGGGAAACATTGGGTCCCCCGTCATGAACGGGATTTTCCAGCTTGCGCAAACCATGGGGCCCGTCGCACATAAACATGGACGGGATCCCGTACTCCGGAAAGGCTCTGGTTTCCCAGAAATTTTTCCCCTCGCAAAGGGCGATTTTCTCCTTGAGCGCCATTTTCTCCTTGAGTTCCATTTTCTCTCCGCTGCCCTCCTCTTCCCTGTGAGAAAGTTCCTCTCAATCTTCTTCGGTTCACCGTCTGATCCTTCTTCTCAGAAAGCAGTCCTTGGCTTGCCCGGAACCAAGCCATCCTTTAGTTGATCCTTTTGCCATAGAGAATATCAAGGCCGGCCCCAGTTTTCCGGTAACCGGCGCCCTGATACCCTTGAGCCAAAAGGACAAGCTGCCGCCGGAGATCAAGGCTGGACACGGGAATAAGCTCCCCCTCCGTCCAATGCTTTTCCGGGCATAAAGCAGGGTTCCGTAAATCGCGGTAAAAAATATAACGCCAGCTATTGTTATATTTCTGTTTTAAGGCGACAATCTTCATTTGCTGCGTAAACTTATCGGTAATGCTGGGGATATTGGCCGGCATGACCGTCGCCAGGAGATGACGGTATTCCCCTTCCGCCAACACTTCTTCAATCAGGAGCTTGCCCATCTTGGTCTGGAGGCCGTTTCCGCGGTAGGCGGGGTGGACGAAGCAGGCTTCCAGATGGACCACTTGCTTTAATTCCGGGGCCGGCAGGCCGACGTCCCTGCCCAAGTTGTCCCCATGATCTTTCGGATAATAAACCGCCCCGAAACCCACCAGTTGGTCCCCGACAAAAGCGCCCACGGCTTGTCCCGCTTTTTCCGCTAAAATATTACCGATTTCCGCCGGGGTTAAGGGGAAATACCAATCCTTCCGCGGCAAAGTCGCGAGAATATCATCCTGTAATGCTTTTACTTGAGAAAAATGTTCCTCCTCCAGCCAGGCAATTTGGCACGGCTTGTTTTCCGCCGTGCCCTGCCGCCTGACCGGGAAAGTGACCGGTGTTTTCATTATTTTCATCCTCTAATCCTTTGGATTAACACTTTTACCATAATCGCACCGTTTCCCGTTTCAAGGGAAATTTTATGCCCGCCCTTTTCAAACCGCTTCAATTTCCGCCGTATTCTTTTAATACCCACTCGAGCACCGGATCGCTCCCCTTCTGGATATCACTATAATGGACAGGGATATAGACCTCCGGTTTGACCCCCGTTCCTTCAAGGGCGGCACCATTAACCAACCAATACCTTTCGTTGGACAAGCCGAAATACCAATTCTCCTTTATCTTGCAGGGAAGACAATCCGAATAAAACCCCTTTGTTTCCTCCCCGGCAACCCGGATCCTCCGGTCGGGGTTGGCCAGTAAAGCCTGGGCGAAGGTTTCCCCTGCGCTGACTGTATATTTACTGATCAGCAAGACAACTTTCCTTTCACTTTTTCCGACTCTCCAATGGTTATTCCCCATGAACACAAATAAACCGGGGAGCTAAACCGGAATAAAATTATTTCGTCAACTTCTCATAAGAATACCATATCTGTCAGATTAAAGCAATTTCTTCCTCCATTTCTTCAGGTTTCCGCCGGCCGCCGAAGCCGGTCCCGTTTCCCCTCTTTACTGCCCGTGCCGGAAGAGCCACGCCCTTAAGTATTGTAAATCTTCGTGATCCGGGTAATCGGCGTGGTTTTGCAGGTGCTCCAGTTCCTGCAGGCGTTTCGGGTCCGCCCGGAAATAGATGATCAAGCTCCGGATAAACCGCATGGTGGCCGGGGTGATGTAATGTTCAATCCCCTCCACTTGCTCTTCGACTCTGGTGTTCTCCTTGGAGAGGCGGAAAAACTCCTTCAGTTTTTCGTCCCGCCAGACCAAAAAGCGGCCGTAAACCATTCCCTTCTCGGTCAGCGCAATATTCCGGTACTTTTCATACTTGATGAAACCGGCTTCATCCAGCTTCTGGATCATCCGCGTCACGGAAGAGGGTTTAACCTTGATGGCATTGGAGAGATCCACCGGACGGATATAGCCCTGGGCCGCGACAATCCGGTAGAACATCTCCAGGTAATCTTCCATACTCTCCGTTAAAACCATCTCATTATACATCGGCATCTCCCGCTCCCCCGGGCGGCGGCCTGCTTCCCGCCGCCCGGCACTCTTTAACACTTTAGCTTATGCTAAAGATCTTTCCGGCAGAACCGACCTCCTCCGCCTGGACCAACGCCAAGCCCATCAGTTGGTGATGGCCGCAGAACTGGCCCCGGCCCAGACCAGTCCTCGCACCCGCCCATTGACAAAAGACCGTTCGCTTGTCTCTAAACCCTGTCCAAACAAAGCGCAAGCCGCGGGAGCATCCGGGAGCGATGCACGGCGGAGAAAATGCTCCCCGGGCATGGCAAAGCCCTCCAATTTAAAAAGCCGCCTGTAACAGGCGGCTTCATCTATTAATCCAGCAATCTTTCTTTTCATCTTATCAAGCGTTTTCTGCAGCCAGCGGCGGGCTTTATTTTTCCGTCGCAATGGGTTTAAGGGGGTTATGGGCCAAAATCGTCTCCACTTCTTCGTAACCGGCGGGAAACGCATAGTTATAACGGGCGGGCAGGGCAAAGACATACCGGTCGTTCCGGCCCAGTTCCTTCGGGCCGACCGGGGCCGCCCCGACACTAAATTCCATCGCTTCCAGCTTCGCCCACTGATCCAAAGTCAAGACCATGATGGGGATATCCTGCCGGGGCTCCTCTGGCGTCCACGCCGGGTGCCGGATCTGCAAAAGCGGACCGCACGCCACCACCTTTCCTTCTTCTCCCGCCACGAGGGACAAGCCCTCCCATGCTTCGTCCAGCACCTGAAAATCCTGCCACCCGGCGGGGAGATCAAAACTAAACCCATAGGCGGTGTTGAAGTAGACGAGAGCGGCGGTCTCCTCCGGAACAAGAACCCGGATGCTTTTGGCCTCGGCGGTAGGCGGGTAAATCATGATGCGAGGGTTCCCGGTAAAGGTCACCTCAACCGCAACGCCCTTTTGCAAGGCCTCAACCGGAAGGACCTGATCGGTACAACCCGCAAAAATCTTGGTCTCCGGGGTAAGCAAGACGTCGGCCTGATCATAACCGCCAAAGGGAGCCGCCTCCCCCGTGACAAAGACCGCTTTGACTTTATTGTCTTCAGCAAGGGTGATTTGGGTGATCTTCCCGCCGGCTTCCACCGGTTCCAAGGCGGATACCACCCATTTCTCCCCCTCCTGCTCCACCGTCACATAGGTCTTGGCGGAAGTGACCTTTTTGCTCGCATCCGTGTATTCAAACTCCACCGCATACCGGTATTTCTCCCCATTCACCCGGTAGCTCTCAGTCACCCGGTAACTTTCCACCCACGGGCTGGAAGTCCCGGTTGACCAGTTTAAACCGGCAAAATAAGCGTAAGTCTCTTTTTTTAAGGCCGCCGCCATCACCGCATATTGTAACGCGCCATTATGCTGTTTCACCCCTTCGGCCCAGGTTTCCACCGCCGCCCGGGGCGCTTCCGGCGCCAGCAATTCCTCCAAACGTCGGATTTGCGCCGTTAAGGCCGCTTGATCCGGGCCGTCCACCTCCACTCTGTTTTCTTCCTTATCCCAATGGACGGTCAGGCCCAGCTCTTTCTCGAGGATCTCCGCCGGCAGGTACAGGTGGCCGTCGATGATCTGCGGGGAAAATTCGGCTGCCGCCCGGTTGCCGTTGACAAAGAGTTTCAACTCCGTGGAAAAAGCCCCGGCCGCCAAGGCGAAGGAAAACAAGAGGACGGTCAGAACTAGAACAACCTTTTTCTTCACTGGCATCACCCCGTTTTAGGATGACGTTTCCCCACCGCAAAAGTTCCGCAGGGAAGGGCAGCACATCTTTCCAGCGGACCATCGGGCCGGCGCGTAAGAGTTCTTCACCATCCCGTTTTCCCTCCTTCCGGACCTGTTCCCAGGCGCTACCGCCTTGCTCCATTGGCATCCGAGGTTGCCCGCGGCGTTTGCCGCCGGTCTAGACCAGCCCCAGCGCCCGCACAAGTTGGGTAAGGCCGAAGCAGACCAGGATGGCGACACCGGTGGGAAGCACCGCAGCCAACACCGTCCATTTGGGGCTCTGCGTTTCCTTCCTGATGGTCAGGAGGGTGGTCGCGCAGGGAAAATGGAGCAAAGAAAAGAGCATCATGTTGACGGCCGTCAGCCAGGTCCAGCCCTGGTTCACCAAGACTGCCCGCAAGGCGTCGATACTGTCCGGCTCCACCATCATCCCCTGGGCCAGATAGCCCATGATCAAAATGGGAATCACCGTTTCATTGGCCGGGAGACCCAGGATAAAGGCCAGGACAATGAAACCGTCAAGACCGATGGCGTGCCCGAAGCCCTGTAACCAGCCGGCCAGGTGCGCCAGGATACTTAAATCCCCCACCCGCAGATTGGCCAGAAGCCAGGTGAGGGCCCCCGCCGGCGCCGCCACCGCCACGGCCCGCATTAAGACAAACAGGGTCCGGTCCAACACCGAACGGACCAGTAAAGGGCCGATCTTGGGGAGACGGTACGGGGGCAGTTCCAGCGTAAAAGTGGAAGGGACCCCCTTTAACAATGTTTTCGATAAAGTCCAAGAAACGGCTAGCGTAACCAGGACGCCAAAGACCACCGCCCCCGCCACCAGGGCCGCCGCGACCAGACTGTGCGCGCCGCCGCTCAAGACGCCCAAAAAGACCACGGCCATGGCGATCAACGTCGGGAACCTTCCATTGCACGGCATAAAGTTATTGGTCAGGATCGCAATCAGCCGTTCCCGGGGGGATTCAATAATCCGGCAGGCGATGACCCCGGCGGCGTTACAACCCAAGCCCATGCACATGGTCAGAACCTGCTTCCCGTGGGCCCCCGCTTTTTTAAAGAGTTGATCCAGGTTGAAGGCCACCCGGGGCAGGTAACCCAAATCCTCGAGGAAAGTGAAGAGCGGAAAGAAGATGGCCATCGGCGGCAGCATGACCGAAACCACCCAGGCCAAACACCGGTACATGCCTGACACCAATACCCCGTGCAGCCAGGCGGGTGCGCCCACCCACCGGAAAAAGGACGTCAGCTTATGTTCAAACCCGAAGAGCAGATCGGCCAAGAGTGCCGAGGGACGGTTGGCCCCGCTGATGGTCAGCCACAAAACCACACTAAGTAAAGCAAGCATAAGGGGATAACCAAAGATTTTCGAAGTGACAATATTGTCGATGATCCGGTCCAAATCCCTCTTTTTTTCTTCCGTCTTCACCACCCGCCCGGCAATCTGCTGGGCCTCACAATAAAGAGCTTGCACCACCTGATCCCGGACTGCGCCCAGTTTGCTCCGCTCGGCCCGGGCTTTTTGCACCAGGCGGTCAAATTCATTGGCCAAGTTGGACACAGCCATCCACCCCCTCCTCTTTTCAACGGCCCTCCGTTACGGGCCGGACTTTTCCCAAACAATCCCCACCCCGGCTTCGGTCAGTTTGAGCCCAGTGGTGAAAAATTAAAGCCGGATGCGCCGGCAAGCCCCGCAGGCACTTTCCCTAAGTAATTCCGTATTTCCTGAATGAGCGAGGCATCCCCATCCAACAGGCGGAGCGCCACCCACCTGCTGTTGAATTGGCCGGGAAACAGCCTTTCCACTTCCTCCTGAATTCTCCCGATGGCCGCCTCCAGCCTTTCTGGGTAAACGATCCGCTTGGGCTGATTGGATTGGCGTCCGAAGGCCACTTGGTGAATGGCCTCTTTCAGTTCGGCAAGGCCCGTCTTTTCCCTGGCCGCGGTGGGAATGACCGGAATCCCCAAGTTCCTGGCCAGCGCGGGATAGTCAACCGTAATCCGTTTCCGCTTGGCTTCGTCAACCAGATTGACACAGAGAACGGTTTTGGGCGTAATCTCCAGCACCTGCAAGACCAGGTTGAGATTGCGCTCCAGACAGGTGGCATCGGCGACCACGACGGTCGTATCGGGCTTGCCGAAACAGATGAAATCGCGCGCCACCTGTTCATCGGCCGAATTGGCCAGGAGCGAATAGGTCCCCGGTAAATCCACCAGGGTGATGTTTTTATCTTGATGACGGTAACTGCCTTTGGCCAAAACTACGGTCTTCCCGGGCCAATTGCCGGTGTGTTGGTTAAGTCCGGTTAAAGCATTGAAGACGGTGCTTTTCCCCGTATTGGGATTCCCGGCCAACGCCACCACGGCATCGGCCGGTACCGTACTGCGGCGGAGTTCTTCCAGAAAAGCGTAAAGACCGGTGGATTGGGCGGTCAGCCCCATCTCTTCACCCTCCTTTTCATTTGAAAAGCGCCGGCCGAAGCCTCTTCCTTCGGCCGGACACTCTTTATTCCTTCGTGTGCTCTTTATTCGATTAAACGGACGGTAATATGCCGGCTTTCTTCCGAACGCAAGGCGATCACGGCGCCCCGGATTTTGTAGGCCACCGGATCCCCGGACGGGCTTTTCCGGACCGCCTCCACCACGGCGGAAGGAACCAAGCCCAGATCCAAAAGACGGTTCCGGGTTAAGCCCATAAGCCCCACCTTTACGACCTCGGCTGTCCTTCCGATTGGCAGGTGGGTCAAGGCCAGCTCCCGAGTCATCATGAAAGCTTCCCCCTTTGGCAACTTCCCTGTCGAGCTTAGCTTGATCTTCCTTGTTAGCCGCCACGAAAGAAATCCGTTGTCGCCAAGAGTTTTGCCCCCGGCTAACGTTAGTTCAATATATGCCCCGCCGCCTTCCGCGGTCCCTCCTCCCCCCTCTTTTTGGACAAAAAAAATTGCCCTTCCTGCGGGCCCAGGTTTTACCGGAATCCCTTGTGTCAAAAGAAAGGCAATGTTATAATATGGGATATATATTTATGCCGATTGGAGCCTTGAGCGGGAGGCTTTTTCTTTTTCGGGAGGGAAGAAACGTTGCGGATCAGGTTTTCTCCTTTTTATCTTGTTGTCCTCATCGGCATCCTGCTGGTTTCCGCCGTTTTATGGCGGGGGGGAAAAAAGGAACCCGAAAACAAAGTGGTCGTGGTCATCCCCCAGGACCCCGATTATCTCGATCCCCATCTGGCCTCCGCGGCGGGGACCTACGAGATCATGTTCAATGTCTACGAAGGTTTGTTGAAGCCGGCGCCGGACGGCTCCCTTTTGCCGGCCCTGGCGGAGCGATATACGGTAACGGAGGACGGCCTCGTCTACACCTTTTACCTCCGTCCCGGCGTCAAGTTTCACAATGGACAACCCGTCACCGTCGCCGATGTCAAATACTCGCTGGAACGGTTGATGGGGAGCGAAACCGGCGAGCCTCTTTCCCCTTTTTTCAGCAAAGTCGTTGCGGTGGAGGCGCCGGATGAGCAAAGGATCATCCTGAAATTGAAAGAAGTGGACGCCTCCCTTTTAAACAACCTCACCACGGCGGCGATTGTGCCCAAGGGGTACCGGGAGCTGAATACCAAACCGGTCGGAACCGGCCCCTTCCGTTTTGTGGAATACCGGCCGGGACAGCGAATCATCCTGGAGAAGTTCGCCGATTACTGGCAAGCGGGACGGCCTTACCTGGATAAAGTCGAATTCCGCATCATCCCGGACCGGGAGGCGGCCTTGATCGCCTTGAAAAACGGGACCGTTGACATTTATCCCCGGATTGATGTGAACCGCACGGCCGAATTGGGCGCAGATTTCTATACTTTACAAGCCAAGCAGAATCTGGTGCAAGTACTGGCTCTGAATTTAAAGCGGGAACCCTTTACCGACCGGCGGGTGCGCCAGGCCATCAATTATGCCGTCAATAAAGACGAACTGATCGAACTGGCGGCCTTCGGGTTCGGAACCAAACTTGGTTCCGGCTTCAGTCCCGCCATGGCTTATTATTACGAACCGGGTCTGGAAGACATGTACCCCACCGATTTGGCCAAAGCCAAGGAATTATTGGCCGAAGCCGGATACCCGGAGGGCTTCCGGACGGTCCTGACGGTCCCCTCCAATTACCCCTTCCACGTCGATACCGCCCAAATCATTGTGGAACAATTAAAGAAGGTGGGGATTGAGGCCGAGATTGAACTGGTGGAATGGGCTGTCTGGCTGCAGCGGGTTTACCAAGGACGGGATTATGCGATGACCATCACCGGTTTATCCGGCAAACTGGATCCTCTGCCCGTTTTGATCCGGTACACTTCGGATTATGGGAACAACTTCTTCAACTATGAAAATCCCGAGTTCGACCGGGTCTTTCAATTGGCGGCCACCGAAAGGGATCCGGAGAAACGGGCGGCGCTCTACAAAAAAGCCCAAAGGATTCTAGCGGAGGATGCGGCGGCCGTCTTTCTAATGGATCCCCATTATATCGTTGCCCTCCGGAAGGAACTCACCGGCTACCAGATCTATCCCTTATATATTCAAGACCTGTCAACCGTCTATTGGAGCAATAACAATTCTCGGTGATGAAGATGCGCGATCTACCCGGGCGAATAATTGCAGCGGCTTTCACCCTTTGGCTGGTTTCCCTCTTGATCTTCCTCGTCTTTCAAGTGCTCCCCGGAAATCCGGCCCTGATCATCCTGGGCGCCGAAGCCTCCCCGGAGCAAGTGGCGGCTTTGGAAAAAGAGTTGGGCCTTGACCGGCCACTCTTCCTGCGTTATCTCCGCTGGCTGGGCGGGGTTTTCCGCGGCGACTTGGGAAACTCCCTCCGCTACGCCCAGCCCGTCCGGCGGTTGATGGCCAACAGCCTCCAGGTCACGTTGCCGGTGGCGGGGATGGCCTTATTCTTTATTTTATTCTTGGGGATTCCGGTGGGGCTTGTGGTGGGAAAACATCACTGGCAAAAACGGGGCTTTTTCCTCTCGGCCCTTCTGCAGTTGGGCACCGCGGTTCCCTCTTTTTGGCTGGGGATCCTGCTGACGCTGATCCTGGCCAAACTCTTCCGTTCCTTCACGCCGGGCGCCTTTGTCCCTTGGGAAGAGGATTGGCTGGGCGCGTTGGCCTCATTAATTCCCCCGGCCTTGACGGTCGCCCTGCCGAAGGCCGCGGTTTTAACCCGTTACGTGGGCACCGCTTTTATCGAGGAAAGCAACGCCGACTATATCCGGACGGCTTACAGTAAGGGGTTGACGGAAAAAAGGGTTTTCTACCGGCATCTCCTTAAAAATATTTTAATCTCGGTCATTACCGTGTTTGGGTTAATGGGCGCCGATATCCTGGGCGGCAGTATCATCGTTGAAAAAGTATTTGCCCTGCCTGGGATCGGCCGGCTCCTCATCGACGCCATCAGTTTCCGGGATTTCCCGTTAATTCAAGGGATCGCCCTTTACCTCTCCACAGTGGTGGTGCTCCTTAATTTGCTGGTGGATCTCTTCTACAGCATCCTTGATCCGAGAATCCGATGGAGATAGGGAAGATGACAAAAAGAAAGATCAGCTTCAATTTATTAATCGGCGGTTTAATCGTGGGTTTTTTTCTCCTGATGTTAATCGTCAGTTTCTTCTATACTCCGTTTCCCGTCAATGAGATGCGCAGCAGCGAGCGTTTTCTCCCGCCCGGGTGGCCTTACCTCCTGGGGACGGACAATTTTGGCCGGGATATCTTCAGCCGGATTATGAAGGGCACGCAGACCGCTTTTTTCGTCGGCACCCTCTCGGTCTGCCTCGGGTTGGTCATCGGGGCCGGTTTGGGTGCCGCCGGCGGCTACTTCGGCGGTTGGGTGGACCGGTTGATTGGACAACTCACCGCAACCATCCAGGCCTTTCCCGGCGTCCTCTTTGCCCTGATGATTGTCGCCGTCTGCGGGCCGGGCACCGTCAATACCATTATCGCCCTGAGTATTACCGCCATTCCCGGGTTTACCCGCATCACCCGGAGCGGGTTTTTACAGTTTAAGGAGTACAGCTTTGTGGAAGCGGCCAAAACCATCGGTGTCGGTCCGCTCCGGATCATGCTCCGGCATATTCTCCCCCAGATCCTGCCGGAACTCCTGGTGGCCGCCTCCACCGGTTTTTCCAGCGCCTTACTGGCCGAAGCCGGTTTAAGCTACCTCGGCCTCGGCGTCCAGCCTCCGGAACCCAGCTGGGGCCGGATGCTTAACGAAGCCCAAGGTTATCTTTTCCGCGCCCCTTGGTACAGCCTGGCCCCCGGTCTGGTGCTCATCCTGGCGGTCTTGGGTTTTAACTTGCTGAGTGACGGGATCCGGGATCTCCTCGATCCCAACGCGGAAGAGAGGTAAACAGTGGTCTTTCCCGGGGCCGGCGCCATTCTTGGTTCAGCGGCGCCGGCTTTGTTTAAGGAAAGCCGTGCCGGTCAACAAATTGCCCCGTTTTATTGATATTTTTCCAAAAAATCATCCAGCCGCCTGCGGTACTCCTGGTTGTGATCCAGCCACATCTCACAGTGTTTACTCTCCTCCACCGTCCAAATTTCCCCCTTGTCGTCGGCGACCGCGTCGTAAATGTCTTTCCCCATAAAGTAAGGGGTCAAGTCGTCGGCCTTGCTGTTGATCACCAGCACGGGGGTCCGAACCCCTTGCATGGCGGCGGCCACCTCGGCATCCTGATAGGAAAAGCCCAATTTAAGCCTATTGACAAGATTGCCGCACCAGCTCATATAGCTCACCGGGATGCCCAGATTCATCCCTTTCAATTCATCATCGATCATCCAGGCCATACTGCTCACCGGACACTCCAGGATCACAAAGGCAATCCGTTCATCCATGTCCCCGTAGCCCACCGCCAGTCCCGCGGTGGCCCCGCCGAAGGACTGACCCCATACCCCTATTTTCTCCCCCGGGGCCTGTTCTTCCACATACTTCACCCAGTCGATCAGGTCATACTTCTCCCAGTAGCCGAAGGTGGTATAGCGGGCGGTATTCTGGTTTGTGCTCCGCTGGTCATAAGTGACGACATTGTACCCTTTTTCCAGAAAATATTGGGCGATCGGATAATTGGTATACCGGTTGCCACCCAACCCGTGGACCAGGATCACCGTGGGCCGGTTCTTACTGTTCCCGGCTTCAACGGCGTAGATATAATCGGCGGGGATCATGTGCCCGTCAAAAGAGGACGGAATGGCAATCTCCTCCACCTGATATTGCCGGCGGAAACCTTCATAATCAAAGCCGTACTTTTCCCAAAAGTCGGCCGGCACCGCCTTTGTTTTCTCGCTGGTGACCAACTGGGTGGAGCCGGCAAAAACCTGAAAGCCGATAAAAACCGACATTCCGACAGAGAAGACCACCAGCACCCCCAGGACAATGATTAAAACAAGACCCAGTCTCTTTTTCATCTGCTTGCCCTCCTATACAACAATAGGATTAATGGTTTATCAATGAAACCCCCCAGGTCTACTATCCTCAGAGGGATTTGGGCCAAATTGTTGTCATTCAATGCGTTGCCCGTCTTGAATATAAGTAGTCAGCTTAATATAGAAGTAATTTGTACTAATTAAAGAAGAATGCCCTTTATAAATTCGATCACTTGCCCGTTGCGTAGATAGTCTTCGTGACTGACATCATCGAAAATTTTCAGCTGCGCCTCGTTAAAGCAATCTTTTACCTGCTCTTGGAGGCGGGCGTCCAGAGTCTGATCAGCCTTTGAACCAATGATGCAGGTTTTACATTTCACCTCGCGCGCATAATCAATAAGTCTGATATCGTTCGTGATGAATGCGCGCAGCGGTCCATGAAAGACCGGAATAATTTTGTTATATAGATCCGCCAAATCCCGGTAGGCTGCCAATAGAATAAGGTAATCGCAATTTCGGACACTGGCAAGGTAGGCGGCAATCCCCGTTCCGTAACTATGCCCCATCACAATTATTTTTTGTTCAGGATAATTCTTTTTTGCCCAATCATACAGGTCAACCGCCGTTTGTTGCATCGACTCCAAATTCATTTTGCCTTTACTCTTCTGGCTGCCGTAAAAATCAGCGGCGAGAAACGGACAAGTAAAAACCCCGCCAAAGCAGCCGACGGAGTTATAAGCAATGTAATTTGAGCCGCCGAAAAACAGAATAAGCTTATCCGCAGCACTGGTCAGATTGTAACCGTAGCCCGACAACTTATCGTTAAACTGAATATATTCCGGAGTAAAGTCCACCTCTTTCATCGGTTTTGCCTTTTTATAAAAGGCGTAGGATATGCTCTGCAGCGCGAAATTACAGCCCAAGCCGGCCACCAATAGCCAGAAAAATACCTTCGTGACAATTGGATTAATTTTCATTTTATATTTACCGCCGCCTCCCGTCTTTGCCAAACTAATTCCCGCGCTTTACACCGGCCGTTGTTGCCGATCTTCGGCCAGACTTTATTATTAGTAATCCATCTTTATTACAAGATCAAAGTCTGATCCACATTATAGCATAACCGGGTTGAACGTTTTGGTTCAAGATTGACAATTACGAAAAATTAAACAGACAAAGTTAAAAAAAGTAAAGATAAAGTTTCTGCCGTCCGGGGAATCCTTGCGTAATTTATACCAATATGATATCATATTAGTATCATATTGGAAGGAGAGAAGAAGCTTATGGAAGAAAAAGTTTTAAAAGCCAAAGCCGGCATGCCCAGGTTGATTCTTTTCATCTTGCTCTACCTGGCGGCCATTGCCCTTGTTGTGCGGGGAGGAATCCTCATCGACAACGGGGCGCACCTCGGCGGCGGTCTTCTTTTAAGTGCAGGAATCTTATGGTTGATTGTCGGCATCATTCCCTTTTTCGGGTTTAAGGTCATCAAACCCCAGGAAGCCCTGGTTCTTACGCTGTTCGGCAAATATATCGGCACGCTAAAAGACCCCGGCTTCTTCTACGTAAATCCTTTCTCCATCGCGGTCAATCCCGCCGCCAAGACCACCCTTGGGCAAAGCGGGGATGTGGACAGCGCGCCGAAGATTACCATTTCTCCCACCGGCACGGTAATACCCAACACCAACGTAAATAAAAAAATATCCCTGAAAATCATGACCTTAAACAACAGCAGGCAAAAGGTCAATGACGTGCTGGGCAATCCCGTGGAAATCGGCGTGGCCGTTATGTGGCGGGTGGTCGATACCGCCAAAGCCGTGTTCAACGTGGACAATTACAAGGAATTTCTCTCGCTGCAATGCGACAGCGCCGTCCGGAATATCGTCCGCATCTACCCATATGATGTCGCCCCGGGCATTGACACCACCGGCGACGGCGAACCAGATGAAGGCAGTCTCCGCGGTTCCAGCATGATCGTGGCCGAGCGGATCCGTAAAGAACTCCAGGAGAAAGTGGAAATAGCCGGCCTGGAGATTCTCGAAGCGCGCATCACCTATCTGGCCTATGCTCCGGAAATTGCCGCCGTCATGCTCCAAAGGCAACAGGCCAGCGCCATTATCGACGCCAGAAAGATGATTGTCGACGGCGCGGTCAGTATCGTCGAGATGGCTTTGGCGAAACTTAATGAAAACAACGTGGTCAAACTGGATGAGGAACGGAAAGCCGCGATGGTCTCCAACTTGCTTGTCGTCCTCTGCGGGAACAAGGAAGCCCAGCCCGTCATCAACAGCGGCAGTCTATACTGAACATGGCCGAAGCAAAAAAACAAATTCCCCTTCGTCTCTCGCCAAAGTTGTACGAGGAGCTCGCCGCCTGGGCGGCAGAGGATTTCCGTTCCTTAAACGGCCAGATCGAATATTTGCTCACCGAATGCGTCAAACAACGGAAAAAAACAGGCCGTTATGTCCCGGATTTTTTAGGCGAAAAGAAGACACCGGAAGAATAGACGCAAAGAATATGATCAGCCGAAGGTCGTGCGATAAAGCAAAACCCGCCGCTTGTCCTTTATGGCAAGCGGCGGGTCTGTATTTTTGTGGAGCCGAAAGGCCCGTTCGCCCCTACTTCTTCCCAAAAAGATTCCAGGTGTGATCCAGCGGTCCGCTGCCTTTACCCAAATCAAGCATGGCTCGTAACGCGCCGGAGACATATTCCTTTGCTGCTTGAATGGCTTCCTCCAAGCCCATCCCCTTGGCCAGACCGGCGGCGATGGCACTGGATAAAGTACACCCGGTGCCATGGGTATTGGGATTGTTAATTCTCTCCCCTTTAAACCAACGGTACCGGTGATTCCAATATAATAGATCATTGGCCCCGTTCAGCTGGTGGCCGCCCTTGCAAAGCACGGCGCAGCCGTACCGGTTGCTGATGATCTCCGCCGCTTTAACCAGATCGGCCTCTCCTTCCACGGACATTTGGGCCAGAATGGCAGCCTCCGGAAGATTGGGCGTCACAAGAACCGCCAGCGGAAACAGGCGCTTTTTCAGCGTCGCTATCGCATCATCCCGGAGCAGCCTGGCCCCGCTGGTGGCGACCATGACCGGATCGACCACAATATTCTTGGCCCGGTAGAATTGGAGCTTTTCGGCGATGGTTTCAATCAGTCCGGCGGAGGAAACCATGCCAATCTTCACCGCATCCGGATAGATATCGGTAAAAATACAGTCCAGTTGCCGGCCTAAAAACTCCGGAGTAACCTCCATAATACCGGTAACGCCCATTGTATTCTGAGCGGTCAATGCCGTGATCGCGCTCATGGCATAGACACCAAGGGCCGTCATAGTCTTGATATCCGCCTGGATCCCCGCACCGCCGGAACAATCGCTGCCGGCAATCGTCAACGCTGTTTCCATTTTTCACCCTCCATAACCCCGTCCTTTTCCGCCGGTTGGTCCAAAAGACGCGGATTTTTCCCCACAGCCTCCTGCGGTACCACCCCGGTCCCGGATCACCGCGGACAACTTACACGCGAAACATCCTTCATAAAGGCGGGAAAATCGGCCAGTTTCTCCAGGTAGAGGTCGCTGATCTCCCTAATCTTCTCCTGATCTTTTGCGCTGTAAGCATCAAAGACCCCGACGGTCCGGAACCCGGCCTTTTTAGCTGTTTCCAGCGCATACAAGGCGTCTTCAAAGACCCAGGTGTCCTGGGGGCGTGTTTCCAAATACGCGGCGGCCGCCAAGTAAATATCGGGTTTGTCTTTGCCCGCCCCGATTTCGGTGCTGGTAAAAATCCGCGCGAAGCAATCCATTACCTTCAGCCGGCGCAGGGCGCCTTCCACCATCTGCCGGTCACTGCAGGTCGCCGCCACCATTTTGATCCCGGCTTGCCTCATTTCTTGCAAAAACTGCTCCACGCCGTCCTTTAAGGGCACCCGGTGGAAATAGAAATCCTCAACCGTCCGGTTGATCCCCGCCACAATCGCCCCGACCTCCATCGCCGGAAGGTATCTCGCCTTTAAAAAGGCGGCCCCTTCCTGCATGCTCATGGTAAACATGGTCCGGCCCAGCCCGTTTTCGGCCTCGACCCCCAGGCTTTTTAAGAAAAGTGCGGGCGCCCGGTCCCAGATGGCCAGCGAATCCAGGATCGTCCCGTCCAAATCAAAGATGGCGCCGGCAATCATTCCGCCACCACCCTTCCGCTCATTTTCCAAAGGTACTACCCCCTTGACCATCAGGACCAATTCTTCCGGTTGCCGCCGGGGATCGGTTGATGATGGCGTTTCCAGGCTTGCACGAGTTCCGCGGCGGCCAGCCCGGGATCATCCGCCTCCGTCACCGCCGTAACCACAAAGAAGCCGTCCACGCCGGTTTGCGCCAGCGGCGGGATGTCGGCCAGCTTAACCCCACCGCCCACCACCACCGGCCGTGGACTGACCCGCGCCAGTTCGGCCAGTTCCTCAAAACTCCTGGTGATCACCCTGCCATCCGGCCCCAGCCCGCAATCGGGCTTGGTCTTGGTCTCATGGACCGGTCCGGCGCCAAAATAGTCAATCCCGGAAACGTCCGCCGTTTTCACATACTCCAGTAAATCATGGGTCCGGGCCGACAAGCCGACGATGGAATCCTCCCCCAGGTATTCCCGGCAAACCGCCACGGGAATATCCGACTGTCCCACGTGGATCCCGTCAACTTTAATTCCCGCTTGGCGCGCCGCCAGGACCACGTCCAGGCGGTCATCCACCAGCAGCGCAACTTCCTCCGCCTTGCCGTCCTCCGCAAGCACCCGGGCCGCCTGCCTAGTCAATTCAATCAATTCCCGGGCCGCAGCCACCTTGGAACGGATTTGCACGCACGTAAACCCGGCCGCCACCGCCTCCTTAATGATGGCGGCCACCGGCCGCCCTTTGGTGTTTTCGGGACCAATCACCAGATACGCTGAGAGATCAAGCCTTTTGCGGATGCTCATTTTCTCCTCCTAAAAGTTTATTGATTTTCTCGACCTTACTCGTCATCATGTTCGTAAACCCCGGGCGGACATCGGCCTTCAGCACCACTTCCGTACGGATCCCTCTCCGGACCAGCACGAAAGTGGCCTCCTTCACCACCCGCATCACCTCGTCCCAGGGGCCTTCAATCTCCGTAAACATCGAAGTCGTCCGGTTCGGCAAGCCCGACGCCCGGATTACCTTCACCACTTCCGCCACTTCGGCGGCCAGTTCCTCCCCGGTGCCAACCGGGGCGATGGAGACGGCCACTAAAGTATTCATCGTTCATACCTCCTCGATTTCAAATGGGTGATCCGCGATCTCCGCGGCGGTTGCCTTATACAACTCATCCAGAAAATGCACCTGGAAACTGCCGGGACCAGCGGCCCGCTCGGCCGCGCGGCCTCCCGCCAGGTTGTACACGGCGGTACCGGTCAGCGCCGCAATCAATGGCGGGGCGGCGGTGGCATAAACGGCGATTACACCCCCCAAGGAACAGCCGGACCCGGTGATGACCGGCATGAAGTCCGACCCGCCATAAGAATAAGCAACAAGTGAACCGTCGGTGATTAAATCGGTCCGGCCGGAGACCGCCACCGCCCCGCCGGTCCACCGGGCCAGCGCCACCGCCGCCGTCTTGGCCGCGGCAACCGGATCGGTGGCGTCAACGCCCCGTACTTTGGAGACGGCCGTTCCTCCCTCCAGCCCCCACAAACCGGCCAGGGCGATAATTTCCGAAGCATTGCCCCGGATCACGGTGGGTTTATACCCTTTGAACTGCGCCAGCAAACGGGTACGCAGCGCCCCGATCCCGACGGCGACCGGGTCCAGCACCCAGGGCTTGCCCGTCTCGTGCAACACTTTGGCCACCTGCGGCAAAGTCTGTTCGTAAATTGGCAGCAGGGTCCCGACGTTGATATAGACGGCGCCGGCGGCGCGCGCCAGAAATTCGGCTTCATCGGGCAGGTAAACCATGGCCGCGGAGCCCCCCACAGCCAACTGGGCGTTGGCGACCAAATTAATCGTCACCGTATTGGTGATCGATCCGACCAGCGGGTTGGTCCGCCTTACAGTCTCCACGGCCTGTCTGATCTCCTTCTGTATCCCCTCTTTCGTCATTTTGGTCATGACCGCTCCTTTCTTTCGCCGGTTTTCCCAAACTGTTCCTGGTTATAGCGGGGGCCGCCACCCCCTTCCTTTCCTCTCCGGCGCTTATTCAGTTTTGGGCAAAAAAAACGCCCCCTTCGTAAGGAGGCGCTAATTATTATTCTCAAATAATAATGTTGCTTCCCTACGACAGTATTAACTGACAGGTTCAAAGGGTCAGGTTTTACCTTCTCAACTCCAAAGGAGTTCCCCCGCAACAGTTCAGCATATTCAGTTTTCACAAAAAAAGCGTCCCTCGTAAGGAACGCACTTAGTCATTACTCATGGCGATTGCTTCCCTACGACAGTGTTAACTGACAGGTTCAAAGGGTCAGGTTCTACCTTCTCAACTCCAGAGGAGTTCCCCCGCAATCTATTTACTTTTCAATTATTTATATACTACTACCGGTTACTTTCCTTGTCAAGTTTGGC
>DATCJZ010000045.1:0-39001 GCA_036562545.1 Capillibacterium sp. | reverse complement strand
GAACGGAACGGGATCTACATTATCGATCTCCAAAAGACCGTGAAAATGGTGGAAGAAGCCTATCACTTTATCCGCGAAACCGTGGCCAACGGCGGCACCGTCTTGTTTGTGGGCACCAAAAAGCAAGCCCAGGAAGCCATTAAAGAAGAGGCGACCCGTTGTGACATGTTCTATGTCTCCCAGCGCTGGCTGGGCGGGATGCTGACCAACTTTGCTACCATCCGGTCCCGGGTGGAAAGGTTAAAGAAGATCGAACGGATGGCCGAAGATGGTTCCTTTTCGGTGCTCCCCAAGAAAGAAGTGCTCCACCTGGAGAGGGAACGGGAGCGACTGGAGAAGTTCCTGAGCGGGGTTAAAGAGATGAACCGCTTACCCGATGTCCTTTTTGTGGTTGACCCGCGGAAGGAACGGATTGCCGTTCAGGAGGCGCGGAAGTTAAATATTCCGATTGTCGCCATTGTCGACACCAACTGCGATCCGGATGAGGTCGATTACGTGATCCCTGGGAACGATGACGCCATCCGGGCCGTACGCTTGCTGGCGGCAACCATGGCCGATGCCGTCATCGAAGGCCGTCAGGGCGAGCAATTCTCCGAGGCCGAATCCGGCAGTGAAGAAACGACGGTGGAGGCTGAAGGGGAAAGCCTGACGGAAGTAGGCGAAGAGGGAACCTGGACCGAAGAGGAAACGGTCCCGGCAGAAAACTAAGGAAAAGGGGTGAGCGGCGTGGCCTTCAAGCCTACCCTCCCCCTTTTTTCGTCATTGGCTACTTGCTTGCTTCTTTACCCCGATTGGAGATAATAGGGGGGAGAAGGTTAAGGCGGAAATGGAAAATAACGGCGAAAGGGAGGAAAAATATGGAAGTATCTGCTTCGATGGTAAAGGAGCTTCGGGAGAGGACCGGAGCAGGGATTATGGATTGTAAACGGGCCCTCGCGGAGACCAACGGCGATTTGGAAAAGGCCATTGAATATTTACGGGAAAAAGGGTTGGCTTCCGCGGCGAAAAAAGCGGGACGCGTGGCCGCCGACGGGTTGGTGGGCGCCTATGTCAGTCCCGACCGGACCAACGGTGCTTTGGTGGAGGTAAACTGTGAGACCGACTTTGTGGCGAAAACCGACGATTTCCATAATTTTGTCCAGGAGTTAGCCAAACATATCACTGAACAGAAACCCCAAGCGGTTTCGGCCGAGGAGGCAGGAGCCAAGGCCCCCTATCTACTCGACCAACCCTTCAAAGACCAACTTACCGTCGGTGAGTATGTAACCCATTTGGTGGCCAAGACCGGTGAGAAGGTGACGGTGCGCCGTTTTGCCCATTACGAAACGGGGGAAAACGGTTTGGTCCAGGAATACATCCATATGAACGGGAAGATTGGCGTTCTGCTCGAACTGGCCTTTGACCGTTCCGACCTGAAAACCAACGAAGAAGTTTTGACGCTGGCCAAAGATTTGGCGATGCAGGTGGCCGCCGCCAAACCCGAATATGTCCGGCGGGAAGAGGTGCCGGCCTCGGTTATTGAAGCGGAGAAAAAGATCTATATCGCCCAGGCGATGAACGAAGGGAAACCGCAGGCCATTGCTGAGAAGATTACCCAGGGCCGGGTCCAGAAGTTATTTAAGGAGATTTGCCTGGAAGAGCAACTCTTCATCAAGGACAATCAACAAACCGTGGCCGGTCTGGTCGCCGGGGTCGCCAAGAAACTGGGCGCCGAGATTAAAATCGTCCGTTTTGCCCGTTTTGAAAAGGGCGAAGGGATTGAGAAAAAAACCGACGATTTTGCAGCGGAGGTTATGTCCCAGATTAAGGGATAGGGGACACCGATGGTGTTCCCTTTTTTGCAGGAATTTTTTAGGGAGAGAAAGAAGATAAAATAAAACTGGGGGTAAAGCCGGGATGGGAGCACCGAAATACCGACGGATTATGCTTAAACTGAGTGGCGAGGCCTTGGCCGGGGAGAAGGGTTTTGGCCTTAACCATGAAGTGGTCGACAGTGTAGCCCGACAGATCCAAGAAGTGGTCAATTTAGGAGTCCAAGTCGCGGTTGTGGTGGGGGGCGGCAACTTCTGGCGGGGAGTGACGGCCAGTTCCCAAGGGATTGACCGGGCTACCGCCGATTACATGGGAATGCTGGCAACGGTGATGAATGCCTTGGCCCTTCAGGATGCCTTTGAGAAAATCGGGATGGCCACCCGGGTGTTGACCGCCATTGAAATGCGGGAAGTAGCGGAGCCTTATATCCGCCGGCGGGCCATCCGTCATTTGGAAAAGGGACGGGTAGTGATCTTCGGGGCGGGGACCGGAAACCCGTTTTTCTCCACGGACACGGCGGCGGCGTTACGTGCCATTGAAGTCGAAGCGGAAGTGATTTTGAAAGCCACCAAAGTGGACGGGGTTTACGAGCAAGATCCCCTTCTCAATCCGGAGGCCAAGAAGTATGATGACCTTAAGTTTATCGAGGTTTTAAATAAACGCCTCAAGGTAATGGATTCAACGGCGACCTCCTTATGTATGGATAACCAGATTCCCATCATCGTCTTTAACCTGAACGAAACCGGGAATATTAAACGGATTGTGATGGGAGAGAGGGTTGGCACTTTTGTGAAAGGAGATGATTGACTGTGGAAACCATTAAAGAGGTATGGGCGCAGGCTAACGAACGGATGCAAAAAGTAATTGAGGTGGCGAAGAAGGATTTTGCCACCATCCGCACCGGCCGGGCCAATCCGGCGATTTTGGACCGGGTGACGGTGGAGTGTTACGGTTCGATGATGCCCTTAAACCAAGTGGCCAATATTTCGGCGCCGGAACCCAGGATGATTGTGGTTCAGCCCTGGGACAAGTCCATTCTGGCCAGTGTGGAACGGGCGATTTTAAAGGCGGATTTGGGCCTCAACCCGACCAATGACGGAAATGTGATCCGGCTGGTCATTCCCCAACTGACCGAGGAGCGCCGGCGTGAATTGGTCAAACTGCTCAAGAAAGATGCGGAGGAAAAACGGGTGGCCATCCGGAATGTCCGCCGGGACGCCAATGATACCATCAAGAAGATGGAAAAAGACGGTACGATCACCGAAGATGAGAGTAAAAAAGGGATCGACGATATTCAAAAATTAACGGACAAATACATTGCGGAGATTGATAAATTGGCCGCCAATAAAGAGCAAGAGATTATGGAGGTCTAATTTTTGAACTTATACTGCCTTTTGCCCAAGGGGCTCCGCCCACGGGTGAAACACTCCGCGCCGGAGCAGACTATCCAACCGGGGGATCCGGACCTGCCACGGCATGTGGCGATTATTATGGACGGGAACGGCCGCTGGGCGCGGAAGCGGGATTTACCCCGCACCGCCGGGCATGAAGCCGGCTTGCAGAAAGTCCGGGCGATCACCGAAGAATGTGGACGCCTGGGCATCCCTTATCTGACTTTATTTGCTTTTTCCACGGAAAACTGGAAACGTCCGGCGCAAGAAGTATCCTATTTAATGAATCTTTTCTACCAAAGTCTGCAACAGGTGACGGAGGAATTACACAGTCAAGAAGTGCGCATCCGTTTCCTTGGACTCATCGACGGTTTGCCGGCGAAACTCAGGACTTTGATTAAAGAAGTGGAGCGGCAAACGGCGGTCAACCGCCGCTTGACCTTAAATTTGGCCATTAATTACGGCGGACGAAGCGAGATTGTCGAGGCGGTCCGCCAATTGGTAAAAGAAGCACAGCAGCAATCCCTTAAGCCGGAGGAAATTACGGAAGAACGGTTGGCCGGTTATCTGTTTACCGCCGGACAGCCCGACCCCGATCTCTTGATCCGGACCAGCGGTGAACAACGGGTCAGCAATTTTCTCCTCTGGCAGATGGCTTATACCGAGTTCTACTTTACCAACACCCTCTGGCCCGATTTCGGCCCGGCCGAATTCCGGGAAGCGCTTTTGGCATATAAGAAGCGTTCCCGGCGGTTTGGGGGAATTAAAGAAGGGGGAGGAAAGTGAAGCAACGAATTATATCGGGAATTGCCGGTGGCCTTCTTTTTCTTTTCTTAATCATAAAAGGCGGCGCCTGGTTAACCGTGGGGGTCGGTTTCTTGGCGATCCTGGCGACCCGGGAGATGTGCCGCCTTTGCCAAAAAGCCGGGCTGGAAGTGAATCTGCCTTTGGCTTTCATCTTTACCCTCCTTGTCATCATCGGTGAGGCTGTCCCCTGGTCCGCCGAAGGCCATGGCTTGTTCCCTGGGACCTTTTGGGGATTATCCTTCTGGGCGTTGCTTTTTGTTGCTTTTCTTTTGGCCATGGGGAAAGGGATTACCCAGCAAACGCTGGTTTCGCTTTTTGCCCAAGTTTTTGTCCTCGTCTATCCGGGCCTCCTTTTTACTTATATACTGCAAATCCGGTCTTTGGCTCCCGCCGACGGATGGAAACTACTGCTCTTTGCCTTTGCGGTGATCTGGGGAACCGATACCGGCGCCTATTTTATCGGTTCCGCTTCCGGCCGGACTCCCCTGGCCCCGCGGCTGAGTCCCCACAAAACCGTGGAAGGAGCAGTAGGCGGGCTTTTGGTGGGGACCTTGGCCGGCATCCTGGCGGGCACGGCCTTAAAATTGCCCCTTCTTTGGTCACTCGGCACCGGACTGGCCGCCAGTTTCACCGGCCAGTTGGGGGATTTGTTTGAATCTTTGCTCAAGCGCATCGCCGGGGTGAAAGATTCCGGGGCTTTCTTACCCGGCCACGGCGGGGTGCTTGACCGTTTTGACAGTGCTTTATTGGCCTTGCCGGTGGTTTATTATTCAGCCCTTTTTTTAATTTACTGATTTCGGCATGAACCGCGGGTTCCGGACGTATGCTTAACCGGGTGAGGTTGGTTGCGCATTCCGGAACACCTCCGTTTATATATCTTTTTTTGCTTGGGTCTCTTCTTTTGCGTGGCGGGAGCCAAGTGGCTTTTCCCCTTGGTCACTCCCTTTCTCTGCGGTTGGGTGCTGGCTTCGTTGCTGGAACGGCCGGTGGCGATGGTCCGGCGGTGGCTGCGGTTGCCCCGGACGTTGGCCGTGATTACCGTTTTAAGCTGCACCCTCCTTATCCTCAGCCTTGCCTTAACCTTTTGCTTTCTCCGCCTTTACCGGGAGACCAGGGATTTGTTGATGACCCTACCCGACCGCCTTGCCCGGCTGGGGGCGGGCCTTACCCGCTTGGAAGCGGAGATCGGTACCCGTCTGAAATGGCCGGAGGGGTTTTGGGAGCATGGCCGCTTCTGGACGGAGGAGTTGCGGGTAACCATCGGCGGGCTTTTGCAGAAGATCCTGAATCTCTTGCGCGGCTTGCCCAATTTTTTGTTTAACCTGTTTTTAAGTGGACTCGCTGCCTTTTTTTTCAGCCGGGACCGGGTCAAAATTAACCGCTTTCTTTTGACCCTGTTTCCGGAAGGGTGGCGGAAGACCATTCGGGAACTCTACCGGCAAACCCTGGCCTCGGGGTGGAGTTTTTTAAAAACCCAGTTTATCCTGGCCGTGATCACCGGTTTTTGTTCCGCTTTATGTTTAGGGCTTTTTGGCTTTGCCAAACCATGGCTGACCGGTTTTTTTCTTGGCCTCGCCGATTTTTTACCCCTGGTGGGTCCGGCCTTTCTTTTTCTGCCCTGGATCGGGTGGCTATTGGCTGTCGGACGGTTCCGGAAGGCTGTTTGGCTGGGGGTGACTTTTCTCTTGACTTTAGGCCTCCGGCAGTTGCTGGAGGTCCGGTGGGTGGGGAAGAAGCTGGGGCTTCACCCCTTATTGGTGCTTGCCTCCCTGTATATCGGGGTGAGAAGCTTTGGCGTTTACGGTTTTGTTGGCGGGCCGGTCCTTTGTGTCTTAATCCGTTCCTTATATCTAGGACTTTTTTCCTGCAAGCGACGGGCAAAAGGTTTTGGCGGTAATGAAGGTGAGAAGGTTGAAAAAAAACTTGGTGATCCTGGGCGCGACCGGTTCGATTGGGCGGCAAACCATCGAAGTGGCCAAGAACCTGAAGGACGAGTTTCGGATTTACGGGCTTTCCGCCCATAACCAAGGGGCTTTGCTGGCCGGACAAATCCGGGAGTTATCCCCGGCGAAAGCGGTGGTGACCAACCCGGAGCATTACCGGGAAGTGCAAGCGATGACACCCGGTTGGGCAGGGGAGTTACTTTCCGGTGCCGACGGGCTTCTGGAGCTGGTGACCGATCCCGCGGTGGATGTGGTGGTCTCCGCGGTGGTCGGGTCGGCCGGGATCCGGCCGACCCTGGCGGCACTGCAAGCGGGGAAAAAAGTAGCCCTGGCCAATAAGGAAAGTCTGGTGGCCGCCGGGGAAATTATTATGGCCGAACTGGCTAAGGGTAAGACCGGCCGGTTAATTCCGGTCGACAGTGAACACAGCGCCATCTTCCAGTGCTTGGAGGCCGTGCGGCCGGCGGCCTTAAAACGGGTGCACCTGACGGCATCGGGGGGACCCTTCCGGCAATATACCATCGAGCAGATGCGGACGGTGACCCCTGCAGCGGCCCTCGCCCATCCTACCTGGCGGATGGGGGGGAAGATCACCATTGACTCGGCCACCCTTATGAACAAAGGGCTGGAAGTGATCGAAGCCCACTGGCTGTTTGGCCTGGCTTATGACCGGATCCAGGTGGTGATTCACCCCCAAAGTATCGTCCACTCCTTAATCGAACTGGTGGACGGCTGTCTCCTCGCCCAACTGGGACCGGCTGATATGCGGCTGCCCATTCAATATGCCCTGACCTATCCGGAACGGAAAGGAAACCCCTTCTCCCGGTTGGACCTTTACCGGCTTTCCGCTTTGGAGTTTTCTCCTCCCGATTTTAAGCGATTCCCCTGTTTGGAGCTGGCTTACGCCGCCGGCAAAGCAGGGGGGGCTTTACCGGCGGTTTTAAATGCCGCCAATGAGGAGGCGGTCCGGGCTTTTCTGGCCGGCGGCATCGGGTTCCTTGAGATTCCCCGTTTGATTGAACGGGTGATGAACGCATATGAAAAGGAAATCAACCGGAAGCTAGATCTGGAGACCATCCTGGCGGTGGATGCCTGGGCCCGGCGGATCGCCCGGGAACTGCTCCCAAAGTAAACGTTCAGGAAAAGGAGGAAAGTTCGGCTTGTCCTGGGTAACGCTCCCTGTTTTTCTCCTTCTCTTCGGCGTGATGGTCCTCATCCATGAAAGCGGCCATTTTCTGGCCGCCCGTTGGTGCGGGGTGACGGTGCATGAATTTGCCGTCGGGATGGGGCCGGTCCTGGCGCGGAGACGGAAGAACGGCGTTCTTTACACGATCCGTGCCCTTCCCCTTGGTGGATTTGTGAAAATGGCCGGGACGGAACTGGTGCTGGAAGGTGAACCGGCGCCCAAAAAACCGGGGGAGAAGCTTTTTTCGGAGCTTTCCTGCGGGCGGAAGATCCTGATTATCCTGAGCGGGCCGCTAAACAGCCTCCTCTGTGCCCTCCTGGCCTTTATTTTCAGCGCGGCGGTCCTGGGTTTACCCGCCCAGTTGCAAAACGACCGGGCGGTGGTGGGTTTTGTCGAACCCAATTCCCCGGCCTATGAAGCGGGGTTGGCCGTAGGCGACGAGATTATCGCCCTGAACGGCCAGGCGATCTCCAGTTGGACCCAACTCTCGGCAGGCCTTCGGAAAGCGGCCCCCGGCAAACTGAAAATGGTGATCAAAAGGGCGGAGCAAATTTTCGTCCGGGAGCTTACCCCGGTTTTTGATCCGGCGTTGCAGACGGCCCGGCTTGGGCTTTACCCGGTTTATACGGTGAAAAAACTACCCTGGCCGGAAGCCGTCCGGTATGGGCTGAACGTGACCGGCCGGCAATTGGTGGCGATCCCGGTCAGTATGGTCCAGATGTTGACCGGCCGGGTTAAACCCCAGTTTGTCGGGGTGATTGGCATGGCCGGGGCGGTGGACCAAGCCTTAAAATCCGGAGCCTATCTCTTCTTTACCCTGGTTGCCAGTGTAAATCTTTTTTTGGGCGCCTTTAATTTACTGCCCATTCCTTTACCCTTGCTGGATGGCGGCTGGATCGTCATTTACCTGCTGGAATGGTTAAGAAAGAAGGAGTTCAAACCGGAACATAAGGCGGCGGCGCAGGCAATCGGGGTGGTTTTCATCATGGCTTTTTATTTGACGGTGGTTTATAATGATCTCGTCAGCGTGCTCCGGCGGCTGTGGCCGAAAGGTTAACGGGCACATAATTCCAATGGGGAGGATGGGGAATGGCCGGCAAGGGAAAAAATCCGTGGCTGGATCCGAATAAAGAAGGCCGCGGCAAGGGGCGGCGCGCCCGGCGGTACTGCGCCCGGTGCGGGAATACCATCCGCCAGACCCGGATTTTGAAGACCTATAACCTGTGTGAATTTTGTGTGCAAGAGATGATCCGGAAGCGGGAGAAAAATTGGGTCTGCCTTGGGTGCGGCCGGTTTGCCCCCGAGGAGGTCAGGGCCGGTCATGGTTATTGCCGCGCCTGCCGCTGTCCGGCCTGTGGCAAACCCGATCCGGAAGCCATGCCAAAGTTTGGTTTGTGCCGGGCCTGCGCGGAGGCGGCCGGCGTCTTTTGCCTCCGGTGCGGCCGCGAAGCCCCGGCCCAGGTCCGGAAGAATAAAGGCTATTGCGACCGCTGTGCTAAACCCCTGCGTAGTACGGACAAGCTTTAGTTTGAGCCGATTCCAACCAGAAGGGAAGAGGGGAATTGCTTTGATCAGGCGAAAGAAGACCCGTCCGGTCCGGGTGGGGCCGCTGGTGATCGGCGGCGACGCCCCGATTGTGGTGCAATCGATGACCAATACCGACACCCGGGAGGTGGCGGCCACTTTAAAGCAGATTGAAGAACTGGCCGGCCTGGGCTGCGAGTTGATCCGGGTGGCCGTTCCGGACCGGGAAGCCGCCACCAAGCTGAAGGAGATTGTCAAGGAATCGCCCCTCCCGGTGGTGGCGGACATCCATTTCGATTACCGGTTGGCCTTGGCCGCCATTGATGCCGGTGTGGCCAAATTACGGATTAACCCCGGCAATATCGGCGGCGCCGACCGGGTGAAAGCGGTGGTCCGGGCCGCCCAGGCCAATGGGGTAGCCCTCCGGGTCGGCGCCAATGCCGGCTCTTTACACCGGCGCTTTTTGGAAGAAAACAAAGGCGATGTGGTCCGGGCGATGCTGGCCAGTGTGGAAGAGCAGATCCGGCTAATCACCGATACCGGTTACGACCAGTTGGTCGTCTCCCTCAAATCCTCGGATGTGCTGGAGACCATCCAGGTCTACCAAGCCTTTGCCGACCGGTGGGATTTTCCCCTCCACTTGGGGATTACCGAGGCCGGCATTCGCTGGCGGGGGACGATCAAATCCGCCGTCGGCCTCGGGGTGCTGCTCGCCCAGGGGATCGGGGATACGATCCGGGTTTCCCTAACCGGCGATCCCCGTTATGAGGTGACGGCCGCCTATGAGATCCTCAAGGCTTTACACCTCCGGGAACATGGCCCGGTGGTGGTGGCTTGCCCGACCTGCGGAAGGTGCCAGATTGAACTGGAGAAGATCGTGGAAGGAGTCGAAGCGCTGGTGCAGGATCTGCCCTACCCCTTACATTTGGCGGTGATGGGCTGTGCCGTCAACGGCCCCGGGGAAGCGGCCCGGGCCGACCTGGGACTGGCCGGCGGCAAGGAGGAGGGCCTCATCTTCCGCCAGGGCAAAATTCTCCGGAAAGAGAAGCAAGACCGACTGCTCACGGCTTTTGCCGAAGAACTGCAAAAGCTGATTAAGGATAAATATGGAGTCAACCCGGTGCCCAATGATGACCGGGAGCAACGAGAAGGAGGGAAAGGATGAGGTATTCTCAGTATTACATTCCAACCCTGCGGGAAATCCCCGCCGAAGCGGAATTGGCCAGCCATAAACTGATGCTACGCGCCGGAATGATCCGGAAATCAGCAGCGGGGATTTATAGTTTCTTACCCCTGGCCCAGCGGGTGTTGAAGAAGATCATCCGGATTGTGGAAGAGGAGATGGACCGGGCCGGCGGAATGCAGGTGCTGCTACCCATTGTCCAGCCGGCGGAGATCTGGAAAGAGAGCGGACGGTGGGACGTCTACGGGGAAGAGATGTTCCGGCTGAAGGACCGCCACCAGCGGGAGTTTTGTCTGGGTCCCACCCATGAAGAGATGATCACCACCTTAATCAAGAACGAAGTCCGGTCCTACCGGGAACTCCCCCTCCGGATCTACCAGATCCAGAACAAGTACCGGGATGAGATCCGGCCCCGTTTTGGGGTGATGCGGGCCCGGGAGTTTATCATGAAGGATCTCTACTCCTTCGACCGGGACGAAGAAGGGTTGAACCGGAGTTACCAGGCCATGTACGAAGCCTATACCCGGATCTTTACCCGGTGCGGGCTGACTTTCCGGGCGGTGGAAGCCGATTCCGGGGCCATTGGCGGTGACGTCAGCCATGAATTTATGGTGCTTGCCCCGTCGGGGGAAGCCGTGATTCTCTACTGTGAAGCCTGTCACTATGCGGCCAATAACGAAAAAGCCTCCGCTGCCTTGCCGCCGGTCAACGGGGAGGAGGAGCTGCCCGTGGAAAAAGTGGCGACACCCGGCCAGGGGACGGTCACGGAGGTGACGGCCTTCCTCGGCGTGACCGCCGACCGGCTGATTAAAACCCTTTTTTACCAGACCGACGAGGAGTTCATTGCCGTGCTGGTCCGGGGTGATGACGAACTGAACGAGATCAAATTGGGCAATATGATTAATAAGCCGTACCGTCTGGCCGCCCCCGAGGAACTGGCCGCGCGGCTTGACCTGCCGGTGGGTTACGTCGGGCCGGTTGGGCTGAGGGAAAAAGGCGTCAAGGTTTGGGCCGATTTAAGGATCAAGGGGATGAAAAATGCGGTCTGCGGCGCCAACCAGAAAGATTATCATCTACGGAATGTCAATCCCGGGCGGGACTTTACCGTTGATGCCTATGCCGATTTAAGACTGGCCAAGGCCGGTGATTCCTGCCCCCATTGCGGCCAGCCTTTGGCAGAGACCAGGGGCGTGGAAGTGGGGCACATCTTTAAGCTGGGCACCAAATACAGCAAGGCGCTCCAGGCTACCTTCCGGGATGTCGACGGTGAAGAGAAACCCTTTATCATGGGTTGTTACGGAATCGGGATCACCCGGATTGTCGCGGCGGCGATCGAGCAAAATAATGACCAGGACGGGATTAAATGGCCGCTGCCGATTGCTCCTTTCCAGGTGACCATCCTGGCGCTGGGGCAAGAACAACAGCCGGTTGCGGAGGAGATTTACCAGGAACTCACGGCCGCCGGTGTGGAAGTGCTCTATGATGACCGGGACGAACGGCCGGGCGTCAAATTTAAAGACGCGGATTTGATTGGCATTCCGCTCCGCCTGACCGTGGGACCGAAAAGCCTGGCCCAAGGGGAAGTGGAGGTCAAAATCCGGCGGACCGGGGAAGAACAGCGCTGGCCGCGCGGGGAGGTTACCTCCCGGGTGCTGGCCTTCATCAAAGAAGAGAACGACCGTATTTACGCGCAATTGAAGTAGGAAGCGGCCGGTTCTCCCGTCCAACCTCTCCAAAGTTAGGTGAACGGGATGAAAACTGCCGCAGTGATTCCCGCCTATAACGAGGCCAAAAATATCGGCCGGGTGATTGCGCCGCTGTTGCTCTCCCCGGAACTGGCCGAGGTGATCGTGGTCAGTGACGGTTCGACGGACGAAACGGCGGCGGTGGCTAGGGCAATGGGCGCGCACGTGATTGAATTACCGGTGAACCGGGGCAAAGGGGCGGCCGTGATGGCCGGGGTGCACGCCACGACGGCCGAGGTGATTCTGTTGCTGGATGCCGATCTCGTTGGTTTGACGCCCCGGCATATTGAGGCATTGCTGGCGCCCGTCTTAGCCCGGCAGGCGGAAATGACCGTCGGGTATTTTACCGGCGGGCGGCTGGCGACGGATCTTTCCCAGCAAATAACGCCTTGCCTCAATGGCCAAAGGGCGGTGCGCCGGGATATGCTGACGGCCTTGCCCGCGTTGGCCGGGAGCAGGTACGGGTTGGAAATAGTGATGAACCGTTACGCCAGGCTTCACCGCTGGAAGGTGGCCTGGGTGGCACTGCCCAACTTAAGCCAGGTGATGAAGGAGGAGAAAGTCGGTTTGCTCCGGGGACTGACGGCCCGGTTCCGGATGTATTGGCAGATCCTTAAGGTGCTGCTGGCCGTCAGGTTACCTTAACAAACCGGCAGATGAAAGCACTTGACTCGGGGAAACGATGGAGGTCAAAATGGCAAAAGAGTACCGGATTATTCCAAAGACGAAAAGTCTGTGGGAGTTGAGGGGGATTGAAGAGATCTCCCTTTTCTTTCCTGATGCCCGGAAGCTGGCGGAGACCGAGATCGATCAGGTGATTGTCGATTGTCAGCAGGAAGCGGTGACTTTGCGGTTGAAAACGGCGGGGGGTTTCGATGAAAAGCTCAAGCAAAAGCTGGCGGACGGCTTTTCCCGGCTGTTAAATGCCACCTGCCGCGTGGAAGTGGTCGGGAAGGAAGAACCCCCCGTCCCACTGAAAGCAGGCGTGACGGCGGAAGGCTTGACCGAGGCGTTGAAAGAAAAATTTCCGGCGGTCTTTGCCTGGTTTGCCTCGCCGCCCCTCACTTTGGATCAGGATGGAAGGCGTATCGTTTTGCGGGTCAATTCCCCCTTGGCGGTGGATTACATCCGGCCCCGGGAGAAACAGATTCTTGGCTATTTGCAACAAGTTGCCGGAAAATCTTTTAAACTCTGTTACGAAGTGGAGGAAGAACCGCTGGAGGTGCCGCCGCTCCCCGATTTTCCCGTGGAACTCGAAGCGCCGGGACCGGACAGTCCTTCCCTGGCGGAAAGCAAGAAAACCGATCCGGTCCTTTTAGGTAAGAAGGTTACCGATCTTCCGGTAGCCATTAAGGAGATCGGCACCGATGATGAAACGGTAGTGCTGGAGGGGGAAGTACTGCGGGCGGAGGTCCGGACCTTAAAATCAGGACGTAAACTGCTCATCTTTGACCTTACCGATTACACCGATTCCATTACCGTCAAGGCCTTTGCCACCAACCGGCAGGATCCCTCTGACCGGGTCCAACCCGGAATGTGGCTGCGGGTGCAGGGTAATTTGCAATACGATGAGTTTGCCAAAGAAACGGTGGTGATGGCCCGGAACATTCAACAGGTTCCTGCTCCGCAAATCAAGGATGAAGCGGCGGAAAAACGGGTGGAATTGCATCTCCACACCAAGATGTCGGCGATGGACAGTATTGTGGAATTGGAAAAAGCCGTGCAGACGGCGGCTGCCTGGGGCCATCCGGCACTGGCCGTGACCGACCACGGGGTGGTCTATGCCTTTCCCGAAGCCGCCCGCTTGGGCCGGAAATACGGGATCAAGATCCTCTACGGCATGGAGGGCTATTTGGTCAACGACCAGGAGGCCATTGTCACCCGGGCGCCGGCTTGCAGTTTTCAGGAACGCCCCGTCGTCGTGGTGGATATTGAAACTACCGGCCTTAACCCCCAGTGGTGCGAACTCTTGGAGATTGGCGCGGTTAAGATCGAAAACGGTGAAGTAACGGCCACTTTTGAGCATTTGGTCCGGCCGCAAAGGGCGATCCCTTATAAAATCCAGCAATTGACCGGGATTACCGAGGAAATGGTGAAGGAGGCGGCCTCCCCGGCGGAAGTTTTGGCCGATTTCCTCAAGTTTGTCGGGGATGGCATTTTTGTGGCGCACAACGCCCAGTTTGACTTCGGTTTTCTTCGGGAGAAGATCAAACAACACCTCGGGGCGGAATTCAAACCGCCGGTCGTTGATACGCTGGCCCTCAGCCGGATCTTATGGCCCGAACTGAAAAGCCACCGGCTGGATGTGGTTGCCAAGGAGTTGGGGATTGGACAGGAGCACCACCACCGGGCGGGGGATGATGCCTTGACGGCCTGGCGCATTCTGGAAAAAGGACTGGCCCTGTGTACGGAAAGGGCGATTACCACTTGGCCGGCGCTGAATGCCTTAAACCAAACCTTAAAGACGGAGAGTTTACATCCTTATCACATCATCATCCTCGTCAAGGACCAGACCGGCTTGAGAAATTTGTATCGTTTGGTCTCCATCTCCCATTTGGAACATTTTCACCGCCACCCCCGGATCCCCCGTTCCCTTCTGTTGAAGTACAGGGAAGGCTTGCTTCTGGGGTCGGCCTGTGAAGCCGGGGAGCTTTTTACCGCGCTGCTCAACGGGGTGGATGAGCGGGAAGTCCGGGAAATAGCCTCCTTCTATGATTTCCTGGAGATCCAGCCCCTGGCCAACAACGACTTTTTAATCCGGGAAGGCCGCCTCTCGCGGGAGCAATTGATGGAGTTGAACCGGACCATTTGCCGTTTAGGGGAAGAACTGGGCAAACCGGTGGTGGCCACCGGCGATGTCCATATTCTCCGTCCGGAAGATGCCATCTTCCGCCGGGTCTTACTGGCGGGGCAAGGCTATGAAGATGCCGAAGAGCAGCCCCCCTTGTATTTCCGCACCACCGAAGAAATGCTTGCGGAATTTGCTTACCTGGGGGAGGAGTTGGCCCGCCGGGTGGTCATTACCAATCCGCAGCAAATTGCGTCCGCCCTTGCAGAGGTCAAACCGGTTCCTGACGAGTTTTGTCCGCCCCAGATTCCCGGCGCCGACGAAGAGATCCGGACCACGGCTTACCGCCGGGCGGAGGAGCTTTATGGATCGCCTCTCCCCTCCGTTGTTGTCGAGCGTTTGGAGTTGGAATTGAAGAGTATCATCGGCCACGGTTATGCCGTCTTGTATTTGATCGCGGAAAAACTGGTCAAAAAATCGCTAGCCGACGGATACCTGGTCGGGTCCCGGGGGTCAGTGGGCTCCTCCTTTGTCGCCACCATGTGCGGGATCACCGAAGTGAACCCGCTCCCGGCCCATTACCGGTGTGCCAAGTGCTTTTACAGCGAATTTATGGAGACCGGGGCCGTCGGCTCCGGCTACGACCTGCCGGATAAGGATTGTCCCCGCTGCGGGGCGCCGCTGATCAAAGACGGTCAGGATATCCAGTTTGCCACCTTCATGGGTTTTGAAGGGGACAAGGAACCCGATATCGATCTGAACTTTTCCGGCGAATACCAACCGGTGGTCCTTCGCTATACCGAAGAATTATTCGGGAAAGGCAATGTCTTCCGGGCGGGAACCATTACGGGACTGGCCGAAAAAACCGCTTTCGGTTTTGTCCGCGGCTATATGGAAGAGCAAGGGCTACACTTGCGGCAGGCGGAGATCAACCGTCTGGTGCAGGGGTGTACCGGGGTGCGCCGCTCCAGCGGGCAGCATCCGGGCGGGATGATTGTGGTGCCACAGGGCCAGGAGATTTATAACTTTACACCCGTACAATATCCGGCCAACGACCGGACGGCCGAATGGATCACCACCCATTTTGACTACCATGGCGCTCTCGAGGGACATCTGGTCAAACTGGATATTCTGGGGCATGATGATCCGACGGTCATCCGGATGTTACAGGATTTGACCGGGATCGACCCGAAGACCATCCCCATGGATGACCGGCCGACGATGAAACTTTTCTCCTCCGTCGAACCGCTGGGGATCGATCCGGAAGAACTCGGCTGCGACCTGGGGACGCTCGGGATTCCGGAGTTCGGTACGGAGTTTGCCCGGCAGATGCTGGAAGACACCCGGCCGCAAACCTTTGCCGAGTTGGTTTATATCTCCGGCTTGTCCCACGGAACCAACGTGTGGTTGGGTAACGCCCAGGAACTGATCAAGAATAAACAGGCCACCCTGATGGAGGTAATTTCCACCCGGGACAAGATCATGAATGATTTGATCTACCGTGGGGTACCGCCGAAAACGGCCTTCACCATCATGGAGAAGGTGCGGAAAGGGCGCGGCCTCAATGAGGACGACATCAAACTGCTGAAGGAGTATAAAGTTCCCCAGTGGTATATCGATTCCTGTTTGAAGATCCGTTACCTTTTCCCCAAAGCCCATGCCGTCGCCTATGTGATGATGGGGTTCCGGATCGCCTATTTTAAAGTGCATTACCCGGAGGCCTTTTACGCGACCTTTTTCTCCATCCGGAGCACCGATTTCCCGGTCGAGCCGGTCCTGGCCGGACCGGCCCAGTGTAAAAAGACCATGAAGGAACTGAAGGCGAAGGGGAACGAGATGACGGCGAAGGAGAAAGGAGTCTATGCCACCCTGGAAGTGGCTTATGAAGCGCTCCTCCGGGGGATCCGTTTTCTCCCCGTGGATCTGTACCGCTCCGATGCCACCCGGTTTTTGCTTACACCCCAGGGCTTGTTGATGCCGCTCACCACCATTCAAGGGTTGGGAGAGGCGGCGGCCCGGACCTTGGTTGAGGCGCGGGAAGGCGGCGCCTTTTGCTCGGTGGAGGATCTAAAGACCAGGGCCCGCTTGTCCTCCGCGGTTATCGAAATGCTGGAGCGCCAGGGCTGCCTCCAGGGTTTGCCCGCAACCAATCAGTTGTCCCTGTTTTAGAAGGCCGGCCTTGACAAAAGGCTGGTTCTTCATGATAATAAAACTTATTAGTAAAAGCCGATGATTGCCGGGGGATTGAACTTGTTCTTTTACTTTTATGTGATCCTCATCTTGGTGGTGGGGGCAGACCAGTTGACAAAAGGATTGGTCCAAAGGAGCTTGGCGCTCCACCAGAGCCAGAAGGTGATACCCGGGGTCGTGGCCTTCACCCGGATCAATAACCCGGGGGCCGCCTTCGGGATCTTACGTGAGAGGACTGTCTTGCTGGTGGCCGCCCCTGTGCTCCTTTTTTTCCTGGCCTTTTTCTTCCGGAAGGAAATCCGGAAGCACCCTTTGGTCTTCCGGTTAGGCTTGGCGTTTTGCTTAGGGGGAGCGGCCGGTAATTTAATCGACCGGATTTTCAATGGCGGCCAAGTGATTGACTTTATTGATCTGGAATTCTGGCCGCTGGAAAACTTCCCCGTTTTTAACCTGGCGGATAGTGCCATCTGCCTTGGCGCCTTGCTCCTTGTCTACGGTTTGAGCAAAATTGAAAATTAACTGCGGGGGGGAGGACGAATGTATCCCGTCTTGTTTTCCTGGGGAAGGCTCCACATCTATTCTTACGGGTTAATGATGGCCCTGGCTTTACTGGGTGGCCTTCTGTGGACCGGTTTTGGGGCGAAGAAAAGAGGAATCGCCACCTTCGATCAGATTGTGGATTTGGCTTTTTTCGTGATTGTTGCCGGCCTTATCCTGGCCAAAGTGGTAAACGTGCTGTATGACTTCCCGGTTTACCGCGAAAATCCGGCGGCGATCTTCTCCGGTTTTACCGGTTCCTTTTTTGGCGGGGTGATCGGCGGAGTGATCGGCGGGGTGGCCTATACGAAAAAGGCGAAGATTGCCACCTGGCGCCTGGCGGACGTGGTTGCTTTGTACATTCCCCTCGGACATATTCTGGGGCGGCTCGGCTGTTTGCTGGCCGGCTGTTGTTACGGTGTCCCGTCGACGGTACCCTGGGCCTTACCCTGTGCAGCCGGGGATCCCACTTTGCGCCATCCGACCCAGATCTACGAAATGCTGGCCAATGCCATTATCTTTCTCATTTTAATCACTTTTGACCGCCGGGTCCGGCAGGGGAAAAACCGTGTTTTTGACGGGTTCCTCTTTGGCCTTTATGTCAGTCTCTATTGTTTCGCCCGGACAGTGGTGGAAGCTTTTCGGGACAGTCAGATTCTGGCCTTCGGCTGGCTCCGGACGACCCAGGTTTTTGCCTTCGGGATTGGCCTCGCGGTCCTCGTTATTCTTGTGATCCGCCTAAAAAAGCAGGCAAGGGATGAGCATAGTGCCGTATCTTCGCTTGACCGTTAGCCAGGAAGAAGATGGGATCCGGATTGATACTTTCCTGGCGCGCTTTGGGAAACTACCGTCCAGGGCTTTCGCCCAGAAATTGCTGAAAAGCGGGAAGGTAAAAATTGGCCCGGCGGCACTTAAGCCCAGTTACCTGGTGCGCGCCGGCGACGAAATCGAGGTTGAACTGGAAGAGGCAAAGCCCCTGGCGGTGGAGGCGGAAGATCTCCCCTTAAACATCCTTTATGAAGATCAGGATCTGATCGTGGTGAATAAACCCCGGGGCATGGTGGTCCATCCGGCGGCCGGCAACCCCAGGGGAACTTTAGTGAACGCCCTGCTCAAACACTGTCAGGATCTCTCCGGGATCGGCGGGGTCCTGCGGCCGGGGATTGTTCACCGTTTGGACAAAGACACCTCCGGGGCGTTGGTGGTGGCGAAGAATGACTTTACCCACCTGGCTCTTGCCGCACAGCTCAAAAAAAGGCAAATGTTCCGGGTTTATCTGGCGCTGGTCCACGGGGCCTTACCGGCGCCGGAAGGGGAGATTGATGCCCCCATTGGCCGTCACCCGGTCAACCGGAAAAAGATGGCGGTGGTGCCCCAAGGCCGGCCGGCCATCACCCGTTACCGGGTCCTGGCCGAACTGGGCCCCTACACCTTGGTCCAGGCCAAACTGGTGACCGGCCGGACCCATCAGATCCGGGTCCATTTTCAATACCTTGGCCACCCGGTGGCCGGGGATCCGGTGTACGGGCGGGGGAAGGAACCCTTTGCCCTCGAAGGTCAAGCCCTGCACGCCGCGATGTTGGGCTTTACGCATCCGCGCACTGGCAAAGCGATGCGCTTTGCCGCGCCGCTTCCCCCTGATTTAGCGGCGGCCATAACCTATTGTCAAGAGCGGTGGGGCGGGGGAAAAAGTGAGATTAGACTTGACCCCTTTCCCGATTAGTGATATACTTGGTTGTGAAAATCAACAGTAAGTAGAAGCCTCTGCTTCTCACCCAGCGGTGCAAACCAGTTTGGGTTAATGACACTACAGGATCACGCAAAGCGTATGTCCGGTCATTGAGCGAGTAGAGGATCTACTCGCTTAATTTATTATTCCGAGGAGGAAAACAATCAGGAGGTGGCGGCCGATAAATAGTGAGCTGCGGATCAATGAAGAAATTCGGGCGAGAGAAGTGAGGGTTGTCAGCGCCGACGGCGAACAGCTGGGGGTTCTTCCCATCAAAGATGCCTTGCGCCTTGCCCGGGAGAAGGAGTTGGATTTGGTAGAGGTAGCTCCTACCGCGAAACCGCCCGTCTGCAAGATCATGGATTACGGGAAATACCGGTATGAGCAGAGCAGGCGGGAGCGAGAGGCCCGAAAGCGTCAGAAAGTAGTCGACATCAAAGAAATCAGGTTAACCCCGAAAATCGAAGAGCATGATTTTCAAGTCAAAATCAAACAGGCGCTCAAGTTCTTAAGCGGCGGCGACAAAGTCAAAGTTTCCGTCAGATTTCGGGGACGGGAAATTGTCCATGCCGATTTGGGCAAAAACCTTCTTATGCAGCTTTACGAGGCCGTTAAAGACAAGGCGACCCTGGAACGGGAGCCAAAGGTTGAAGGCAGGAATATGATTATGGTCCTTTCCGCCAAACAGGAATAATAAAAGTAATGGAAATTTTTTGATAAGGGGAGACAACAATGCCAAAGATGAAAACACACCGTGGAGCAGCCAAAAGGTTTATGCTGACGGGAACCGGCAAAATTAAAAAGAACAAAGCTTACCACAGTCATAAACTGGAGAAGAAAACACCCGACCGCAAGCGGAATCTGCGGAAAATCGCCTTGGTGAGCAGTGCGGATACGCGCCGGGTGAGACGGATGTTAGGATTACAATAATTTCAATTTCTCAAGATGACGGTAATGTAGATAGGAGGAATAACTTTGGCACGGGTTAAAGGTGGTTTTACCACACGTCGACGGCATAAAAAAATTTTGAAACTGGCAAAAGGCTACCGGGGGACGAAAAGCCGCCTCTTCCGGGTGGCCAACCCGCAGGTTTTAAAATCCCTGGCCTATGCTTACCGGGACCGGCGGAACAAAAAACGGGATTTTCGCCGCCTCTGGATTGCGCGGATTAACGCCGCCGCCCGGATGAACGGGATGTCCTATTCAACCTTTATCAGCGGCTTGAAAAAGGCGGGGGTGCAAATCAACCGTAAAGTCCTGGCAGATTTGGCCGTCAACGACGGCGCTGCCTTTGAGAAGCTTGTTTCCGTAGCGAAACAACAGTTTTAACGCAAACGGCCTTTCGGCCGTTTTTCCATATCATTCGCACGCGGGCTGCCGACGGCGCAAGGCAGAGCGGAAAATTAAACCGGGTAAGCCGACAAGATTCAAAAGCATTTTCAAAATTAACGGGGAGGTACGGGGTGTGACCCTCCTGAGCAGCCGGGATAACCCGCTTATTAAAACCACTATTTCTTTGCAAAAACGCAAAGGCCGGGAGAAAAACCGTCTTTTCCTGGCCGAAGGCCGTCATTTGGTGGAAGAGGCCTTAAAATCCTCCTTTACCATCCGTTGGGTGCTGGTGAAAGAGGGTACGCCCTGTTCCGGCCCTTTTTGGGAATTACTGACCAAGCAGAAGGTCCCCGTTTATCAGGTTTCCGCCCGCCTTTATCCGGCTTTGACGGAGACGGAAACCCCCCAGGAGGTACTGGGGGTGGTGGCCTGCCCGGAGGAAACAAAGGGTTTTCCCCCGGTGGAGTCCGGTTTTTCCGGCCTCATCCTCCATGCGCTTCAAGACCCCGGAAATTTAGGCACCATCCTCCGTACGGCATGGGCGGCCGGAATTAAGACGGTCTTTACGACCCCCGGCACCGTGGATCCGTACAGCGGGAAAGTGGTCCGGGCCAGTCAAGGCGGGGTTTTTAACTTGCGCCTCTATGTCCGTCCACTCGATCAGATTTTAGCTTGGGCGGAGGACGCGGGGGTAAGAGTCTGGATGGCCGATCCCCGGGGGAAGCAGGTTTATTATCAGGCGGATCTGACCGGCCCGGCCCTTTTCTTATTCGGCAACGAGGCCCATGGTTTTGCGGGGAACGAATTGACGACGGTGGAAAGCCTGAAGATCCCCTTACCGGGCGGCGCGGAATCGTTAAACGTGTCGGTGGCGGCCGCCATTTTGATCTATGAAGCCCTCCGCCAACGGGGAATAGCCGGTGGGGATGGGGAATAAAGAGGAGGAAGAGCAGATGGGTATTACGGAGGAAGCTTTAAGGCTTCATGCGCAAAAACAGGGAAAAATTGAGATCCGGAGCAAGGTCCCATTAGAGAATAAGACGGATTTAAGTCTGGCCTATTCCCCCGGGGTTGCCGCCCCTTGCCGGGAAATCGAGCGGGATCCGTCCTTAGTCTATACCTATACCAACAAGGGGAATACGGTGGCGGTCATTACCGACGGTACGGCTGTCCTGGGCCTGGGGGAGATCGGCCCGGCGGCTGCTTTACCGGTAATGGAAGGGAAAGCCATTCTCTTTAAACATTTTGCCGGGGTTGATGCCATCCCGTTAGCCCTTGACACGACCAAGGTGGAGGAGTTTGTGGAGACGGTGGTCCGCCTGGCCCCGAATTTTGCCGGGATCAATTTGGAGGATATTGCCGCCCCGCGCTGTTTTGCCATTGAGGAGGCCTTGAGCGCCCGTTTGCCGATCCCGGTTTTCCATGATGATCAACACGGGACGGCCGTGGTTTGCCTGGCCGCCCTCACCAATGCGCTGAAAGTGGTCGGAAAAGCGCTGGATCAGGTAAAGATCGTGATCAACGGCGCCGGGGCTGCGGGGCTCGCCATTGCCCGCCTCCTCTACCGGGCAGGGGCGCGCCACCTCTGCCTCTGCAACCGGCAGGGGATTCTCCATCCCGGAATGGCGGGGATCAACCCCTACCAACGCGCTATGGCCCAATTGACCAATGCTGAAGGAAAAACCGGCGATTTGGCTTCTGCCCTGGTGGGAGCGGATGTTTTCATTGGCGTTTCTGCAGCCAATCTGGTTTCCGGTTCGATGGTGAAAAGCATGGCCGCCCGGCCGGTTGTTTTTGCCATGGCCAATCCCGACCCGGAGATTACGCCCGAAGCTGCAAAGGCCGGCGGCGCCGCCGTGGTGGGGACCGGACGTTCCGATTATCCTAACCAAATAAATAATCTTCTGGGTTTCCCCGGTATCTTCCGGGGTCTGCTCGCGGTGCGCGCCACCAAGGTAACGGAGGAAATGAAACTGGCGGCGGCGCAAGCCCTGGCCGGTTTGGTCAGTCCGGCGGAATTAAACGCCGACTATATTATTCCCAGTCCCTTTGACCGGCGGGTGGTGCCAACGGTGGCCTGGGCCGTCGGGGAGGCGGCACTGCGAGCGGGGGTAGGCCGGACCGACCTTGACGCCCAAGGTCTTAGGAAGATCCTGGAGGAACAGTTCGGCCAGTGGTAAACCTTAACGAAGGAGATGCTATTCGGCCCCGGCGGAGGATGTGGCATAATCCGGTAACGGACGCGGAGCTCTGCCCGGGAAAAGCTGACATAAACCCTCTTCTCCGTTCATAGTCTATAAAGAACTTTGTCTCTGAAGAACTTTCGTCCCCGTGAAGAAACGACTACCCTGGCGACGGGACGGAGCGGCCAAAAGAGGAGGGTTAATGGTGAAAGGAGCAGTCTTCTTCTATTTGCTTCTCTTTTTATGGGGCGGTGGAGTCCTATATCAATTTGTCCATTTAAGCCGGGAACGGGGGACGGCCTGGGCAGCAGCCTGTATTTACCGTCTTTTACATTATAATTATGGTCCCGAGGCGTGGCATGACCGGCAATTATTGCCGCTGGCGCTTTTCCTCAAAGCGGGACCCCTTTTTGGCTTCGCGTTAATGGTGCGCCTTTTTTCCTTGACCAGTTGGACCGAGCTGTGGCTGGTTCTGGTTATTTTGGCGGCCGTAGTTTTAGCCATTTCTTCCTTGCTTTCCTTCCGTAAGGAAAACCCGGCCGTTCAGTGTGTTTATCCGCTTGCGGAAGACTACGGCGTCTACGAAATCCGGCTGGAACCTTCCGGCGCGGCACGGGAGTGGATTGGTACCACCTTGGCCGAATTGGATCTCCGCCGGAAAGAATTGTTGGTGCTCTCGATTGTCCGGGAGGAAAAAATGGTTATTTTTCCAAAGGGGCCGGAGGTTTTATTGGCGGGAGACCGGTTACTGGTCTTTGGTAAAACTGCCACTTTGCCGGAGGAGGCGTTCCCTAGGCAAGGCTAATTCCCCGGAAAGAAAAGGAGGGACGGTATGACGATGGGAGAAGAGCAAAATGAAGTATTAGGGGATTTTATTATGGTTAAAGCCTTGGAGGACGGGGTCACCGTGATCGGGTTAACCCGGGGCAAAGAGACCAAGTTCCATCATACGGAGAAACTGGACTGCGGGGAAGTGATGATTTTCCAATTCACCCAGCATACGGCAGCAATTAAGATCCGTGGAAAAGCGGAAATCTTCACCAAACATGGCCAGACGGTAGCAGGACGTTAGGAACGGACTTTCCCCCGTTTACAGCCGGGCTTTGGGCACAAATCGTTTCTTTACGAAAAAAACCAGGGGTGACGATTCCCTCGCCAGTTGGAATTCATATAATGATAGTAACATAATGCGAGGAGGAATGGTCATGACCGATGGTTCCTACGGGAAAAATTATAGTTATATGCCGTTTTTAATTTTCTTAATCCTTATCTTGTTGATTCTAGGCAGTGTAGGCTACTAGAATGAAGGGGGGATTCCCCCCTGTTTCTCATTTAATATAATAAAGAAAAAGATGCCGGGTTCGGCAAAGAAAGCGAGTGACGGGAGGAGGTTTATGATGAAGCTACGGTTTGCCGGTTTAAACATCTCTCCCTTTACCCTTTTTTTAATTTTAATCCTTTTAATCCTCGGTTTTTCTTGAGTCCGGCTCAGACCAGCTGTTTTATTCAGGGAAACAACCAGGAGGAATGACCTTTCCTGGTTTTTCTTTTTTCGCGGCGGCAAGGCCAGATTAACATGAAATTCCTTTATTTTCAGGATTGAATGGGGTGAGAATATCCACCAAAGGGGAAAACCGGTCTCAAGATTAAGGTGTAACTTTTTAGCGGTTGGTTTGGGGTAAAATCGGACGGAACGATGGGGAGAGGAGTCAGCTGGTGGAGACCAAAAGAAAGAAAAACCGCTTGGCCAAGGAGCAATCCCCCTATTTACAGCAGCATGCCACCAATCCGGTTGACTGGTATCCGTGGGGGGAAGAAGCCTTTGCCAAGGCCAAAGCGGAAGACAAGCCCATTTTCCTCAGTATCGGCTACTCGACTTGCCACTGGTGTCATGTAATGGAAAGGGAGTCCTTTTCCGATCCGGAGGTGGCGGCGGCGCTGAATACGGCTTTTATCCCGGTTAAGGTGGACCGGGAGGAGCGTCCGGATTTGGACCGCATCTACATGACAGTTTGCCAGGCGCTGACCGGCGGCGGCGGATGGCCGTTGACGGTCATCATGACCCCGGAGCAAAAACCTTTTTTTGCCGGGACCTATTTCCCGAAAAGAAGCAGCTTCGGCCGGATTGGACTGCTGGAACTCATCCGGAAGATCCAGGAACTTTGGCGCACCCGCCGGGAGGAACTGGTGGCCATGGCCGCCCAAAACATGGCGGCGTTGGTGGCCGCGGAGGAAAAGGGGAGAGCAAATAAGCTCGATCCGGCCGTGTTGGACCGGGGCTATTCCCAATTGGCCGAGGCCTATGATGAGCGGTACGGCGGCTTCGGTTTGGCGCCCAAGTTTCCCACCCCTTGTTACCTCACTTTTTTACTCCGGTATTGGAAGCGGACGGGAGAGCCGGGCGCCTTGACCATGGTGGAGAAGACCCTCAAGGCGCTGCGCCGGGGAGGAATTTATGATCAAATCGGGTACGGCTTTCACCGTTACTCCACTGATGAACGGTGGTTTCTTCCCCATTTTGAAAAGATGCTTTACGATCAAGCCCTGCTCCTTATGGCTTACCTGGAAGCCTACCAAGTGACCGGTCACGCCCTTTACCGGCAAACGGCGGAAGAGATCTTTACTTACCTGACCTCCGAGATGCGGGACGACAGGGGCGGGTTTTACAGTGCCGAAGATGCCGACAGTGAAGGGGTGGAAGGGAAGTATTACTTGTGGAGCAGTCACGAAGTGGAGGAGGTCCTGACGCCGGAGGAGAAGGCGCTGGTCAACAACTATTTCAACCTGACGCCGGAGGGGAATTACCAGAGCCCGGATCATCCCAAAGGCGTCAATCTTCTTTACCTCCGGGCCGACCTGGCCGACGTCGCCCAAGCGTTGGGGTTTGGCCTCGCGGAAGCTGAAGGGTTGCTTGCTTCTGCCCGGGCCAAACTCCATGCCTGCCGGAAGCGGCGGGTCCCTCCCTTTAAAGACGACAAAATCCTGACCGACTGGAACGGATTGGTCCTGGCGGCCCTTGCCAAGGGCGGCCGGGTCTTGCAGGCTTCCGCCTGGATCGGGACGGCGGAAGCGACAGCCCGGTTTTTCTTGACAGTAATGCGGGCCCCGGACGGGGGTCTCTGGCACCGCTTTCGCCGGGGAGAGGCCGGGATTCCCGGTATCCTTGAGGATTATGCCTTTCTCATCTGGGGACTACTTGAATGTTACGAAACCACCTTCAACCCCTCCTACCTGGGTGCCGCCTTGGAGCTTAATCACTACCTCCGCCGGCATTTCCTGGATGAGCGGGAAGGAGGTTATTTTCAGACTTCGTCCGCGGCCGAGGGGGTGCCGCTCCGCACAAAAGACCTGGAGGAGGGGGCCCTCCCCTCCGGCAACGCGGTGATGATCCTCAACCTGCTCCGGCTGGCCAGGCTGACCGGCGACCCCTCCTTCCAGCAAGAAGCTGAAAGAAGCAGTGCTTTCTTTGCCGGCCGGGTGCTGAGGGAACCCGCCAATTACCCGCTGTTCCTTTCCGCTTTGGATTTTGCCTTCGGTCCTGCCCAGGAGGTGGTGGTCGCCGGGCGGCGGGGGGAGGAATTAACCGAGAGGATGCTGACGCTGCTGGCTACCACTTTTCATCCACGGCGGGTGGTCCTCTTCCGCCCCGGTGACGAACTTGATCCGGCCATCACCACGTTGGCGCCGTTTACGAAGGAACTGACGGCACGGGCGGGAAAGACCACCGCTTATGTTTGCCGGGATTTCCAGTGCAGCCAGCCTACGAGCGATTGGGCCCGTTTTCGCCAGTTGCTTGAGGAGTAGGCGCTGCCGGGTCCTCTTTTTCCTGCCCAGGATCGGTTTGCTCCGTGCCGGTCTGCGCTCCGTTTTCAGCCTGTAAGGCCCGGGCTTTCTCCAGCCAGGTTTGGGCTTCTTCTTTCGGCACATCGGAGAGGACCGGATCTTCCGCGATCCGTTCGACGGCCGTGGCCAAGTGTTCACAGGCTTGGTCGACGAGGCCCAGTTCCAACTCGCAACGGCCCAGCCAATAGTAGGATTCCACCGGCCAGGAAGTATGTTTGATGCACCATTCGTAATTATCCTTGGCGGTGGCATAATCCCCGCGGTCAAAATAGATCCGCGCGCTGAGGAGAACCGGATCGGGATCGCTCACATTATAAGTCCGGGCTTTTTCGGCGGACTTAAGGGCCTCTTCCAAGTGACCGGCTTTATACTGGGTAAAGGCTAGATTGAAATAGACCTTTCCGTTGCGGTAACCGGTCTGGATCAAGTTTTCGATGATGGAAAGAGCTTCCTCATAATTGCCGGTTTCCCGGTGACAGACGGCTAGGACGTTCCGGAGTTCCGGCGGCAGACCCCGGCTGGTCTTTTCCGCGGCTTCCTTGAGGAGACTGATGGCTTCCGGCCAGGCGCCCCGGCGGGCGGTCAGCAAAGCCAGATTTATGTAAGGCTTGGGACTGGCCGGCTTACAGGCAAGGGCTTTCCGGAGATAGGCTTGGGCTTTCTCCTGGTCCATGGTGAAGCCGGCCGCCAGGAGCCAAAAGGAGGCTGGGGCGGAAAGGTAAAGAAGCAGCCCCCAAAGGATAACGCCCAGACCGAAAAGGAGCCAGCCCGGCCGGAGCAAGAGCGCAACGCCACACCAGATCACCAATAACCACTGGAACTTTTCTTCCCAGATCCGCTTTAACTGCATAATAATCCCTCACTTTAATGTGTTTATGAATTGAAAGAACTGCCGGAGCCAAGGAATAATCAGGAATACCATTATTATAACGGAAAGAAGAGCCTTCTTCAACAAAGGAGCGGCGGACGTCCTCCGTTTTCCCCGCAGCGGGCGTGAGGAATGATTGGGGGAAAAAGGGTTATACTAAAAAATCCCAAGGAAAGATTTGGGGGGTGCGTCCGCTTGCAATGGCTCTATTATTGTGACTTCTTCTTCTGGTACTTGCAAAAGGTTTCCCTGCTCCTCATCCTGATCTGGCTGGGCCGTTCCTGGTGGCAGGAGAGCGGCGAAGCCTGGTGGCTGAAGAGGAGAAAGACGAAGTGACGGCAAGTTTCTTTTTTTCCTTGTCAGAAGTCTTTTCCCTGTAATAAGATAAGATTGAAATAAGTCGATCTTATGGTGGGGATGAAAGGAAAGTGGTCACCCTGAAACAGAAAGTTGCCGTTTTGGGACTGGGTCTGGAAAACCTGGCTTTAACCGATTATCTGATAAAAAAGGGAGAGCACGTTACCGTTTGTGACCGGCGGAGTGCCGAGCAGTTGGGGGAGCGTTACCAAAAACTTGCGGCTTTGGGCGTGGAATTCCGGCTGGGCCAGGATTACTTGGCGGGGCTGGAAGACTTTCAGGTTTTATACCGCTCGCCCGGACTTCCCTTATTCCAGCCGGAACTGATCGCCGCACGGGAGCGGGGGGTAGTGATTACCAGCGCCATGCGGCTCTTTATGGACCTTTGCCCCTGTCCGGTCATTGGTGTTACCGGGACAAAGGGGAAAGGCACCACCTCCACCCTGATCCACCGCATGTTACTCCCGTTCCAGCAACGGCGGGGGGCCCGGGCTTATCTCGGCGGAAATATCGGAGTGGCGCCCTTTTCCTTTTTCCCGGCGCTGACTCCGGCCGATTTGGTGGTCCTGGAACTTTCCAGTTTCCAATTGGAGGATATGGAGAAGAGTGTGGACATTGCCGTGGTGACCAATATTACCGAGGATCACCTGACAGCGGCCGATCCCAATAATCCCAATTACCACCGGAGCCGGGCAGAGTATGTCAAAGCCAAAACCAATCTCTTCCGGCATCAGGATAAAACCGGAGTTACCATCCTCAATCAGGAGGACGCGACCTGCCGCTCCCTGACCGGGCTGGTCCGTGGAGAACTTCTGCTTTACGGCAGTACGCCGCCGGGCAGGGGCGCTTGGTATGAACCGGCGGGCGGGGGCGGTTACCGCATCTGCTGGAACCTGCCGGGGGTTAGGGAGGAGTTAATCACCAGCGACCGGATTAAACTCCGGGGGAAACATAACCTTTTAAATATTGCCGCCGCCGCTTTGGCCGCCGGGAGGGCGGGAGCCGACCGGGAGACGATTGTCCAGGCGATTGCCGAATATAATGGCTTGGAGCACCGGCTGGAGTATGTGACGACGTTTGACGGGGTGCAATACTTTGATGATTCTTTTGCCACCGCGCCCGAACCGACCATCGTGGCCCTGCGGGCCTTTACCGAGCCGGTGATCTTGATTGCCGGGGGCGTGGATAAGGGCGTGGATTACCTGCCGCTGGCCAAGGAAATTGTCGCCGGTTCGGTCAAGGCAGTGGTCCTCATTGGCAAAATGGGGCCGGTCCTGCGGGAGATCATCACCCGCGCGGGCGCGGAGGAAGGAAGGATGCCCCTTCTGGTGGAGGGCGGCGCGACGATGGAGGCGATTGTGGCGACGGCGAGGAGTTTGGCCCAGCCTGGGGATGTGGTTCTGCTCTCGCCAGCCTGTGCCAGTTTTGACCTTTTTAAAAACTATAAGGAAAGAGGAGACCTCTTTAAAGCGGCGGTGCGGGCCTGGTCCGGCCCGGATCAGCCCTGACGGCACGAGAAAAAAGGAAAACCAAGGTCCATGGGGAAAAGATAAGTAAGAGAGTGGTAAAAAAACGGTAGCTTTTAAAGGAGGTAAGAATGTCTGGAATAGCAGGTATTTGTCGTTCAGGGGAAAAAGCCTTGGTGGAAAGAATGTTAAGAAAGATTAAACACCGGGGACCCGGCGGGCAAAAGGTGATCGAAAAAAAAGGAGGTGTTTTGGGGGTAGTTTACCGGAAGGACCGCAAGCCGCCTTTTCTTAATAAACCGCGGTGGACGGCGGTTTGGGACGGACGATTTTCTGGAAATCTCAGACGATTAGAGACCGACTCCCCCCTGGCGTTGGCGGCGATCAAAGACGGCCGGGTCCTCTTAGTCCGGGACGGGCTTGGCATTTCCCCCCTTTATTATGGCGAAGTTGACGGGACTATGGTCTTTGCTTCGGAGATCAAAGCCCTGGTTGAATTGACCAGGGAAATCCGGGAATTTCCCCCAGGGCATAAATATTGTTCCGGAGAAGGGTTTCAACAGTTTTTCGGTTTGCAAGAGGTCCCGGTTTGGCCGATGAACGAACAGGAAGCGGCAACCAAATTACGACAAGCGTTGGAAGATGCGGTGGCCCAGTACACAAAGGGGCAAACGGAAATTGGCGCTCTCCTCTCGGGCGGGCTGGATTCCAGCACATTGGCGGCAATTGCCCGGCCTCAAGTGGCGCGGTTACATACCTTTGCTTGTGGGCTGGAAGGCTCCTCCGACTTGGTGTATGCACGGGAGGTGGCACGGCATATCGGTTCGATTCACCATGAAGCGGTTTATTCCATGGAGGATCTTTTGCGGGCCTTGCCGGAAGTAATTTACCATTTAGAATCCTTTGACGCCTTACTAATCCGTTCGGCTTTACTTCATTATCTGGTCACCAAAATGGTGGCCGATTATGTTCCGGCCGCCTTTTCCGGCGAGGGCGGAGATGAACTTTTTGCCGGTTACGATTATTACAAAAGCTTGGAACCTGAAAGCTTAAACGGGGAGCTAATCGCCAGTATTAACCGGTTGCATAATACCGCCCTTCAGCGGGTGGACCGGTCGGCGGCCGCCTATGGCACCGAAGCATATGTTGGTTTTTTGGCCCCGCCGGTTGTCAAGTTGGCAGTGCGCATCCCAGTCGAATACAAAATTTATCAGGAAACCGATGGAGAACCGGTGGAAAAATGGATCTTGCGCAAAGCGGTGGAAGACCTGCTTCCGGACGAGATTCTCTGGCGGCCGAAAGTTAAATTCTGGCAAGGGACGGGAGTCAAAGACCGCTTGGCCGCCTATGCCGAAACCCGCATTCGCGATGAGGACTTCCGGCGGGAAAGAAGATTACCCGACGGTTCCCTTTTAAACACGAAAGAAGAATTACTCTATTACCGCATTTTCAAAGAACACTTTGGTACCCTTACGGATTTGAATTTTGTCGGACGGACGAAAAGGGTTTCCTGACGTCCGGAGTCCGTTGATTTAAAGAAAAACCCCGGCCAGGCCGGGGTTTTACCCTGTTTTCGCCTTTTTATTTGTCCGGGTCCCGCGGAAAAAAGGCCTGGTAGATCTGGCGGACGGCGGCTTCGAAATCCTTATTCTCGACTCCGACGATGATATTAATCTCACTGGAGCCCTGGTCAATCATGCGGACATTGATCCCGGCTTCCGCCAAGGCCGTAAAAAGTTTGGCCGCGATCCCCGGTGTGTAGGCCATGCCCAAACCCACCGTGGCGATCAAGGCAATATCACGGACAACCTCAATGGCATCGGGCTTGCAGACCCGTTTGATTCCGATCAGCACTTGCTCCAATTTGTCATTCAGTTGGGAATCGGCGATCACCAGAGAGATCGTGTCGATCCCCGACGGCATATGTTCAAAGGAGATGCCATGTTCTTCGATGACGGAGAGAAGTTTCCGGCCGAAACCTAATTCCGAATGCATCAAGGTCTTTTCGATGGCGATGATGGTGAAACCTTTCCGGCCGGCAATCCCGGTGATGGAACCGGGGGTCCGGATGCTCCCGTTGTCATTAACAATCAAAGTGCCAGGGTCGCCTGGATCATTGGTATTTTTGATGTTGATCGGGATTTTGGCTTCCCGGACCGGGAAGATGGCCTCGTCGTGGAGAACCGTTGCCCCCATATAGGCGAGCTCCCGCAGTTCCCGGTAGGTTATCTCCCGGATTGGCTTGGGATTGGGCACAATCCGCGGATCGGCCATCAGAAAGCCGGAGACATCGGTCCAGTTTTCATAGAGGGAGGCCTGGACGCCCCGGGCGACGATGGCGCCGGTGATATCGGAGCCGCCCCGGGAAAAGGTGCGGATTTGCCCGTCGGGGGAGGAACCGTAGAAACCGGGGATGACGGCCCGTTCATAGCGAGCCAGTTCCCGGCTGAGGACCGCCTGGGTTTTTTCTGCATCGAACTGGCCATGCTGGTCAAAGAAGATCATGGTTGCCGGATCCACAAAAGCGTAGCCTAAATAGGCGGCGAGGATTTTCCCGTTCAGGTACTCGCCCCGGCTGGCCGTATAATCGGCGGAAGCCCCGGCGGCGATGGCCTTTTCAATGGCGTCGAACTCAGGACTAAGGTCCAGGGCTAACCCTAGCTCAGTGCAGATCGACTGGTAGCGCTCTTTGATCCTGGCAAAGACCTCAAGGAAGGAATGGCCATCTTTGGCCAAGGCGTGGCATTTATACAAAAGGTCGGTGATCTTCTCGTCTTTGGGATCTCTCTTCCCGGGCGCCGAGGGGACAATATACCTGCGGCTGGCATCCTCCTCTACGATGGCCCGGACTTTCCGGAATTGGGTGGCTTCGGACAAGGAAGAGCCGCCAAACTTTGCAACTTTGGTACCCATTTGTTTCCTCCTTTTCGTTGTGCGGCTTGCATTGGGGGCAGCCTTTGGACTAGGCCTGGCTACGGCCTGAAAATGGTAATTAAATCAGATTATATTTGACACCAAAATTTGATCGCCTTCTTCTTTACTTATATTTAATAATTTTCAGCCAATGGCCGGTAAAGCCAGGGTGGAGAAGGCCTTTCTGGAATGCTAAAATGTCAACCGGGCAAACCATTAAGTTTTAAGTCTACAAGCGACAAAGGAGACCAAGGCGATGTTCTTGACTACCGAAAAAATGTTTTTCCGCAAATGGCTGCAAAAGCTGAAAAACGATCTCCGGCACCGGTTGGACCAGGGAGCGGCCATGGCGAAGCCGGCTATGGAGGAAGGGGAGAAAAGACCGCTCTCCCTTAAGGTTGCCAAGGTGCTGAATTTCTTGAATTATCCGCTCTTTTGGGGAGGGATCCTTTTCTTAGGCTGGCTACTGCTGGAATTTGTCCTGGAAACCTTTTTTGCCCCGGCCTTTCTCTCCTCCCTCCAACGGTACAGTGCGCCGGTGGTGGCGGTTTTGGGCCCCGCCGTGGTCGGTTACTGGACCAACTGGCTGGCTATTAAAATGCTCTTTCACCCCCAGCGCAAAAATGCGGTTTGGTGGGGATTAATCCATGCCCGGCGGGAGGGCTTGATCACCAGTTTGGCCGCAGGGATCCGCTCCTCCTTGATTTCCCCCGAGATTATCCGGGACTACCTGGCGGACGAGGGCGTGCTGTCCAAATTAACGGCAGGGGTCGCCCGGGCTTTGGATGATGTCTTGAAAGACCCCGCCTTCCGTGAGGAGTTGGAAGCTGTGCTGACCGGCCTCCTCCGGCGGATGCTTGCGGATCCCCGGACCAGGGAAGAGGTGGACCGGTACCTGGCGTCAATCCTTGCCGAGTGGGAAGGGGCAAGCCTGAGAGGAAAGATGTTGGCCTGGACCAAACAATTGTGGGAAGGCGCCTTCCGGAAAAGAATCTGGACCTTTCTCGACGAGCTTCCGGAGGGGGTGGCCGTTTTGATGCCCCGACTGATGGCTGCCCTCGAAACCATCCCGGCTAAACTGGAAGGTGAAGCCCGGACCGTCGAGTCCCTGGTGGCCGAGTTGGTTGCCGAGGGACTTAACCGGATTGACTTTGAAAGTGTGATCCGGGGGCAACTGGCCAAAATGGATCCGACCGCCCTGGAACGGTTATTAACCGCCAATATCTGCGAGGAACTGGTCTTTATCCAGACCTCCGGCGGTATCTTCGGGTTTTTGGTGGGCCTTGCCATCCTTTTTCCCTTTTTACGACCGGTTTTTCTCCTGGGGGGCTTGGTTCTCTGGGTGGTTTACCGCCTGACGGTGGATAAAAAATAAAACCAGCGTTAAAGCTGGTTTTTAAGATGGTAAATATTATGAAGGCTGTTAACCAATCCGGGCTTCCTTTTGGGGGCAGGTGCCCGCCGACGGACAGGACCTTTCCGCGAGAAGCTTTTTGACGCTTACCAACTGGACACAGACGGTAAAGAGTTCCATCGCCGTTTTCAGTTCATCCAGGGGAGGATAGGTCGGGGCGATGCGGATATTCCGGTCTTCGGGATCATGGCCGTAGGGGAAAGTGGCGCCGGCCTTTGTCAGGGTCACACCTGCCTCCGCGGCCAGGCGCACCACCTCTTGAGCGCAGCCCGGCAGGGTGTTAAAGCTGATGAAGTATCCGCCCCGTGGCCGGCTCCAGGTGGCAATCTTCTTGTCGGCCAGTTCGGTTTGGAGGATCTTGAGGACCAGTTCGAATTTGGGACGGATAATCGCCGCGTGTTTCTGCATATGGGCCCGTAAATTCTGGGCGTTCCTGAAGAAACGGACATGGGCCAATTGATTCAGTTTATTCGGGCCAATGGTCTGAATGGACATCTGCTTTTTCAGCCGTTCAATATTTTGCACGCTAGAGGCGACCATGGCCAGCCCGGCCCCGGCGTAAGTGATCTTCGAGGTGGAACTGAAAATATAGACCCGGTTGGGGTGTCCCGCCGCTTTGCAGGCGGTCAGGATATTTTTGAGGTGATCCGGCTCACCGGTCAGATCATGCCAGGCGTAAGCATTATCCCAGAAGATCCGGAAATCCCGGGCTTTGGTCTCCATTGTGGCCAGCCGGGTGACGACCCGGTCACTGTAGGTGATGCCGCTGGGGTTGCTGTACTTGGGGACACACCAGATTCCTTTGATGGTTTCATCGTCGGCCACCAACTTTTCCACTAAATCCATGTCGGGACCGTCTTCCCGTAAGGGAACAGTAATCATCCGGATATTGTACAATTCACATATAGCAAAATGCCGGTCGTAACCGGGGCTCGGGCAAAGAAATTTCACCGGCTGCCGGCTCCAGGGCGGTTCTCCTTCCTCAACGCCCAAAAGCAGCGCCCGGGCAATTAGGTCATGCATCAAAGCCAAACTGGAATTGCCATGGACGATAATCTCCTCGGGTTGAACCTCTAACAATTCGGCAAATAACCGCCTGGCTTCCGGCAGGCCTTCGACACCGCCGTAATTTCGGCAGTCGGTGCCATCTTCAGCCCGGTAATTTCCCTGCAGGCCTTCGAGTAAGCCGGAAGAGAGGTCCAATTGTTCGGGGCAAGGCTTACCCCGGGCCATATTGAGTTTAAGCTTTTTCTGCTTGAACTGTTCATAAGTGGACGTGAGTTGTTTTTCTAAGTTCTGGAGCGTACCAGAGTCTAATGTTAAGAAATCCACCGTCAGAATCCTCCTGAGAATACAGAATTTTATTCCCATTATAAGAAAGGCGGAGGCGAAAAGCAATAAAGTAGAGGGAAGTATACAAGTATACCTACCCGTAAACCCTTTCGCTGCTGGTTGGAACTCACCGGCTTTGCGTTTTCATCAATCGGCTGAAGCCCGCGGTAACCGGCATAGGTGCCGCTCTGCCGCCTATTCCGTCTGGATCGTTTTCCCTACGGAAAGCGATGACGGCCTTGACAATCAGGGGCAGGCATGGTAAATTAGACTTATCGACCAAATCGTTCCAAAAGTCGAACCAGACCAGGCAGGTTTGAAGGGAGATTTCGTCAATGGAACTTACTACTCATCAGGAAACAGATGTCCGTCAAAATATTATCAACGCCGCACGGGAGATTTTTGCCCGTTATGGTTTCCGGAAAACAACGATGGATGAGATTGCCCGGGCGGCCCGCAAAGGAAAGAGCTCCCTCTATCATTACTTTAAAAGCAAAGAAGAGGTTTTCCAGGCTGTGGTGGAACAGGAAGCCGCCGAGGTCAAAGCCGAAATCAACCGGGCAGTCGCCGCGGGAAGGACGCCGGAGGAGAAGTTCCGCGCTTATGTACTCACCCGAATGACCGCCCTCCAGCGGGTGGCCAACTTTTTCCGCGCCTTTAAAGACGAATATTTGGAGAGCTATAGCTTTATCGAGCAATTGCGGGAGAGTTATAACCAATATGAAATCGCGACGATCACTTCGATCCTTCGCGAGGGGATGGCCAAAAAGGTCTTTGCCGTCAAAGATCTTGAACTGACCGCCTATACGATTTTTATCGCCGCCAAAGGACTGGAGTATTCCTGGGCGCTGGAATCCGATCGGAAAAAAATCGAGACCAATATCGACTGTATGCTGGATATTCTCTTTTACGGCCTGGTCCGGAAGTAATTATTTTTTTAACGGTTGTTCGACCAAAAAACTAAAATGGTCAATTGTTCGTCTCGGGACACCCTGACGGGTGCAGCAAAAAGATGGAGAAAGGAAGGTCGGTCATGACCAAACTGACCGTGTTGATCTTTCGGAAACGCTATCTGGTAATTGGGCTGGTCATCCTCGTCACCCTTTTTTTTGGCCTCTCCCTCCGGAAATTAAAGATCAACCCGGATGTCCTCAGTTACTTTCCGAAAAAGGATCCGGCGGTTCAACTCTTTACCGCCCTGGGGGAGGAGTATGGCGGCAACGCGCTGGCGATGATTGTTCTCATCAGCGAGGATGTTTTCAACCAGGCAACGATTGCCACCGTACACGAACTGACCGCCCGGTTCCAACTGGACCCGGGGGTTTCCACGGTAACCAGCCTGACCAATACCGTTGATATCAAGACCGATGAATACGGTTTTGAAATTGGGCGCTTGATTAATGCCGCTTCTTTGCCGACGGAGGGGGAACTGGCGGAACTGAAGCCCTATGTCCTCGGGAAAGAGATGTTCCGCGGCGCTTTGGTGGCCGCAGATGCCAGCGCCGCCCTGATCATTTGCCGTTTGCAAAATAGTACCGACCAAGTGGCGACCTGCCGCCGTTTGAAAACCATCGTCGAGGAGGTCGGGCCGGCCGAAAAGGTATATTACGGCGGGCTTCCCTTTCTGATTCTGGATTTAGCTGATTTGATCGGCGCTGATCTGAAAATCCTGATTCCGCTGGTCAGTTTGGTCATCATCCTCTTTTTAGCTTTTGCCTTCCAAAGCTGGGAGGGAGTCTTCCTGCCCTTACTGGCGGTGGGGATCAGCCTCCTTTGGACGCTGGGTCTCATGAGCCTCCTGGGGATTCCTTTGTCGATTGTCTCCAATGTTATCCCCGTTGTTCTGGTTGCCGTGGGAAGCGCCTATAGTATCCATGTCGTCAGTAAATTCATGGAGGTCGGCGCCGGGCGAGAACAACATTCGCGGGCGCCGGCGGACCTAGCCGGAACCCTCTCTGAAGTCGGGACGCCGGTCTTGCTTTCGGCCTTAACCACCATGGCCGGTTTTCTTTCCTTCATTTTCGGCTCCTATTTGGTAATGATCCGGGAATTCGGGATTTTTACCGCGGTAGGGGTGCTTTTTGCCCTTTTGATTGCCCTAACCCTTGTTCCGGTGCTCTTGACCTTAAGAAAGAAGCAAAGCAACCGGACGGACCGGCGGAGCGTACGCGGAAGGAACAGAGAGAGGAGCATTGCAGTACGTTTTATTGACTTACTGGAGCGGCTGGTGCTCATGAGGCCAAAAACTGTGGCGGGAGTCGGCATCTTCCTTGCCCTGCTTGGACTGGCGGGCATCCCGCAACTCAGCCGGCGGGTGGATCTGATCGAATACTTTCAGCCCGACGCCGGGATCCGGCAGGCGGAAGCTGTTTTGGCGGATAAATTCGGCGGATCCGGTTTGATCCAAATTTTAGTGAAGGGCGATCTGCAAGACCCGGAAGTTTTGCGGGAGATGGAGAAACTGGAAGGGTTTTTACTGGCCCAGGAGGATATCCACCAGACCCAGTCCGTAGTTAGCTTGCTGAAAGAGCTCAACAAGGCCATGGGGGAAGGACGGGTCCTTCCGGATACCAGGGAGAAGGTGATTAACCTTTGGTTCCTGCTGGAGGGGGAAGAGATCATGGGCCAGTTGGTAAACTCCGACCGGACGGAGGCGGTCATCCAGGCGCGAATGGCGAGCAGCCTGGAGGCAAAACGCGTCTATCAACTGGTCACGGCGATCGATGACTATATTGCCGGTGTCGATGCCGAACTGGTTATCTTCCGGCAGACCGGGATGCCGTTGATCTACCGGAACCTGGACCGGAGCATCATCCAGAGCCAGTTCCAAAGCCTGATCCTGGCTGTGGTCCTGGTTTTCCTGGCCATGCTCTATCTGCTGGGCTCCCTGACCGGCGCTCTCATCGGCCTCATTCCCATCGGTTTTACTCTGGTTGTACTCTTTGGCTTCATGGGCTTTAGCCGAATCCCCCTGGATATTGCCACGGTGCTGGTGGCCGGGGTCTCCATCGGGATCGGCATCGATTATTCCATCCACTTTTTAGGCCGTTACCGCCAGGAAATGGCGAAGCAGCCGTCACGTCAAGCCGCCGTCCAGACTACCCTTCACACCAGCGGCCAGGCGATTTTGATTAACGTTCTCACCGTCGCCCTGGGCTTTCTGGTGCTGGTCTTCAGCCAGTTGGTGCCCCTGCAACGTTTCGGCGTGCTGGTGGCGGTCACCATGTTGAGTTCGGGGTTTGGTGCGCTTCTTCTCCTCCCCGCCATCTTGCTTTTGGCCGGCGGACGGCTGAACCTCCGGCCCCAAGGCGCAGAAGAAACCCGGAGAACGGCTGGGAGAGCGGGCGGGGCTTTTAAGGCCGAAAAAGGTGGAATAATTAAAAACGAAAGGAGAGGGATGAATGGGAAAACGGAAAGCATTGCTCGTTTCCTTCCTGGTCGTACTGTTCCTCCCGGACTGGCTCGGTCGAGCCCTGGCCGGGAGCGGACTGACGGCGGCGGAAATCATGGCGCGGGTTGATCAGACGGTCAGCGCTGCGCAGGACCAGGAAATCCGGGTCAAACTGGTAATCACCGACGCTAAAGGGAGGGTGAGCGAACGGGAGATGCTGATGCTGCAGAAGGGAGGCGACCGGCGGATGGTTAAATTCCTGGCGCCACCGGAACATAAAGGAATTGCCTTCCTTTCCTTGCCAGGCGGCTTGACCTATGTTTACCTGCCGGCCTACCGGCAGAGCCGGCGGATTGCCTCCCACGTCCGAAACCAAAAGTTTGCCGGGACTGACTTTACCTACGAGGACATGGAAGCCCGCAGATACAGTGGGGAATGGGAGGCCAAACTACTGGGGGAAGAAAACGGCCGCTACCGTTTGGAGTTAACCCCGAAAGCCGGGACCGTCACCGATTACGGCCGGTTGCTCGTGGAGGTCACGACTGACAGTTTTTACCCGGTCAGAATTGAATTTTTTGACAAGGGGAACCAACTCCGGAAAGTGATGGTCCAGGAGAAACTGGAAAAAATCGGGGCGTACTGGGTGGCGCGGGAAGCCGAAATGAAGGATTTACAGGCTGGGACCTCCTCCAAGATGTACTTTCTAGAAGTCAAATTCGACCAGGGTCTGGCCGACGAGTTCTTCACCGAACGCTACCTTGCCCGCTGAAAGGGGGGTGAGGATGAAGCGATTGACGGTGGTTTTCTCCCTGCTTCTCCTTTTACCGGCCATGACAAGCGCCGTTTCCGCTTTGGACTTACCAGGTAATTTCAGCGGTGATTACCGGTTACGCATTAATGATGAAAGGGAATTCTCCAGTACCGGCTTGCGCTTTACGCTGCAGCCCGAAGCCCGGCTGGGACCGGCCAAATTCAGCGGTGAATTCAGCCTCGCCCTGCAGGGATGGCCCGCGGTCAAAGATGCTTCCGGACAAAGTACTTACCGGCAAATCCACCCCTGGGAACTG
>DATCJZ010000039.1:0-71174 GCA_036562545.1 Capillibacterium sp. | reverse complement strand
TAGTTGGGATCTTCCCTTCAATGGATTCCTATATACGGCTTATTAGTTGCTATCTAATTGAATACGCTGAAGATTGGGAGACTTCCAAATGCTATATCAGGAAAGAGATTCTTCAGCATATCTTAGCCAGGCGTAATGCAGCTTAGTCCTGTGGGATCCCGATGGAAAATTGCGAACTATACTTGACACAATCCAATGGTCTTTATATAAACCACATTTTTACGATTATTTGACAATCATCTCAAACAGGGTTAGCCTAAGCCCCGGCCCAAGCCCAATAAAATACCCCAAACTGGCAGAAATAAAAAGGACCCGGTGGGACTTTCTCCTCGGGTCCTTTAGGGGGGATCATCCAGGCGGATAATCAGGTTTTTCCAATCGTTATATTTGTTATATATTTTTTTAAAACTAAAAGCCCTCCAGACTATCGTTTATTTTTTTTACTCCCTCGTCAACGGTCTTCTGCTCGGTTTTAAGGGGTGTTCCTTTACCGTTATTGCCTTGGGGGGAAGCCTTTGTCTCCTTTTTCCCCGGTCTGGCATTCTGTCCGGCAGTCTGTCGGGTACTCTGTCCGCTCTCCTGTCCGGAATTCTTTTCCACTTTGTAATAAGCAACATTCGCCCGGAGATTCTCGGCCTCGGCATCCAGCGCTTCACTGGTGGCACTAATCTCTTCCACCATGGCGGCGTTTTCCTGGGTCACCTGATTCAACTGCTCAATGGAAGCATTGATCTGTTCGGTAGCTCCGGATTGTTCCCGCATCGCCGAGGCCACTTCCACAATAATGTCGGAAGTTTTCTTCGTATTCTCAACAATACGTTTCAGCATTTCAGCAGACTTTTGAATCATCTCGTTGCCCTTATCAACCCGCCGGACACTTTCATTGATCAGATTTTCAATCTCTTTTGCCGATTCCGCAGCACGGCCGGCCAAATTCCGAACCTCCGCCGCCACCACCGCAAAACCACGGCCCTGCTCACCGGCCCGGGCGGCTTCGACGGCGGCGTTTAGGGCCAAAAGGTTGGTTTGGAAAGCAATATCGTTGACCACTTTAATGATTTCCGCAATCTGTTTGCTGCTGGTGGAAATTTCCTCCATGGCTTGAATCGTCTCATTAATCGACTGATCCCCTTCATTCACCGCTTCCATGGTGATTTGCGCCACCTGATTGGCTTGGTCGGCGTTATGGGCTACCTGTTGGATGGAGGTGGTTATCTCCTCCATGGTGGAGGAGATCTCTTCCAACGTCGAAGCCTGTTCCTGGGTACGTTGGGAGAGGTCCTGGTTACCGGCGGCGATTTGGGCTGAGGCCGACTGGACATTTCTCGCCATATACACCACATTGGTAATATGCTCTCTTATTTCTTTAACCGTCTGGTTTAATTCCATCGCCATTTCACCAATCTCATCCTGACGGTTAGTGGTTATTTCAACGGTCAGGTCCCCGGCGGCGATTAATTTTAATTTTTCATTAATTCCCAAAAATGGTCTGGTAATCGAACGGGCAAACATGACGGCAATAAATATAATCGCAATGCCAACAATAACCGCCATTATAGTCGCTGTTTTCTGCAGATTACTTAAGAGCGCAAAGGCTTCATCATAATCGACTTGGATGTTTAAACCCACCAATTGGTCGCCAAGCTTAAATGTGCTTGCACTACCGACCACCTTGTTTCCCTTCATGTCCGTAAAGGTAAGAAAACGTTGGAAATTGGTGTCACCGGCGGCGACTGCCTTGGCCGCTTCCGCCGCCGCGTCCGTCGCGATTTTGGTTTTTAAGACCTCCATTCCTTCTTGAAACCGGGGCACGGTCAGCAATGTCTGATTAGCATCGACTAAAAAGGCATCGGCCGTTTGCCCAATCTCATCCAGAGCCTCGGTTAAGTTGGCGCTAATGCGAGAAATATTTAAAAAGAAAACTATTACCCCATTCACCGTACCCGAATCTCGATTACTGTAAATGGGGGTCGCAATCACGATACAATCTTTATTCGTGATCGCAGAATACATGATCTCCGAATTATAAGTCTGACCCGCAAGGGCTTTCTTGATATAGTCTTTACTGCTCAGGTCATCGTTTATGCGGTTGCTGTCGGTTGCCGTGAATACAATCCCTTTTTGGTCCGCGATGGTAATAAAATCAAAACCATATTGGTCACATATTTCTTGTAAGTAAGGGATTAGGACTTCTTCGTTTCTTTTTTCCCAGGCAAGCTTTTCCGCTTCCGTTTGCCACTGGCCGTTCTTATAATAACTGGCTATACTATCATAAACATCCCGGGCGGTCGCTACAGTCTTCGTCACACTTTTTTGTGAATTAAACCAGTCCTCCAGAATGGTCTGTTGTTGTCTGTGAAAGATCATAATCTGCGCTTTTGTCTCTTCGGTTAACGCCGATTCAGACATTTTAACAGACAGGATTAATATAGCCAACATCGGAAGTAACCCAATTACCAAAAATAAGGAAATCATTTTGGGCATCAGCTTTAGTCGTTTAAACAAAAATGAGACCCCCTTTGCTTGATATTTCGACATCTTACTTTCATAATCGACACATGGTTAATTTTGTATAACATTTATTTAAATTTTTACCTATACTTCATACGTTTTTAAAAAATATTCAACATAATCGTAAAAAATGACGAAAAGAAATACAAAAAACTACAAGAACCTTCTCCGTTTATCCCATTTATTTTGCCTGGTTTTCGATCTTCCCGGATAGAATAATCGGCCGGGGACCGTTGTCCCCGTTTAGAGTGAATTCAACACCTTAATTACATGGTCTTTGTTGAAGGGTTTAACAATGAAGTTTTTCGCCCCCAGCATGATTGATTCCCGGACGTAACTTTCTTGCCCCATGGCCGAGATCATAACCACCTTGGCGCCGGGATCAATGGCCATGATCCCCTTCAGTGCCGTTAAACCATCCACTTCGGGCATTGTTATATCCAAAGTTACAATGTCCGGGTGCAATTCATTATACTTTTGCACGCCAATTCTCCCGTTCTCCGCTTCCCCGACTACTTCAAAACCGTTTTCCACCAAAATTTTCTTTAACGACATTCGCATAAAAGCTGCATCATCCACAATTAAAACCGTTTTCATCAAGGCAAAACCTCCTCAGCAAAATTATAATTCTCCAGTTTTTGGTCTAATATATGTAGAAACCGTTTTCCTTCAACATCTTTAAACATCATCACCAACTTTTCTCTCACATTACAACATAAACCGACATGTTATTTATCGTCAGTTTGCCCGGAAAAAATAATAAAAAAAACTGTCCTTTATAGAGGACAGTTTTTTACAAAAATTATTTATTGCCCGGAAGAAAAGGGTAATTATTTAAGGGTAACCAGTTCGGACGCTAAGACTTTCTTCAACCGGGCAAACCGGGGCAGGCTGTTTTCCATGGGCGGGGAAGAGGCGCCTTGAATCAAGGGTAAGGCATAGTCGATAAATTCTTGCTTCAGACCGTTGCCAGCCTCGTTAATCCATTCCCGGGGAATCTTCTTTTCTGTGTTGGCCACTTCACTTAGGTTAACCAGCTTGATCTGGCACTTGTACTCGGGTCCGGCCACTCTCTCAAAGGCGACCATATAATCGGTCTTCCCTTCCACCGCATAACGGACCGCCATCTCACCGGCCCACGCCGCTTCCTCCACATCGGTACGGGAAGCCAGATGCGCTGCACATCTTTGGAGCAGGCTAAATTCGATCCCCCGGATCTTGGCGTTTAGCTTCTGCTTGAGAATATTAACCAGGGTGGAAGCAAGACCGCCAAGCTGGACATGGCCGAAAGAATCCTTATAGGAGAGGTCCTGACCATATTCGGAGATATATTTCCCGTTTTTATCTTTAATTCCCTCAGAAACGGCAACAATCACATTCTTCTGTTTCCGGTAAAGGTCACTGACTTCCGCAATGAATTTATTCAGATCGAAAGGAATCTCCGGCAGGTAAATCAAGTCCGGTCCATAGCCGGCATAAGACGCCAGAGCGGAAGAGGCTGTTAACCATCCGGCATTTCTGCCCATAATTTCCAGGATCGTAATCTGGCCTTGGTCGTAAACCCGGGCATCATGGTATACTTCCATAATCGAAGTGGCTATATACCGGGCGGCGCTGCCATAACCGGGACAATGGTCAGTCCCCCACAGATCATTATCGATGGTTTTCGGCACGCCCATCACCCGGCATTCGTAGCCGGCTTTCTGCATATATTTGCTGACTTTATTGCAGGTGTCCATGGAGTCATTGCCGCCGTTGTAGAAGAAGTACCGGATATTATACTTTTTAAAGACCTCCAGGATTCTTTTATAATCAGTCTCGTCCACTTCCGGATCTTTCAGTTTATAGCGGACGGAGCCCAGGGCCGAGGAGGGGGTGGTCTTCAAAAGCTCCAACTCGTAAGGGTCTTCCTTACCGATATCGTAAAACTTTTCCTCGAGTATACCTTTAATCCCATGGGCGGCACCATAGACCGCAGTGATTGCCTTCTGTCTTAACGCCTCCTGAAAAACCCCGGCCGCACTGGCATTAATCACCGCCGTCGGCCCGCCTGATTGTCCAAAAATGGCTGCTCCTTTCAGTTCACCCATCATTTCCACTCCTTTTATGATCTTTAATTTATAAAAATGATCCACTCTCTCTTAGGATTTCACCGGATTAAAGAAGGCCCGTGGGTAAATTCAGATAGATCTGTTACGGGCTGGGAAGGAAAAAACTTAGCTAAGCAGAAAAGAAATCTTTCCCATTTTTCAGTATACGACAAAAGCCTTTTTCTTTCCTCTATTTAACCGGTCCGGTTCATACTTTTAAAAAAATTTTAATCAAGGGTACCTTCTTTTGGGATTCAGAACCCCATGAAAAAGGTGGCGTTCCTTATAAAAAAAGGTTCCGCTACTTAACCGTAACGGAACCTTTTGCGCAAGGAATGGTTGATAACTCTTGCCTTCCTCCCGCTAGTGACAAGCGGAACAGTTTCCGCCGCTGCAACCGCCGCAGCCCGCACCGGAGCCGGAGGTGTCCGTGCCACCGGCCACCGCAAAACCAAAGGGGGAAAAGAGCCGTTTGGTTTTGAGCGAACCACATTTGGGGCACGGGATCCCTTCCGTGCCGGCTTTACAAAGCTCTTCAAATTTGGATTTGCATTCGGGACAAGTAAATTCATATATAGGCATCATCATCACCTCGGAGCAAAACCCGGGCTTCGTCTTTCTCAATCAGGGCAATTATATTATACCCCGGAAAGTTTATTTCTTAATGATGGTCACCAGATCCCCGTTTTTCAAGCCTGCCGCATTGGCCTCATCAATATCAAGATGCAAATCCATTTTATATTTGGGACCAACCCGCACTAAAACCTGATCAAAGATAAGCCCGCGGATACCGACCGCTTTCGCCTGCACATAATCCTGGTCCTTCAGACCAAGTTCCTTTGCTTCACTGTCATGGAGGTGGAGATGGCGCTGGGCCACAATAACTCCTTCTTTAATCTCAATCCGGCCTTTCGGACCTTCGATAATGATTCCCGGTGTACCCTTTAAATTCCCGGAATCCCGTACCGGCGCGGTAATCCCCAAAGTAAAAGAGTCGGTCAGGGAAATTTCTACTTGGGTTTGGGAACGGAGCGGACCTAAAATTCTCACGTTGGGAATGGAACGCTTTGGCCCGATCAGATTAACAGTCTCTTCGGCGGCAAATTGACCGGGTTGAGAAAGCTCCTTTTTCACGGTAAGTTGATAGCCTGGTCCAAAGAGTGCTTCCAAATCTTCTTTTGTGAGGTGAACATGGCGGTTAGATACTCCTACCGGTACTTGAATGGCCATTTTGTATACTCCTTTCTCAAAACTCGGTTTTACTCAGAAAAAAAACCGGTTGACCCGGTTGATAAACGTCGTTGGCAGGGGAGACAGGACTCGAACCCGCAACCACCGGTTTTGGAGACCGACGCTCTACCAATTGAGCTACTCCCCTGTATGTCCCACAACATATATTATATCCGCAATTCTTTTTGGTGTCAAGGTTTACCTTTCAACTTGGCCACCATTGAGGGAAGCCGGCGTGAAGACCGTTTTAGACATTAATCCCAATTACGCCGCCCACCATTCCCAGCAGCACCGCGATGCCGCCGTTGATCAAACCTCCATTGAGCACTTGGTTTACTCCGGCCAGGCGGCCGGCCAAAAAAAAGAGGAACCAAACCGCCACGGCCAGGAGCAGCCCCATCAGCCAGCCTTTTACCTTTGCTTTATAACCGGCGGCCAAAGCACCAAGGAAAATAGCCGCATAAGTTGAATACTGGTAAATCGGCTGCTCATACGCGCTCCAATCCCACCCTAACCAGTAAGTGACCGTCAAGAGAAGGATCGTAATAAAGAGAAAAGCAACCACATATTTTAAACCGGTAAAAACCGTCGAAAGGACCAGGCGGAAATTTACGACCGCATGTTCTTGTTTGGCCACAGGCCTCACCCCCGCCACCAATTTACTTCATTTATATGAGGTGAAGCCCCAAAGTATGTCTTCCCTTTGTATTTACCCATTCCTCCAGCTTGAACCGGGCGATAAACAATCAAAGCCGGGTGGGTGTCGACACGCCCCAAGGGCATTTTAAACAAAGGGAAAATACCATTTGGCCCAGGAAAAAATAAAAAGGAAGGGAGTTCCTCTTGGGAACTCCCATATTTACTGGTCGGGCCGACAGGATTTGAACCTGCGACACCTAGACCCCCAGTCTAGTGCGCTACCAAGCTGCGCTACGGCCCGAACTCTTGAGGCAGCTTTTATTATAGCATCGGATTTGGCTGGTGTCAATGAATCTCGGCGAAAAAAATCTCTCCGCCGGTGGCAGAATACATCGCCCGGACACCGTTACCCTTTAAGCCCCTTGGATTCTTCTGCTTTTCATCACATTGCCAAATTGATCGACGGTGATTTCCATCCGGTGGATGAAATCGCCCAGCGAAGCCAATTTGGCAACACTCTCCAGATGCATAAACTCGGTAAGGGTTCCATTTAATAACTCGTAGATCTCGGTCAGCTCTTGTTCGCGGGCGAGAATCCGTGTCCGTTCCTTTTCGTACTTTTCCGCCAGGGCTTGGTTTTCGGCCACCAGACGATCAATTTCCGCCAGTAATTTTTCTTCTTGTTTCAGATCCCGTTCCACCGCCAAGAGGTGTTCGATGAAACCGCGCAAATCCAACTGGCGCTTTTGGGCTTGTTCGATGGAACTAACCCTTTCTTCCAATTGCTTAAGGGCTTCCGGCAAATTGGCCAATTGATACAGGAAGGCAGATTTCCGTTCTTCGCCTTCCGGCCCCGCCGGAATTTCCGTCTTTTTCTCCTTCGCGTCGGCGCCCTGTGGGCTTGGGGCAACCATCGTCCGCGGCTCCGGCTTTTGGCCAATTACTTGCTGTTCGGAACGGACCTTGCCGATGGCCGGAACTTCTTTACCGTTTAAAACCGGATCTTCGGGAATGCGGATCCCGCATCGCCTGAGGACATCCCGGCCTAAACGGTTGATATTTTCTTCACTTAAACCCCGTTTTTGGACCAAACGGTAGAAGCGAAGTTTTAACGCCGCTTCGCTGATCTTCTTCTGCATCAACTTTTGCAATTCTAAGCAAGCTTCATTTCTGGTCCCGCCTAAAACTTGGTGTTTGGCGAAGATTTCCAGGATCAACTGGTCTTCATCTTCAGCCAGGATTTCTTTGGGGGTTGCGGTCTGGTACTTGGCACGCATCATCTTGTAATAATCCGTGTTGGAAATCCCCTTTTCCTTCAGAATCCGGCAGAATTGGCTCCGCAGCGCCGAAATTTTACGGCCAAAGCGCCGGGATAATTCCTTGCGCAATTTTGGATTCCACCAGTTTTCGTAGATCATTTCGTTCTCATCCTCAGTGTAACGGGGTTTAGATCTAACAATTTGGTGCTCATTGGTTTGCACCAAATCTTCCTGCGCGGCAAGCTCATTCATTTTCATCATTTTCTTCCCTCCGTTATCAAAATAATCTTTTCCATTTTTGGTAACCACCGGGTGGTTTACAGTTTTATTATGTTCTGTTCTGAAAAGATTTATGCCAAAGGAGAAAAATTTTTTCCAGTTCCTTTTTTCCCTGGGTAAACCCTTCTCTTCTATCCTATGCCCTTCCCACCCATAATGTTTACGCTTGCCGGAAAATAAAAAAAAGCCCTGACCGAAACGGTCAAGGGCAGACAGGAATTTGTTTGCAATTGAAAATAGATGCGGACAATACCACCCCTAACATTCAGCGGGGTCCGGTTCGAACCCTAAACAATGTGATAACCATCCTGATTCACGCCCACCGACAACCATTGGGCGTCAATACCTTCTTGTCCAAAGGCGGAAACCATTGCTTCCCCCACGGCCTGTTTTTGGGCGTCAGGGACGAAAGCAATAATGGTCGGTCCGGAACCGCTAAGGGCGGCCCCAAAGGCTCCTTCCTGATAAGCCGCAGCAATGACTTGGTGAAAACCGGGAATGAGCGCCGCCCGCCGGTTTTGGTGTAAGGCATCTTCCATCGCGAGGCGTAACAAATCTAAACGCCCGCTAAAACAGGCCCCGACAAAGAGGCCTGTCCGGGCCAGGTTAAAAGCGGCTTCAGTCAAGGAGACCTGCCTAGGCAGGAGGCTCCGGGCTTTCACCGTGGACACTTTTAACTTCGGCACGGCAATCACCACTTGGAGGCCGGCCGGAAAGGGCATTTTTAAACAGGTATAGACCGGACCGGCCGTCCCTTTTTCCTTCACCACCCCCACCAGGCCGCCAAAGATCGCGGGGGCCACATTGTCCGGATGACCTTCCAGTTCGGCGGCCAACCTTAGAAGATCATCTTTAGATAAAGGTTCACCCAAAAAATGATTGGCGGCGGCCAATCCTCCGACAATCGCCGCCGCGCTGTTCCCTAAGCCACCGGCATCCGGGATCCGGTTTTCCAGATGGACAATTCCGCCGGTCAGTTTTTGGCCCGTCTCGGCAAAGACCCTTCTTAAAGCCTGACAAACCAGTAAATCACTCCGTCCGGACAACATTTCAGCACCATAACCTTGAGCAGTAACGCGCCACTCGGCAGCCGGGGCAAAACTGACTGTATTATATAGTTCCAAGGCCAAGCCCAGAAAATCAAACCCCGGTCCCAAATTGGCGCTGGTGGCTGGGATCATTACTTTGACCATGGCCAAACCTCCAAGTCCGGCTTATTCATAGATGGGCGTCCCATTCGCCATCGCATACCGGTGGTAAGCCTCCTTCAATTGCTTGGAATAGGGGCCCGGCTTACCGTCGCCGATCTTCCGGCCGTCGACTTCCACCACGGGAACCACTTCCGCCGCGGTTCCGGTCAGGAAGCACTCGTCGGCTACGTAGATATCATAACGGGTGAGGGTGGTTTCGACCGGCTCCAACCCGAGTTCGGCGGCGAGTTTCATCACTCTTCCCCTGGTGACACCCTTCAAAGCCCCGAAAGAAACCATGGGTGTGGCCAAAGTTTTCCCTTTGATAATAAAGATATTATCACCGGTACACTCAGCGACGTAACCCTCTTGGTTAAGCAAGATCGCCTCGGCGGCGCCGCTTAAATTCGCTTCGATCTTCGCCAGAATATTATTGAGGTAATTAAGGGATTTAATCATCGGGTTAACCGTTTCCGGTAAATTTCTTCTGGTCGGAACCGTGATGATTTTCAAACCCTGTTCATAAAGTTCCTGCGGATACAGACTGATCCGGTCGGCGATGATAATCACCGTCGGCCGCCGGCATTTCCTGGGGTCCAACCCCAAGTCCCCAACCCCGCGGGTGATGACCGTCCGGATATAGGCATCGGTCAACTGGTTCCGCCGCAAGGTCTCAATATGGGCCTTTTTCATCTCTTCTTTGGTTAAGGGAATTTCGAGGGCAATCGCCTTCGCCGAAGCATAAAGCCGGTCAATGTGGGCGTCAAATTCAAAAATCCGCCCGTTATATGCCCGGGTCCCTTCAAAGACCCCGTCTCCGTAGAGGAGCCCGTGGTCAAAAACGGAAACCTTCGCCTCCTCCTTTGGATAAAACTGACCGTCAATGTAAATCTCCAAGTAAAACACCTCCTCAGTTTGGTCGCGTCAGTGGCTGGTAAAATTGTAGGTAAATTATTCTTATTTTAACACAAAATTTTTAAGGAAACAACGGATTAATCCGTCTTTCACAAGTCTTCTCCTTTTTTTACCTTAATTTTACCAAACGGGTCATAAAAAACCCATCGGGTTCCTCGTTGCGGGGGAGGATTAAAAACCCCTCCGCCCCACGGAACCCCTGAACTGAGGAGGCAAAATGCTCCGGGAGTTCCACTTTAAAATCGGGGTGGGCCGCCAAAAAATGCCGGATCTGCCCTTCATTCTCCTCCCATTCAATGGAACAGGTGCTGTAAACCAGGCGTCCTCCAGGTTTGAGCAGTGTGGCGCCATGATTGAGCAAAGCCTCCTGGAGAACAACTAGTTCCTTTAAATCGGCCAGTTGGCGCCGCCAGCGAATATCCGGCCGGCGGCGTAAAACTCCTGTCCCGGTACACGGCGCATCAAGAAGTACGCCGTCAAGCGGCCGGTCCGGACACCACGCCCGGGCATCGCCGGTTACCGTTTCAATGATCTTAATCTGAAGCCGCCGGGCATTGTCGGCAATCAATTTCGTCTTATGGTGATATGGATCCAGAGCATAAATCCGTCCAGTATTCTCCATCAGCTGCGCCAGATGGGTGGTTTTACCGCCCGGGGCGGCACATAAATCGGCAATGACCTCCCCGGGGCGGGGGGCAAGCAAATGGGCGACCAACATGGAGGCCTCATCCTGGATGTAAAAATACCCCGCTTCCCACCAGGAGGTCGTGGTTAATTCCCGCCCGGTTGCAAGGCGCAGGGCTTCGGGAACCGCCGGCGACGGTTCGGCCGGAATCCCCGCACCGGTCAAAAGGGTCAAAAGCCGTTCCCTGCTGACCAGCAGGGTATTGGTGCGAATGCTGAGGGGAGCCGGGGTGTTATTGGCTTCCACTAAATGGTGGGTCTCCTCCATCCCCCAGCGCTCCACCCAACGCTCGATTAGCCAACGGGGATGGGAATGGACAATGGTCAAATGCCCGATGGGATCCTGCTCAAACCCGGGCACCGTCAGGCTTTCTTTCCGCCGGAGGTAAGCGCGGAGCACACCGTTGACCAGATTGGCCAAACCCCGGTATTTACCCGCCTTGGTTAACTGCACGGCTTCATTAACCACCGCATAAGCCGGATGGTCCGTAAAAATTAATTGATATAAAGACAAACGAAGAACCTCCCGCACCGCCGCGGGCAGCGCGGAAAGATTCTTCGTTAATAATTGCTGTAAGATGTGGTCAAGGTAATTCAACTGGCGAAGGGTGCCAAAGACCAATTCGGTGGCCAGTCCCTTCTCTCTTTCTTCCGGATGCGCTTGGGCAAACAAGGAGGAGAGGATCCGGTTGGCATAAGCCCCCTCCTCCTCGATGGCGATCAGGGCTTTGAGGGCAATGGCCCGGCCCGGGCTTTTTTTAGTCATCACGGTAACCCCGGATCAAAAGGAGACGGAAAAGTTGAAGCACCGCCGTGGCGGTTGCCGCCAAATAGGTTAAAGCCGCCGCGCTCAGCACTTTCCGGGCGCCAGCCACTTCCTGGCCCCGCAATAAATAACCTTCACTTTCCAACATGCCTAAGGCCCGCCGGCTGGCGTTAAATTCCACCGGTAAAGTGATCACTTGAAAGAGGACGGCAAAGGTAAAAAGAAGAATACCTAAATCCATCAGCCAAGTACCACCCCGGCCGAACAGTAAACCGATAAAAAACAAAGGAAAGGCTAAATTCGAACCGAAGCTGGCCACTGGATAGATCGCATTCCGCAGATTAAGGGGGATGTATTCCTGGGCGTGTTGCGCCGCATGGCCCGTCTCATGGGCGGCCACCCCCAACGCCGCGAGGGAAGTCCCGTGGTAGACTTCGGGGGAAAGCCGTAATTTTTTTGTGTGCGGATCATAATGGTCCGTCAGCCGCCCCGGGACAATCTCCACCGTCACATCATAAAGGCGGTTTTTATCCAATAATGCCCGTGCCACCTGGGCGCCGGTCATTCCGGAACTCGCCCGCACCCTTAAATACCGTTGGAAGGTGGAATTCACTTTGGCTTGAGCATAAACGGCAAGAAGAATTGCTGGCAAAAGCAGTAGATAAGTTGGATCATAATAAAAGGGGAAAAACATCAGATCAAGCCTCCTCTGTCACTAACTCGGTCTTCCGGACCACCAAGCCTTTCCCCAACAAAGCGTGCGAACCGGGCGTTGCTTAGTATCCCCGGGAAGCCTGTTTCTAAAAGAAAAAACGTCGGACCGGTTGAAAAGTTTCCCTGTTAACCTAAAATTAGCCCGGGCGGCAGGGGATTGCCGGCCAAAAACTCTTTCACCGGCAGCCGTTTTTTCCCGGGGCTTTGCACCTCCGTCAGCAGGAGCACCCCGTCGCCGGTCCGCACCGGCAGTCCTTCCCCTTCTCCCTTCGTGAACGCGCCGATGGTGCCGGGCTTTGCCGTTTCCAGGCCGCACCAGTCTTGGCCCGGACGGGCCGCCCAGACTTTGAAAATCTCCCCTTTTAAATAGGTACGGGCGCCGGGGGAGGGATCGAAGGCCCGGATCCGGTTATATAGGGAAAGGGTTGGTTCCGCCCAATTTAAGAAGAGAGCCTCCTCGGTCAGCTTATGCACATAGGTGGCCTCCTGGTGGTTCTGGGGCTGCGGTTTGATGGTTCCGGCCGCCAAACCGTCCAGGGTTTCCAGTAAGACCTCCGCTCCCACGGCCGCCAAACGATCATGAAGCGTGCCAAAGGTATCATCGGGGCGAATCGCCACCCGCCTGGTCAGTAAAAGATCCCCCGTATCCCAACCTTCGTCCATCCGCATCGTGGTGATCCCCGTCTCTTTCTCCCCGTTTAACAGGACGGCCTGGATCGGGGAGGCTCCCCGGTATTTCGGCAGTAAGGAGGCGTGCACGTTCACACAGCCGTAGAGAGGCAAGTTCAAAATGGCCGGCGGAATCTTGAGTCCGTAAGCCACCACCACGATCAGTTCCGGACGGGTCTTTTCCAGAAAGGCCATCAATTCCTCATCAGGCAGGCGCTCCGGCTGGAAAACGGGAAAGCCCTCCGCCACGGCCACCGCTTTCACGGGTGAAGGGGATAATTTCATGCCCCGCCCCCGGGGGCGGTCCGGCTGGGTCACCACCCCCAAGACCCGGTGTCCGGCTTCCAGTAAACGCCGGAGGGAAACGGCGGCAAAATCGGGGGTGCCCATAAAAACCAATCTCATTTTTCTTCCCCTCCCGCCTCTCCGGAAAGGTAGTCAATGAACAAAATCCCGTCCAGATGGTCGATTTCGTGCTGGAAGGCCCGGGCCAGATAACCTTCTCCTTCCAGTTCAACCCGGCGGCCTTCCAAGTCCAGCGCGGCCACTTTCACCTTGGCCGCCCTGGTCACATAGGCGCTCTTGCCGGGAATACTCAAACAGCCTTCCACATCCCGGCCTTGACCGGCTTTCTCGAGAATTTGCGGGTTAATTAAGACCAGCGGACCGCTGCCGATATCGATAACCACAATTCTTTCCCCCACGCCGACCTGGGGTCCGGCCAGGCCCACTCCCTCGGCGGCGTACATGGTCTCCAGCATATTTTCGGCCAGTTTCTTAATCCGTTTGGTGATTTTCTTAATCGGTTGGGCTTTTTGGCGTAAAACCGGATTAGGATAAGTCACAATCGGCAAAATCATAAAAACGCAGCCCTCCCCTGCCAATAAAATACGTAACTATAAGTTTTATTATAACACGGAATAAGGATTTTCGTCGATGATCACCCGCACCTCTTTGGGACGGTTCCGGTAATAAGCCTTCATCAGGGCCGCCAAGAGACGCTGGGCGATGGCCAGTTCCTTGGTTTTGAGCAAAGTGTGCCAGCGGTACTGGTTCTTGATCTTTTCAATCATTGCCGGCTGCGGCCCGATCACGGCCAGCGCGTCGGCAGGCAAGGCCAGCTTCTGGACAGCCTTTTGTAAAAGGGCGGTTAGCTTTTCTGCGACTCTCATCACCTTTTGCTGCTCCGGGCCGGAGAAGACCAGCCGGATCAGATGGACAAAGGGTGGATAAACGGCTGCTTTCCGGAGAAGCAGTTCCTGCCGGTAAAAGCGGTCCTCTTCCCCTTCCGCCACCGCCTTAATGCTGTAATGCTCCGGATTGTAAGTCTGGATCACCACCAGACCGGCTTTCTCTCCCCGGCCGGCCCGGCCGGCAGCCTGGGTCAGGAGCTGGTACGTCCGTTCCGCCGCCCGGAAATCCGGAAGGTTGAGCCCGGCATCGGCCGCAATGATTCCTACCAGGGTGACATTGGGCAGATCCAATCCTTTGGCCACCATTTGCGTTCCCAATAAAATATCGATTTCCCGGCGTACCAGTTGCCGGTAAATCCGTTCATGGCTGCCCTTCCGGCTGGTGCTGTCCAGATCCATCCGCGCCACCCGGGCTTGGGGAAAAGCGGTGGTAATCTCTTCCTCCAACCGCTGAGTTCCGTGGCCGAAATACCGCAAGTACGGGCTCCGGCAATGGGGACAACGGTCGGGCGGGAGCGTTTGGTAGTTACAATAATGACAACGGAGCACCGCCGGTTGCCGGTGATAAGTCAAAGTCACATCACAGGAAGGACATTTCAAGACATGCCCGCATTCGCGGCAGAGGATAAACGTGGCGAATCCGCGCCGGTTTAAAAGGAGGATCACTTGTTCCCGCCGGTCAAGACGGGCCGCAATTTCCTCCTTTAAAACCGGACTTAAAACGTTAAAACGTCTGGCTTTAAACTCCTGCCTTAAGTCGACCAGACGGACCTCAGGCATTACCCGGCCTTCGATCCGTTGGCGAAGAGTCAGTTCCGTCAGTTCCCCCTTTTCCACCGCATACATACTTTCCAGGGACGGAGTGGCGCTGCCCAGCACCAAAACCCCGCCCACCCGCCGGCAGATCTCTTTGGCTACCTCCTTTGTCTGGTAACGGGGAACCTCCTCCTGTTTGTAGGTAAACTCGTGTTCTTCGTCGATGATAATCAAACCCGGGTTGGGTAAAGGAGCGAAAACGGCCGAACGGGCGCCCACCACCACTTTAACTTCGCCGTGCTTAATCTTCCACCATTGATCAAAACGTTCCCCGTCGGACAAGCTACTGTGTAAAACCGCCACCGCCTCTCCGAACCGGGACCTGACCCGCTCCACCGTTTGCGGGGTGAGCGAAATCTCCGGAACAAGGAGGATGGCTTCTTTTCCGTGGCGGAGGGCTTCGGCAATGGCCTGTAAATAGACTTCGGTTTTGCCGCTGCCGGTCACTCCATGGAGCAGAAAATAAGCGGCCTGGTTACGCCGGAGGGCTTCCCGGATTTGGGCCAAAGCCTGCTCCTGTTCGGCATTGAGCACCGGCGCCGGCCGGTATGCCACCGGCTGGTCAAAGGGATTACGGTCTAAAACTAACGTGGTTTTGTTAATAAGCCCTTTCCGGCAGAGGGCTTCCAGCACACTGGCGGACACACCGGTGGCGGCCAAAATCTCCTGGGCGGCCACCGGCTCTTGCCGGTCCGCCAAAAAAGCCCATACTTTCTGTTGCTTGGGGGAAAGGGCACCGGCCTCCTCCGGCCGCCTCTCCCCGTTGATAAGATAAGCCTGGGCGGTTTTGAACCTCACCGCCGGTTTTTGCGGATGCCAGCTTATTTCGATCAACCCGGCGTTCACCAGGGCTAGGAAAGAAGCTTTCTCTTCCGATTCCATTGGCGGCAACGGTAGATAATCCGTCGTCCCTTTCCGGCAGAGTGTTTGGAGTTTCCGGCGCAGCTCCTCCGGGAGGAGAAGCTGGTTGATGAAGGCCTCGATTTCCGCCGGTTGACCCGCCAGCCGCCAGCATTTCTCCGTTTTCGCATTGACCCCCGGGGGAAAAAATAAGCGGAAAAGATCTTGCCGCCGGCAAAAAAACCGCCTTGCCATCCATTCAATCAGGTCCATCTGCGCCGGGGTCAATAAAGGCAGATCATCCAGAACCAGCAAGACCTCTTTAATCTCCTCCTGATAGCTGGGGGGCCGGTGGTCCCAAACAATGGCTTCCACCCGGCGCCCCGCAAAAGGCACCAGCACCCGCATGCCCGGGGACGGAACAAAAGGCCAGTCCTCCGGGATCGCGTAATCAAACAAGCGGTCCTCAGGCAACTCGGGCAAGTTAACAATGACTTGGATGTAACGACGGGTTAGCATCAGTCTCCTCCACGGATGTTGGATTAGCAAAAAAATGGACAAATAACAAAATACCCGGCGCCTGATGCGCCGGGGTTAAAAGTTACCCATTATTGATTACTATTGGATGGCTGTTCGGGAAAGACTTTCCCTTGCAAAATCTCATCTAAAGCGGTTGAGACAGCGCCAATAGCCCCGTCGGCATTGGGGCCGTTTTCATTGATAATTTGGCGGGCACGCTTGGCCGCAGTCGCCACCAGTGCATATCTGTTATCGATTCTCTCCAGCAGATCTTCGAGTGACGGTGTAATCACTGTGGAAATACGCCTCCCTGATCCCAGTGGTATAACATAGAATAAACATTTTTCCCCTCTTTGTCAAGAGTAAAGCAACCGCTTCCAGTACCCGCGCGCAACTTTGACTTCTTCAGCGTTGATAATCGACTCCACCCGTTGGCAGGCTTCCTCCAGCCGGTCATTGATGACCACATAATCATAGAAGGAAACCGCCGCCAATTCCTGATCAATGTAGGCCAATCGTTTGTTGATCGATGCTTGATCCTCGGTGTTCCTCGCCAGCAATCTCCGCTTCAGTTCCTCAATGGAAGGCGGATAAATAAAAATCAAAATGGCATTTGGATAATTTCTTTTAATCTGGGCAGCGCCCTGGATATCCACATCCAGAATCACATGTCCCCCCTTGTGCAGCCGGTCAAGAACCATCTGTTTGGGGGTGCCATAGTAATAGCCGTAGATTTCCGCCCATTCTAAAAAACCGTCGTTTTGGATTTCCGCCAAAAATTGCTCTTTCGACAAAAAATAATAATTTACCCCGTCTACCTCTTGTCCCCGGGGTGGACGGGTGGTCGCGGAGATTGAGTAGGTCAAATCTTTCCTCTTGGACAGCACTTCCGCTAGAATTGTGTTTTTTCCCACTCCGGACGGACCTGAAAGCACATAGAGCAAACCATCCATCAAATATTACTCCTCCGGATCAGTATTTGCTGGATCTTTTGTATTTAACCGGTGGGCAACTGTTTCAGGTTGGACCGCCGAAAGAATTACATGCAGACTGTCAACGATAATAACTGCTCTCGTTCTTCTTCCGTATGTAGCATCAATCAGGGTTCCACGGTCACGGCTTTCCTGGATAATCCGTTTAATTGGGGCCGACTCGGGACTGACAATCGCAACAATCCGGTTGGCCGCGACCATATTCCCAAAACCAATATTAATTAGTTTGATATCCATTCGGAGTGGAAGCCCCCTTTTTACTGGTTGCCAAAGCGTTCGATTAACGCCTGTTTTTGCCGGGAACCCAAGCCTTGAACTCTTCTGGTTTCATCAATGCCGATTTCATTCATGATCTTCCGGGTACGGACCTTCCCAATCCGCGGCAGCGATTCCAGCAGATAGGCCACACGCATTTTGGCAATCACATCATTGTCCACCTGTTCCAGAATCTCCCGAATACCGGTGCGTCCGGCCTTTAAATCCTGGCGGATTTTTGCCCGTTGGCTTCTGACCTGCTGTGCCTTTTTTAATGCTTGTTTTTTCTCCTCAATGGTCAATTTTGGCAGCGGCATTATTTCACCTCCTATTCAATATTTTGAACTTGTTCGCGAATATTCTCGATTTCACTTTTAACCTCCACAATATACTGGGAGATGGAGTATTCGCTGGTTTTCGCCGCAATCGTATTAATTTCCCGGTGTAACTCCTGAGCGATGAAATCCAATTTCTTTCCCACCGGTCCGGAAGTGTCTAAAGTGGATAAAAACTGTTCCAGATGGCTTTTAAAGCGGGTGATCTCTTCGGTAATCGAAGAGCGTTCCACATAAAAAAGGACCTCCATCGCTAACCGGTGTTCGTCAATCTCCACTTCCGCCAATAAATTCTTCAACGTCTGCGTCAATTTTTCCCGGTAGAAAGCGGGCAATCCAGAAGCTAAAGCCGCAATTTCCCCGATGGTCTGCTGCAAATGGTGAATCCGCGCCTTCAAATCAGCCGCGATGTTTTCCCCTTCCCGCTTTCTCATCGCCAACAACTGTTGAACAGCGCCATAAACAGCCTGTCCCACCGCCTTCTCCAAAGCTTCCTCATCGGCCCCGGCCTTTTTTATAAAAAGGTCAGGGATGAAAAACAACTGTTCCATCCGGATTTTACCAGGAATCCGGAATTTCCTCCGGATTAGCTCAAACTCCCGCAAATAAGCGGCCAGTAAAGCTTGGTCAATTTCCAGGCGGCAATTCTGGTAATCCGGCCGTTCCTCAATCACCAGCGAAAGGTCGATCTTTCCCCGCTGAAGAAGGGGCCTGACTTGTTGCACAATACTCTGTTCCAGCCAGGTGTAATTCTTCGGCAGACGGACGGAAAGATCAAAAAAGCGATGATTGACGCTACGGATTTCAGCGGTAATGAGGTAGTTGGGGTCATTCTCCAACTTAAAACGGCCAAAACCGGTCATACTATAAGGCATTCGGTCAAGACTCCTTCAGACTCAAGGAGAGAAATTACCTTCCGGCAATTCAAGACAAAAAGTTCAATTGTGGCTAAATCTTCTTAAAATTAACGGATGGTTCAATTCCTTGAACTTAATAATTCACCTAATTAATTCCACCCAAATGGGGAAACTCCTCCTTTTCACCGGAAATTTCTCTGATTTCTGCAGGGAACTTTTAGAGAAAGGCAGCGTTTTTACCCTTAGAACAAAAGCCTCTCCGTTCGGCATATATTCAAAACCAAAGAAGGAGGAATTCGCGATGGGCAGTTTTAAACAGCGTTACCAAAAAGTATTAACCTTATTGTTTATCATCATCGCTACTTCTATTATCACTTCCGCTGTTTTTCTGGCTTTTGCCGATTCCAGGAAGGAAACGGAGGCGGTTCCCCCTGTCCAGCAAGGCGCAACCGGACAGCAGGAACCAAAGATCCAGCAAACTGCCTTCGGTTTTGGTTCCGATTCTTCATGGGAAAATGCAATTATTAATGTAAATATCAAAGTGGCTCCCGCCGTTGTTTATATCGATACCGAGCGGACCATTAGGACCAATCCGATGATCCCCGAATTTTTCCGGGAGTTCTTCGGTCCCGGCTTTTTTGATGATTTCTATGGTGGGCAAGAGTATGTACAACAGGGGACCGGTTCCGGTTTTATCGTGCGTCCTGACGGTTATGTGGTCACCAACTATCATGTGATTGAAAACGCCGACAAAATAACCGTCAACTTACGGGGCGGCAAAAAATACGAGGCCAAGGTCGTCGGGGCGGATAAAAAATATGACCTGGCCATTCTGAAAATTAATGCGACTAACCTCCCCTACTTGGAACTGGGCGACTCCGATGCCCTGCAAATCGGCCAATGGGTGGTGGCCTTCGGCAATCCCTATGGTTTACACGAAACGGTAACCACCGGGATCATCAGCGCTTTGAACCGTTCCCTCTCCAGTACCGATGAAGAAGGTTATCTCATCCAGACCGATGCCGCCATTAACCCGGGAAACAGCGGCGGCCCCCTGGTCGACCTGAAGGGGAGAGTAATCGGGATCAACGAAGCAATCCTTTCCAACGCCCAAAATATCGGCTTTGCCATTCCCATCAAATTACTCAAGGACAACCTGGACGCCCTGATCAACGAGGGTAAGATTACCCATAAAGAATCAACCACACCCTGGCTGGGAATTTACATGACAACCATCAACAAGGACCTGGCTTTGTATTATAATCTCCCGTTTGAGAATGGGGTCTATGTTTACCGGGTCGTGGAAGACTCCCCGGCCGCCAAAGCGGGACTCCGTGCCCATGACTTTATTACCCAAATAAACCAGGAGGAGATTAAATCCGCTGACGATTTGTCCAATAAGGTCAAAAAGATGAAAGTCGGAGATAAGGTCTCCCTGCTGGTCTGGCGCGGGAACGCCTTTAAAAAGATCGATGTGGTTTTAGAGGCAAAGCCCGAAGATTAAGAGGTAAAACCTGCTTTTGACTTAATTCTCGTTAAACGGTAGAATACTGGTAAGAGTTAAGCTGAGAAAGGGTTTGGATACTATGCTGCAAACAGAGACTTTATCGCTGGCCCGGCCGGCGCCGGATGCCCTGGACGAATTTGAAAAACAGGTTAAAATCTATGAAAAGGCCTTCTACCATTTTGCTTTTCGCCTGACTGGCAACCACGATGATGCGCAGGATTTAACCCAAGAGGCATTACTCAAGGCCTACCGGGCGTTTCATTGCTTTAAAACGGGAACGGCCTTCGACCGCTGGGTTTACCAGATTATCTACCGGTTATTCATCGACCAATACCGGAAAAAGCGGCGGCGTCCTTTTGTGGCCTCCTTGGATGAAACCCCGCCCCATCTCGACCAGGAAAAGCCAAAAGAAGTTCCGGATTACACCAAACTTCCGGAGGACTTTGCCCTCCGGCATGAATTGGGCGAGACCATTCAGAAAGCGCTTTTGCGTTTACCGGAAGAGTTCCGGGCGGCGGTTGTCCTCTGTGACGTGCAGGGATTTTCCTATGAGGAAATCAGTAATATCCTCCAATGTTCGCTAGGAACGGTACGTTCGCGCATTCACCGGGGCCGGCGGCAACTCCGCGAATATTTACAGCCGTATCTTAGCGCGGAAAGGGGTAAGAACCAATGAATTGCCATCGTGTCCAAAGCCTGCTCTCAGCCTATCTTGACCAGGAACTCTCCCCCGAGGAACAGCGCCTGGTTAGAAACCATATTTTCCACTGTCCAGCCTGCGCCGAAAACTATGAGGATCTCTCCCACATCAAAAGTTATTTGGGAAACCTGGAACCCCCGATTGACCAGAGGGATTTGGATTTGCTCGACCGTTTTCTCTTTGATCATTTACATGCCGCCTCTTCTTTCACTGCCAATCCGTGGCACCCTTTGCTCTGGTGGAAAAGGCTGGCCTTGACCGGCGCCTGCGTCTTGCTTTTCCTGTTGACCGCCTTTTATCTCTTTCCGGTGGAGCAGACTAGCCCAATGACCCTCACGCCGGACACCGCTCCCTTCTCTGTCAGCTCCGGCCCCCCTTACCAGCCGGTCATTGAAGTTAAAGCCAAAGCCGATGTTAACTTCCTTGCCGAAGACGGCAAGGAGAAAGAGGAGGAAGAGAAAAAGCGCGAAAACGAACATTACTTTTGGCGGGAGCAGAGCCACCTGGTCAAAGGCGTGCCGGTCTCCCGCTGAAAGGACTTTCGCACCTCCAAACTGGTTCCGGCATACAATGGGGTAATGACTACGTTCAGTTTGGAGGTGGGCTTCAGTGGGTGCCTTATACCCTTATCCGGCGGTCCAATATATCCCCCTTTCTTTCGGCGTTATCTTCCGCCGGGATAATTTATCACTCCGCCCCTTTATCCTCACCGGGCCGGAAATCATTAACCAAAAAGAGGCGCTGGAAAAGAAATTCGGTCTGGAGCTCCCCACATTTAAAGAAACCGTCGGCCAGCTTTTCCTGTTGACCGGCGGTTTCGAACCGTTGGAGATCAAATACCGGGGCTATTATGTCACGCTCAAAGCCACCCCTTGCCCCAGCCTTCTCTTAATCGTCCTCCCCACCCACTATTTTTACAAAGACACCCTGGTTTTTCAGGCCAAGAAAGAAGACGGCGGCCTGCTGGCCACCCAAACCTGCCGTCTCCCAAAAAAGACCGGCCAAGCCTCCCGCCTCACCCGGCGCTGATTTTCCCAAAGATTTCTCCATCTCCCGGAAAAAGAGAAGGGACTTCCCGCCTATATCTAGAAATCTAATACAGGGATAAAATAAGGATCGGAGGAAGGAACATGCGCAAAGACATCAACTATAAAGACTATGCCCAGGAGTTCCTCACCCAGTTGGCCAAAGGCGGGGTCTTTTTAACCGTAAAAGACCAGGATAAAGCCAATATTATGACCATCGGCTGGGGAACAATCGGTCAGATTTGGAACAAACCCATTCTCATGGTCATGGTCCGCTATTCCCGGTACACCTATGGTTTACTGGAAAAAGCCGGTGAATTTACCGTCAGTGTCCCCCTCCAGCAAAATCGCACCAAGGAACTGCTGATCTGCGGCCAACAGTCCGGGCGGGAGATTGACAAATTTGCAGCCTGCGGCTTTACACCGGAAAAAGGACAGGTGGTCGCCACCCCGATTATCAAAGAATGCCCTCTACATTTCGAATGCCGGGTGGTCTACCAGCAAGCAATGGAACCGGGACAGCTCACCGCGGCATTCCGGGAAAAATGGTACCCCACCCCCGATTATCATGTGCTTTATTTCGGTGAAATCGTCGCCGCTTATCTTACCGAATAGACATCATTAATTCCGTTTTCAGTTCGGGGATCCCTTTGGGAATCCACCGTCCCGCCACTTTCTTCATACCATAGACCGTCGCCAGCTTCCGCTGTAACCCGGCATGAAGTTTGGCGGCGGTCTTTTTCAGATCCTTGGCCGGATCCGCAGCCGCCGGGAACCGGGGATCATTTAGCCCCACTCCGCTCGCCAGCAAAGTTTCCAGCCCAATCTTGGCGGCCAGAAACCGGTCGTACTTGTTAATGCCAAAGATATAAAAGTTCTCGAGCATTCCGATAATTTCCCACGTAACCTGCTCCGCCTGGGAATAACGGCCGGCGTCCTTGTCCTGATCGGAGAAGCGTACCGGCAGCTTCCGGCTAATCTCTTCCAGATGGGAGACCAGGTATTCCAGGTCGAAAAGGCCGGTGGCACAGTTGAAAAGAATCTGCTCTCCTCTCTCCTCCGCCGCCAGCACTTCCTCCTGGGAGATCGCCACCCCAAGATCGGCGCAGTTCAACCGGCCGTCCTGGTCGATGACGAGCACTCCCCCTTTGGTATCGACCACAGTCCGGAAGGCAAACTCAAAACCGGCCGTCTTCCCCTGCAGGGCCAGGATGGCCACCGTCACCGGGTCTACCGTAAAGCCCAGATTATCCACGTTACCTAAATAGACCATCCTGATCCCGTTGGCGAAAAGCTTCCGGTAGCAGTCGCCGAGAATCTGGAAATTTTGGCCATGACCGCCGGGCATCGGCAGCGGATTATTGGGTTTCCCGTAAGCAGTAGTGAAAACATCCTTCGGCCGCCCCAAACTGCTGTGGGTATAAGCGGCCAGCATCGGCTGGACCCCGGTCAGTACCTCTTGATAGATCTCCACCCCGGTCGCGTCCATCAGGTCGCGCAGGTAGGGACTGTTCTGAAACCGGTCATACGCCTCCTCCAGTTCGCGGTAATTATAGATACTGGCCATCTGGAATAAGGGCAACACCCGTCTGTTTTTATCCCCGGTAAGCAACTGGTAACGGAGGATTTCCAGCAAAAGGGCGCGCATCTTCAATTCAATAAAAGTGGCGCCCGGGGAGCCATCCTCATTGAGATAAGCGGGAACCAAGGCTTTCGCCCCGTTCGGCCCGAACCCCGCTAAAAATTTTAGTTTTTCCGCACAAATCTCGTATAACTGGGGACTAAGCGCCACATTCTTCTTGTAATCAAAGTAACTGCTGGCTGATCCCCCGTTCAGGATGGCGTAACCAAGATAGGGATAGAGCAAAATGCCGACTCTTTTCAATCCCTTCCGGTCAAAGAGACCGGTCTCCCCGTCCACTCGACAATAAGCAGCAAGATCAAGATCAAGGCCCCACCTACGTAACCGGTGCTCCGCCGCAGGCAAATCCACCCGGACTTCAAGCTTGCCGGTGAGATCAAGGATCCGTTCCCCGTCGATCCGGGGAATCCCCATGGCCCGGACCGGCTGAAACCGGTCAAACTCCCCGGCGTTATAACGGGTTAAAATATCTCTGGTTAGGGCCAAGTCGATCCCTTTGCTGCGCATCGCCGCCGCCAGTGCCGGCGGAAAACCGTAAGTCTCCTGCTTGTCGTCGAATCTGTTCATACCGGCATACCCTTTCAATGCTGATCTTTTTCTCCATAAATGAGGTATACTAATATTTCTTAACCTGTGCTGCTTTTCCCTTCATAAAACGTAAAAATTCAAATTCTCCAGGTAAAGCTATTGTTAGTATAAGCAAATCGATTCTTTTCCCAGGATGGCCTTGCCGCTTTAGAAACAAAACAGCCTGCTTTAAAAAAGCAGGCTGTTTTGTTTCTGAAGTTTATCCCTCTTATTCACATTCTACCACTAGACCCACGCCGGCCTCTTTACTTGGCGTTGTATTCCAGAGCGCCAATTTACAATGGAGATCCGTGTCATGACAAATGTAGAAATTCTTTATTCCCTGCTTTGCAATATACGCACAAGTCTTGTCGACTTGCGACTGGGGAACTTCATCTATCCGCAGATGGGAACCGCCAAGGTAAGTGTGGATTTTTGACACTCCGGTGATTTTTTTGGCGTACTCCATAATATTACATATCCCGTAGTGGGCACAACCGGCTATGACACTAACCTCTTCGCCATTTTTGTGCTTATAAGCAAATTGGGTGTCCTCGTCAACCAGATCAGCAACCCATTCTCCATTCTTAAACTTCTTAGCAACCTGCGGTACTTTATGCTCAAAATCATTGGTTATTTCGGTGATCCCCATAAAGCACAGGTTTTCAGTCAACCATAATGGTTCGGAGGATACTTTTACATCAAAAAATTGTTCCATAATTTCGCGGCTAACATCTAAACCGGAGGAATGATTCTTTTTAAAATTGTATTTCCGTAAAAAAATATCCTCATGGGCAATCAGCAGAACCGGTTTACGGGCCATCGCTTTCTCCCGGTAATATTTAATAAGATATTTTAAACCGCCGGTATGGTCGCGATGACCGTGGGACATCACAACATAATCCGCGGTGCGAAGATCGATTCCCAGGGCTTCCGCATTTTGGATAAATTTATCCGAAAAGCCGCAATCATATAAGATTTTAATTGGGCCGTCCTCAATCCATGCCGAAAAGCCATGCTCCGCACTTAAATAGCGACCAAACAGACTATTGTTTTCTTGCAATAAGGTAACCTTCAAAACGGCTCCTCCTCCTAAATGGATTTCCTGGCTTTCTCCCTTGAACCAGTGCCATAGTTTCCACCGCTGCCCGGCATTAAAAGCGGCTTAAGGGTGGTTTTCAAAAGACGGTCGAGCCGCCTCTCCCAACCACCCTTAAGCTTAGGCTTTTAAATGTTACTGATTACAGACTCCGCTTTCGAGAATTTTTTCTTTAATCTCTTGCTCCGACAAAACATTCTTCACGCCGATCACGTGAATTTTATCTTTCGCGAAATCAAACATCTTAACGAAATTCGAAGCGGTAATTACCATATCATATTGGGGAACTATGCTTTTGGCTTCAGCGATCGGACAATGGTGAACTTGGGCTGGAATACCCAGTTCTTTCATGATCTTTTCAACTTTAAACTTAATCATCAGACTTGAACCGGCACCGTTAGCGCAGGAAACAATAATCTTCAGCATAATTGGTCCCTCCCCTCCTTTATACCTCATATTAACAGAGATTATGCATTATTCTTCATCTTTTCCTTATAGGCGGCAAAATCGTCGGTAATCAAGAAATAGGTGTCTTTATGCCGGGCATACTGGATCTGGGGTATAGCCAAAAGCCCGATGACAATCAAGGCGACCCCAAAATACCCGGCATACTTCATCAAGTAGGCAAAACCTTGCCACACGGTAACCCAGTCAAAAAGACCATTAAACCCACCATATTTAGCCAGCCCGAGAAAACTGGCAAAAGTTGCGCTCCCAAGGACGGCAATAATCCCTGTAACAAACGGAATAATAAGCGCCGCTTTCACTCCGCCCTTATGATTGGCAAAGACAGCCAAAGTACCGTCACCGAAAAACATCGGCACAAACCCGGCGACAATCAAAATCGGACTCTTAAAGACAATCAAGCCCAAAATTGCCAGTAATTGTCCAATGGCTGCCGAGATAAAGCCTAAAGTGATCGCATTGGGCGAACCAAAAGTATAAACCGCAGGAACGTCAATTCCGGGAACCGCACCGGGTAAAAGTTTGGTTGAGATCCCTTGGAAGGATTGAGTCAACTCGGAAACAAACATCCGGACTCCCAACTGTAAAATAGTAAGATAGACGGCAAAATTGAATGCAAAAGTCAGAATGTAAAAGAAGTAACTCTCACTCGCTTTCAAAAAGCCGCCGGCAACCAAGAATTCCTTACCCAGGAACAAAAGGATTCCCCCGAAGAAAACCAACATAATGAGGGCAGTCGTAACGATGTTCTCATTGAAAATCGACGTCCACCCAGGCAATTCCATATCTTGAAGACGCTTGGGGTTTTTACCGCCGATTTTCGGCGCCAGCCATTCAGTAAGTTTAATGCCAAACATCTGTTGATGGGCAATACAAAAACCGCCGCCCTCCGTTAATTCCTGCGTGATATCAACAGTCAGGTTGGAACCGACCGCCCAATAAGTTCCAAGCAAGACACCCATCAAGATCAAGTACTGGGTATCACCCAACTGTGGAAAACAAGTAAAGATAATCCAAAAAGCGGTGGCCGCCTGTTGCACTTGAATGTGACCGGTGGTAAAGATTGAACGTATCTTGGTAACTTTTCGGAAGGCGACCAATACGATATTAAAGATAAAAGCAATTAAGAGGAGCACCATAACCATAGAGAAGGATCTGTTCACTGCGCTAAGGGCGGTATCGATGGCACTTTGACCATAATAAGGATCGATAATAACCGCACTGATGTTAAACTTATCCTTCAGACCAACCAGGACTGGACGACAACTGCTAACCAGTCCATTGGAGCCGACCGTCAAGATCATGTAGCCAACAGTTGCCTTGATAAAACTGGAGACAATTTCATACCATGGTTTTTTGAGCAAAGCATTACCGATTAACACCATCAATCCGATAAAAAACGCCGGTTTTTGCAGAATGTTTTGGGCAAAGAAACTCCAAATCTCCAATAAAAACTCCATCAATAGTCCTCCTTTTTTGCTCAATTCTTCCTTCTCAAATTAGAATAAATATCAATGCGGACCTTCTGTTTAAGCCATCCGTTATAAGATCGATTTAAAGGGAAGATTAGGCTCCTCTATAAAGCAATCCTCAAAACCCCGTCTATGGCAATACTCCCGTTTGCCGAGATCATTTGGAAAAGTATATTTCCCGCCAACTTGCCAAATAAAGGGTTCGAATTTATACTGCAACCGATGTTTGCGCATCTCATACAAGACCAGGATCTCTTTTGGATCGGCCAACATATTGGTCCACACATCATAATGTACCGGTATCACCACCTTTGCGTTGAGAGATTCAGCCATCCGTAAAATATCAATAGACGTCATTTTGTCCGTTATTCCCCGCGGGTTTTCTCCATAAGAACCCAAAGCCACATCAATTTGGTGTTCATTTCCATGCTTGGCGTAATAATTAGAATAATGGGAATCGCCGCTGTGGTAAATGTTCCCGCCCGGAGTCTTAATCAGATAGTTAACTGCTTTTAAATCCATATCAGACGGGCAGATTCCCTCTAATTTCCCTTCGGGCGGCGCCGTTACCAGACAAGTACGATCAAAGGATTCCAAGGCAATTATTTCGATGTCACCGATTTTGACAGAATCTCCCGGCTTTACCACAATACAACGTTCTTTTGGCACACCCCATTTTGTCCATAAATCCACGCAGTACTGTGGGCCAATAAACGGGGGATTCCCTTTAACATTCTGCATAACAGCAGCGGCAAAATTAGGATCAATATGATCCGCATGGTAATGCGTGGCCAGCACCGCATCAAGTTCATGCACAGCGAAAGGATCCAACACCATAGGAATGGCCCGCAGATTTGGTTGGATCAAACGTCCTCCGCACATATTGGCCATCTGATGATATTCTTTCATGTACTTGACCTTTTGCGTTCTTTTTCCGTTCCCGCACCAAAAATCCACAGTAATATTGGTGTTCCCCGGCGTTTTCACCCAAATGCCTGTACATCCCAACCACCACATGGAAAAGGTTCCGGGTTCTACTTTGGTATTTTCAATTTCTTCATTTAAATATGTTCCCCATTCAGGGTAACTACTCAAGATCCAGGATTCCCTAGTAATTTCATCAATCTTGCTCATTGGTTTCGCTCCCCCGTTCTTGCTCATATTTAACTAATAGTGTTGCTTTTTTGATAATCAAGAGTGAATTGTCAAAACAAAGGTTCCATCATTCGTTAAAGCCGGCCTCGATCAGGGCAACCAAAGTGTCAACCGCCTCAACTTCATCCTCACCCTCAGCACAAATTGCTACGGATTCTCCTTGACCAATCCCTAACGATAGAAGGAGTACAATGGATTTAGCATTCACTTTCTCCTCTTCGTTAGTCCGGCCAATTAAGATATTGGATTTAAACTTTTTGGCGCAAGCAATAAATTCGGAGGCGGGACGGGCGTGTAATCCAGTACGATTTTTGATTACAGTTGTCTTTTGATACATATAACTACCTCCTCGGGCTGGAATGTTTAGTCAGTTATCTTCTTAAGCGCTGTTTTAAGATAATTCTCCACTTCTTCGGCCGTAGAGAGTTCCTGTACCCCTCGGGCAAGCTTTTCAGCATCCTCCCGACTTAAGCTGCAGATCAACTTCTTTATCCTTGCCACCGACGAAATTCCCATCGATAATTCTCGAATGCCCAGGCCAATCAGAACCGCAGCGGCCAACGGGTCCCCGGCCAGTTCACCACAGACGCATAATGGTTTATTCGCTTTTTGAAATTCCCGCGCCACTATGCCGATCATCCGAAATAATGCCGGATGGTAGCTTTGATAATATCCGGAAACCAGAGGATTCATTCGATCGACCGCTAAAGAGTATTGAGTCAAATCATTTGTGCCGATGCTGGCAAAATCGACCTCTTGGACAACACAGTCCGCCATCATCGCAATGGCAGGAATTTCGATCATAATTCCAATTTTAAGCCCTGTCGCAAAAGGAATCTGCTCGGCAATCAATTCTTCCTGAGTTTCCCTAAGAAAAGCTTTAGCTTTACGAATATCATCAATACTGGCTACCATTGGAAACATAATCCGCAGGTTTCCATGGGCCGAAGCGCGCAAAGCCGCCCTCAGTTGAGTTTTAAACATCTTCGGTTCTTCAAAACATAACCGTAATGCCCTTTTCCCTAAAAACGGATTTTGCTCCTTTGGTAGTTTAAGGCATTCCACCGTTTTATCGCCGCCAATATCTAGCGTTCTTAGGGTTACCGGTCGTTCTCCAAACTGTAATAAAACCTTTTTATACAGCTCATATTGCTCATCTTCGGAAGGAGGCTGACTACGCCCCATATACAGAAATTCAGTACGGAATAATCCAGCCCCATCCGTATAATTAGCCCCCTCCAACTCGCCGGGAGTAGCCGAGCCGAGGTTCAATTCCACCTTTATCCCGGTTCCATCGGTACAAACCGGTCTTACCCAACGGTATCGTTCAAGATCTTCCCGCTGTGCCACCCAGTCCATTCTTTTCCTTTCATAAAGGTCAATCGTATTTTTTTCCGGATGTACCACTAGCTCTCCAGCCAAAGCATCAACAATCACGAAATCGCCATGTTCGAGCAACTCCGTCGCCCCTTCTACGCACAACAGGGGGATGCCGTAGCTTCTGGCAATAATTGCGCTGTGGCTGGTCGGTCCGGCAATTTCGGTCACTAATCCCAACACTTTGCTTTGATCAAGATTTGCGGTATCCGAAGGCATCAAATCATGGGTGACTATTACAACAGGATGTTCCAACCTTCCCAAATCACGGTCGGGTACACCGGCATGACAGCGGAGCAAACGGTTTTTTACATCTTGCAAATCCGTTACCCGCTCCCGGATTAATTGGTCTTTTCCTTTCTCCAGCAAGTGAATGTATTTTTCAAAAACGCAATAGATCGCCCAATCTTCTCGATAGCCACCGGTTGTGATACAATCGCGGATTTCCTCATCAATGGTCTCATCATACAGAATATCAATATGCGCGTTGAAAATTGCCGCTTTTTCTTGATCCTTCAGTTTTTGGCATATACCTTCCAATTCCGCGCGGGCGTTCCGGCGGGCTGTTTCATAACGCTGTAAAGCTTCAGGGTATTCCCCCAAACCAAGCTTTTTCTCCACCGGTTTAAAAGTATAAGGCCGGTATAAGAAGACCTTGCCGATGGCAACCCCTTGCGAGATAGAGATGCCTTTGTATTTCATCGTCTCCCCCCTTTCCAGCCGCAATCAAACTCAATCTGTGACATAATAAACAGCAGCTTCATGTAGCGAGTTGTTGGCACAAAGAATAAGATCTTTTTCTTTTTGGGATATGACGTCAACATTACTTGGGCCGCCCCCTTGATCGATAAGAGTCTCAACATAAGAACCCCTCTCCGGAGAAAACCTGATGATCGCCAGTTCCGCTTGGAGGCGACGGATTCCCAAAATCACTGCCGGAACACCTCTAAGCCTTCCGGCCCAGAGCGCATGGGCAAATTTATATTCACCGGGGTAAATGTAAACAACTTTGTAACCGTCAGCGGTTTTGTGATATATTTTAACTTGATCACCATGGAAAGGCTCGATGGTAATGATTTCCTCCTCACCATCTCCGTCCAGATCGTAGATGGCAACATCACTGACAGGAAGATCAAGCAGCCGCTTTGTTTCCCAACTCCCGCCCGGTGCTTTGGGAGGAATAACAAGATAAACACCACTGTCACAAGTAATAAAGCCACAAGGTTGGCCCGCGATCGCCCCCCGCCAATAGCCATGATTTTTTACCAAACCTTCCAGTAACGGGGTCAATTCCATCCCCTTTTCAGGAGCCTCCGGCAGTACGCCTACATATACCTTTCCCGGATCGGACCAGTCATCGCGGTCCTTCTTTGACCCGCAAAGAGTGGCGGCCACTAAATAATTGACACCTGCGGATGACAAAATGTCAAAACGGTGCACATAAGGTAAAGCTAAAAAGTCTTGGACCTGCCAACCATTTACAGCGTCACGTTTTCCCCAGACCAACTTTGCTGTTTGCGACTGAAATCCGGGGAAAAAATTTTGTACTCCCAAAAACTGACCATTAGTACCGGGGATCTCAACGATCGACATGGTTCCGCCCGCCTTTTCCCACACCGTTTCTTTTTGCGAAAAATCGGGACCAGTGTAGGCGAAACAGGGCCCCGCCACTTGCTCACTGGCAAACAAGGCATAAAGCTTTCCGTCTATCCTTAGGTGCGCCGTACAATAACACCGCTCAACATTATCCAAACGCTTCTTGGTAAAATTCATCAATAGCCCCTCACTCTCTTAATCCAACGCAACATTATCCACTTCACCCAACTCCGCACTGTATTTTTCCTGAAGGCGGATAAGGCCCTCGGGAGAGGTGACTTCCATCAATTCGCCAAGCAATTTTTCATTGGAAAGGATTTGGCATAAACGCCTCATGTTCTTTAGATGTGTTTTTGAATCAGTGGCCGCCAGCGTAAAAAAGACCACCGCATACTTTTCCGGATCCTCAGGATCAAAATGGACCGGTTCTTTTACTTTCATAAACGAAATACCTGTGCCCTTCACCCCCTTTGCTCCTTCCATGGCATGAGGAATTGCCAATCCAGGGGCAAGGACAATATAGGGACCATATTTATTCACATTTTGAATCAGTTCTTCCCCGTACGTTTCCTCAACAATGCCATCTTTGATTAGCGGTTCGCAGCTTATTCGGAGTGCTGCTTGCCAGTTTTCGATCCGATCCAAAAATAGACACCGGTTCATTTCCACAAGCTCTTTTAACATTTTCAGCCTCCTGAAAAAACTTATCTTAATTCATAATGCAAGACCTTTTTTGATTTACTATATATTTGCTGAACAGTTTGATCTTTTTCGTTCGTATTAGTGAATCATTCACTGTAATTATGAGCGCAAAAACATTATAACATTCTTTAAATATGAACACAAGAGTTTTATAAAACAAAATGCTCGTGTATAGATCTTATTTGGGGAGTTATTCATCTCTTTCTCTTGACAAACGTTCAATTTGAACGTATAATTAAGACGATGGAAATCGTCTTTTCCATCTCCATTTGATTTTTATAAATTTCATATTTAAGGTGATTGGTTATGAAAAACAGTTATGACTTCATAAAAAACCGGCGTAGTAAAATTTACAAACTCCTAAAGCAACACGGTTCGATCAATGTTAAGGACTTGGCCGAGCAATTAAACACCTCGCCATTAACAATCAGGCGTGATTTAGACCATCTGGAGGAACTCGGCCTTATCGAGCGTTTTTATGGCGGGGCTACCTTGCGTGAAAATCCAATACAAACAAATTCCTTGGGTCTGGCCATGGACGACGATATTATCCGCTATAAGCAGGCGATCGCCAAACGCGCAGTCGAGTTTATCAATGACCACGATACCGTTTTTATCAACAGTAGCTCCACTGCGATCCTCATGCTAAATTACATTACCGCGAAAAACGTCACAATCATTACAAACAACGGAAGGGCAATTCTTAGCGAGGCAAAAAAGGATTTATCCATAGTTTTGTTAGGCGGTGAACTTCAGATTTCGAAAAAATCCATGGTGGGTGAATTTGCGTTGAATAATTTATCACGAGTGAATGCGACCAAAGCCTTTTTAGGCTGTAGTGGACTTACCGCGGAAGAAGGTTTTACCACAGCTAATATGCACGAAGTCGCCATCAATCAGTTAATGCTTAGCCGTGTAACCGGCGAACGTTTTATCCTGGCCGATCATACCAAAATTGGTAAAAAACACAGCTTTGTTTCCGGTTCCCCCGAACAAATCTCGTGCGTGATCACGGATACAGAAGCTAATCAGAGCGTATTGGAGTCATTAACCAGACGCGGCGTTAAGATTGTTCAAGTCCCGCCACTAAAACAAGATGAATAAAAGTTACTATTTCGCGAACAGAAAGATTTAAAAACCCGGTGCCTTCAAAACACCGGGTTAAATTTTCTATTCAGAGATTCGCCAATAAAACAAAAAGACAGTTCTCGACTTTATTCGGGTAAAGAGCCCTTAATTTTAATCGTCAATTCAAGGAACGAATAATTTTAATTATATTAAAAAAAGTTGACAGAAACGGTCTCTCCCTTGTTCTCCGGAAAAATTGGTAGTATAATTGCTCTAAATAAATATTCAACGGAAGCGAGGTATTATAAGATGACAGAACGGGTTTATAACTTCTACCCCGGCCCCGCCACTCTTCCCCTCCCGGTTCTGGAAACTGCCCGGGAAGAACTGCTTAATTTCCACGCCACCGGCATGTCGGTCATGGAGATCAGCCACCGCTCGAAACAGTATGAAGAAGTGCAGAATGAAGCAGCCGCCCGTTTGAAACGCCTGCTCAAGTTGGGTGACAACTACAAAGTCCTTTTCTTGCAAGGCGGCGCCAGCCTGCAGTTTGAAATGGTGCCCATGAATTTCCTCTCGCCGGAAAAAACCGCCGATTACTTGGTAACCGGTAGTTTTGCCAAAAAAGCCGCCCAGGAAGGAAAGTATTTCGGCCAGGTGCATTTGGCGGCGGATATGAGTGAAGAAGGCTTCCGGCGCCTGCCGGATCCGGCCGAGCTTAAATTCTCCCCCAACCCGGTTTACATCCACCTGACCAGCAATAACACCATCTACGGCACCCAGTGGCAAACCTTCCCCACTTACGGTGATGTTCCGCTGGTCGCCGATATGTCCAGTGATATTCTTTCCCGTCCTTTTAATCCTGAACCTTTTGGCCTCATCTACGCCGGGGCCCAGAAAAACCTTGGCCCGGCCGGGGTAACCATCGTGATTATCCGCGAGGATATGCTGGAAAAGGCCAATCCCAATCTTCCAGTTATGCTCCGTTACGAAACCTTCGTCAAAAATAACTCGCTCTATAATACCCCGCCCACCTTTGCCATCTATATGGTCTCCCTCGTGCTGAAATGGCTGGAAGAACAAGGCGGCGTCGAAGCCATCTACCAACGGAATAAGGAAAAAGCCGCTTTAATCTACGATGTCATTGACCAAAGCAACGGTTTCTACCGCGGCCATGCCGAAAAGAACAGCCGGTCCCTGATGAACGTCACCTTCCGCCTCCCCAGCGAGGAACTGGAGCAGAAATTCGTCAGCGAAGCCACTAGCCAAGGTTTGGTCGGCCTCAAAGGCCACCGCTCCGTCGGCGGCCTCCGCGCCTCCATCTATAACGCCATGCCTTATGAAGGCTGTAAAGCCCTGGCCGAATTCATGAAGGAGTTCATGGCGAAGAATGTGTGAATAAACACGGGTAAGGTAGATATGCGAATTAAAAAACCGGTTCCTTAAAATGGAACCGGTTTTTTCTATTCTGGAATTTCTTCTAATGAAACGAAGTCAAAATCAACTGTTTCCAAAGTGTTTGATAATCATCATATTTTAGATAAATTCTTAAAAGGCGAGGTCAAAATAGATTGTTCCGGAGGTCTCTTTCGGATATATCATTAAAATTCAATATCAACCATTACGGAAAATAAACAAAGCCCGGCAAGCAAAGCCGGGCTGAAATGGTTTATCTAAACATGATATAATTACCATACCGATTGAATTTGTCTAGAAAATAACCGTTGCCCCCGTAACCTGATAAAACTACTACCGAACGGAGGAAAGCAATGAACAGTCGTCTCAATTACCAACATACTTTACTGGCGAGTTACACCGGTTTTATCACCCAGGCGATCATTAATAACTTTGCGCCTCTTTTGTTTCTGACCTTTCAAAAAGATTACCAAATCCCGTTGGAAAAAATTACGCTGCTGGTCACCGCTAATTTTGGCATTCAACTTTTGGTTGATTTTCTTTCGGCTTTTTTCGTGGACAAGATTGGCCACCGGCCGGCGATGGTAGCCGCCCATCTTTTCTCGGCGGTTGGCCTCATCGGTCTCGGGGTTTTTCCTGTATGGTTTAGCCAGCCTTATTACGGTTTGTTCGCGGCGGTCGCCTGTTATGCCATCGGCGGAGGTTTGATTGAGGTTTTAGCCAGTCCCATCGTGGAAGCATGTCCCACCAAAAAGAAGGCGGCAACCATGAGCCTCTTGCATTCCTTTTACTGTTGGGGGTCGGTCTTTGTCATTCTGGTTTCTACTTTATTCTTCTCTTTTGCCGGGATCGACAATTGGAAGGATCTGGCCTTCCTATGGGCGATTATTCCCCTTTTAAATGCGCTTTATTTTACCCAGGTTCCCATCCCGCGTCTGGTTGAAGAGGGCAAGGGCATGTCCCCCGGCAGCCTTTTCCGTCACAAACTGTTTTGGCTCTTTATCTTACTGATGATCTGCGCCGGCGCCTCGGAACAAGCAATGAGCCAGTGGGCTTCAGCCTTTGCCGAAAGCGGGCTCAAGATCCCCAAAACCGTCGGGGATCTGGCCGGACCCTGCTTCTTTGCGGTGCTCATGGGATTTGCCCGGGTCTTTTACGCCAAATACAGCGAAAAAATTGCCCTGGGCAACTTTATGGCCGGCTGCGGATGCTTGTGCATCATCAGTTATCTCCTGGCGGCATTTTCACCTTCGCCCTTCGCCAGCCTGGTCGGTTGCTGTTTGTGCGGTCTGTCGGTGGGGATTTTTTGGCCCGGGACCTTAAGCCTTGCCGCCCAAAACTGTCCGCGGGGCGGGAGTGCCATGTTTGCCCTGCTTGCCCTGGCCGGTGATGTGGGCTGCGCGGCCGGGCCCACATTGGTCGGCCTGGTGGCCGGAGCAAGCGGCGACAACCTCACCAACGGCTTAGTCGCCGCTTTGGCCTTCCCCGTGCTTTTAATGTGCGGCCTCTTTCTGAGCAGACCGTCTACTCACGTCAAGGCAAGCCGGCCGGAGGAAAAAACATAATATTTTTATCAACCGTTGGAACGGAAGAATAAGTTTTGCCAGTTGCTTAATCAATTGTAAATGAGATAATTTCAACCCGGTGAGCACTGGCACCGGATACTGCCACATAAATACGGGAAAGGAGAAAGGAGATGCTGACCCTCAAAGGCCAATATAACTCCGCCCACATCATGATTGATGAAATCGACGACACCACGCGTGCGCAGGTTCAAACTCTCCTGGATCATCCCGCCTTCGCCGATACCTATATTGCCATCATGCCCGACTGCCACGCGGGAAAGGGCGCGGTCATCGGCTTCACCATGAAGCTGAACGACTATATAATTCCCAACATCGTCGGGGTTGATCTGGGCTGCGGGGTGCTGGCGGCCCGTTTTGAAGTTGACGGGTTGGATCTGGCCGCCTTCGACCGCTTCATCAAGAAAAACATTCCCGCCGGATTTTCCATTCATAAAAAGGCCAAAGTCAAAGACGACCCGGCCTTGCGTTACTGGACAGATGTGATCGGAATGGATTACGGCAAAGCCCTCCGCAGTATCGGTACCCTCGGCGGAGGAAATCATTTCATTGAGGTCGGAAAGGATTCACAAGGCCAGACCTGGGTGACCATCCATTCCGGCAGCCGTCATTTCGGTTTAAGGATCGCCACCTACTTTCAGGACAAAGCCAAGAAGAACCTGGAACGGAATTACCCGGGCAAGCAGTATAAAGACCTTGAGTTTCTCCTGGTCGACAGCCAGGACGGACAGGACTATCTCAACGCCGCCCGGTTTGCCCAGGCTTACGCCGCATTAAACCGCGCAACAATGCTGGCGGAGATCTCCCGCTTTTTCGGCACCGAGCCCTGTGAAGTCGTTGAATCGGTCCATAATTTCATTGGCGAGGATAACATTATCCGGAAAGGGGCAACCCCCGCCCGGCAAGGGGAAAGGCTCATTATTCCCTTCAACATGCGCGACGGCCTTGCCCTTTGCACCGGGAAAGGTTCAGCCAAGTACAATTATTCCGCGCCCCATGGCGCCGGACGGATTCTCTCCCGGACCAAAGCCAAACAAATTCTTTCGGTGAACGACTTTGCCCAAGGAATGAAAAAAGCCGGAGTCTTTACCACCACCGCGACAAAAGAAACCATCGATGAGGCGCCCGACGCCTATAAAGATAAAGAACTGATTATCCAAAATATCACCGAAACGGTGGAGATCAACGATTTCGTGAAACCGCTTTATAATTTCAAAGCCCGTGGCGACTAAATAATATGTCCGTATAACTGTTGTCATTGTCAGCAAATATATAAAGAAAAAACCCTGCTTACGCAGGGTTTATCTTTTCTTTTTGGTGGAGATGAGGGGAGTCGAACCCCTGACCTCTTGAATGCCATTCAAGCGCTCTCCCAACTGAGCTACACCCCCATGTCCTGGTGACAAGTAATAGAATACCCCGAATTGAGTTTTTTGTCAAGGGGTTTTTTGAAAAGTATCTCCCGAGTTGGGGTCATATTTGTAGCCGCTGATCTTTTCGATCTGTTGGATTCTCCTGGCAATGGAAGGATGGGTCTGGAATCCCTCGTCCAACTTCTTCAACCTGGTCGTTGTATGGTTTAAACGCGCCAGCTTAAGTAAGGCGGTGATCATGACATCCGGTTGCACTCCAATTTGCAAAGCATATTCATCCGCCTTTTTCTCTTGACTGCGGTAGTATTTTAATAACCCGAAGGAGATATATAAGGCAAAAGGCACGAGGAGGACGGCCAAGCCTAAATAGGTATTAATCTCTGTTCCGGTGTAATTTTCATACCACTCCATGAGCTGACCCGCCAGATAAACTTCGCCCAGTCCCCCAATGATATACAACAAGCGTTTAAGGAGGTGTTTATATTTAAGGTGTCCCACTTCGTGGGCAATAATGGCCTCGATCTCCGCGGGTTCTGCGTTTTCCAGGTAGTAATCGCTGATCAAAACCTTCGGTTTGACCAGGCCGACGACCAATGCGTTGGCAAGCTTCTTTTCCTTTGTCGGCCATTGATACAATTTTGCTTTTTTTATTCCCGCCCGGACAAAGAGTCCGTCCAGGAGTTCACCGAGTCTTTCATCGGCCAAAGGAACGGCTTTAAATAATTTCGGATAAAAAAACGGCAGGACGAGATTGAACAGAAAAATCATGATTATTGTTATAACTACCGAAAGCATACTCTTCAGCGCCGGACTTATCATCTGAATATTTTCAATAAGAAAAGAAAGCATTTTGAGCAATCCCACCGGCACCAGGATAAAGAAAAAGGTTAAGGTAATATCCCGAATCTGGCTAAACAAAGATTGGGTTGTTCCTCTGATCTTTCTATAGGTTTTGTTGATGATCAATAATTGCCCGATATTGATCAGCAAAAAAAGAAGAAATAAAATGAGGAGCAGAAAAATGAAGAGCCCCACTCTCCCAAAACGGACAAAGTATTTCGCGGTCATAAACTCGATGGGTACTACCGTAATCAGTTGCAGGATTGGTAAGAAATATTGGTTGTAGATTCGCAATTTGTTCATCGCCGCTTCCGCGGATTCCGTTTGCCGGTACACTTTCCGGATGGACCGCTCAACCAAAAACTCGGCGCCATAATTGAGGGAAATCAAGAACAAGATGAGGGCAATCCGCAACCAAGCGGGCATGGTAAATATGATAAAATGGAGAATATTATTCATTTTGATCATCCCCTTTCATTAAACTTGGCAACTCTTTTCCCGGGTCCGGACAGTTCCGGCGTGGGTTGCGCCCCGGACCAAATATATAAAATATTCTATCCTTTTTTATGTATAAAGCCAATCCCCACTCTAGAGATGGCGCTTTTTTTCCCAAAAGAAAGAAAGAAGCTTAACTCATAAATGCAGAAGCTAACCCTTCCCCGGCCGCTTTTTCCTTGCGCACCGGGCATGGAGAAGGAATCAAACATAAATTGTAGAAATCTATTTCACAAGTCATAATAATACAAGAAATAACGGTTAAGGAACGACCCCAAGGCAAGTCTGGTCTGGTTCCTTTTCAGAAGAAAAGACAAGCACTGTTCAGGTCGGAAGTAAAAAGATTAAAGAAAGAGGAGAATGATAAAGTTGCCCAAAAAGTCTTTCTTCCTGATTATCCTTCTCGTCTTGACCTTATGTCTCGCGCTTTGCCTTCCCGCTGGGGCGCAAAGAAGCTATTCGCTGGCCGTGTTACCTTTTGCTGCGGCAGGAAATCTTCAAATAAGGTGGGACCAACGGGATCAACTCATCGAAGGGATTACCCAGATGATTACGGACCGCTTGGCGAACCAGCCGGATTTAATCTTGATCGAAAGGGAAAGAATCAAGGAAATTCTTACGGAACAACATTTTCAACAATCGGGCGCCGTTGACTTGAGTTCGGCCGTAAAAATCGGAAGAATCCTCGGGGTAGATATTTTAGTATTAGGAAGCATTAATGATTTTTCCTTAACAAGTAAAAGCGGGGTAGGCTTTGGCCCGCTCCAGGTCAGCGGGACAACGGCACGGACTGTTCTATCCGCCCGGCTGGTCGGCGTCGAAACGGGTCAAATTTTAGGCTCCATCGATGCGGAAGGCAAGGAAACCGGTTTGGACCTCTCCATCGATAAATTACAAGGCCTTTCTTTTGGCACGAAACAGTTTGAAGAATCGATTCTCGGAAAAGCCTTGAATAAAGCCGTTGACAGCTTCTGTGCGCAGTTTAATCAGACGTTGGCGAAGGCCAAAGACCGCCTGGGCGGCAGTGGCGGGGGACAGCAAGGAAAAATTGTCGGCATTACAGGCAATTATGTGATTGTCAATTTGGGGGCGAAAGGGATTACACCCGCCACCAAGTTTTCGGTTTTCCGTTTGGAAAAAATCGAAGGGTTAAAAGACCCGGTCCGTTTACCCAACGGTACTTTACAGGTGGTCAGTGTGGATGAAAACGCGGCGGTAACCCAAATCATCGCCACGGTGGAGGGGCTCTCCATTCAAGTGGGAGATCTGGTCGAAGTTGAAAAGTAAAGCAAAACCAAGACCCGTCAAGAACCGGTTCTTTCAACGGTTGTCATGCCCAAGATGGCAACCGTTCTTTTTTATAAGCTTCTATAGATCCGCCAATAGTTCTTGCCTAATAAGACGGGTAAGCAAAGTATTCGGACCCGGAAGAGAAAAAACCATGAATATTTGCTGTTAATAAACGCTGGTTTCCCATGCCATTTCTTGCATCTGCCAAAGGTGGACAATTTATGATATTATATATTATATTTATGGTAATTATAATCCTTGATGGGGGAAATGATCGCTTTGTGGACCAAAATCTTCGAATATAATCTTTTTCATAACAGTATCAAAGATTACCTGATTACACTGTTCATCTTCGCCGCCGGTTTTGTGATTTTACGCTTCATCCAAAAAATCCTCCTTGGCAAATTCCGTCGTTGGGCGGAGAAAACACAGAAAGGTTTTTTTGCTTTTTTTCTTAAAAACGGCGAACAGAATCTCTTGCCCATCGCCTATATCGGCCTGTTTTACCTGAGCATGTACCACTTAACCCTTTCTCCGCTTTGGATGAAAATTATCAACGGCCTCTCCCTCACCTTACTGGTGATCTTCGGGGTCCGCTATTTATTGGCTTTATTCAACCAGGTGCTGGAATACTACTTTAGCTACCACCAGATTGATACCAGCAAAAAATATGTCATTCAAATAATTTCGAAGTTTCTCACCTTCCTGGTTTGGCTTTTAGCCCTGACCATTCTCCTTGATAACTTAGGTGTCCAAATCTCCGCCCTGGTCACCGGCCTTGGAATCGGCGGTATCGCCGTCGCCCTGGCCGCCCAGGTCGTCCTCAGCGACTTATTCAATTATTTTACCATCTACTTTGACCGCCCCTTTGAAGTCGGTGATTACATCGTCATTGATTCCTTCTCCGGAACCGTCGAAAATATTGGGCTCAAGACCACCCGTCTGCGGAGTCTCACCGGCGAGGAATTGATTATTTCGAATACGGATTTGTCCAGTTCCCGACTGCGCAATTACAAACGGATGAAACGCCGGCGGATTACCTTTACCATCGGGGTTAGTTACCAAACCGAGGCCGACCTGGTCAAAGAGATTCCCCAAATTCTTGCCGGGATCATCAAAAGTATCCCCGACACGGAGTTAAACCGGGCCCACTTCAGCGCCTTCGGCGAATACAGCCTCCTTTTCGAAGTGGTCTATTATGTTTTGACCAATGACTATAACAAATACATGGATATCCAACAGGAGATCAACCTGAAAATCATCGACGAATTCAGCAAACGCGGGATCAAGTTCGCCTATCCCACCCAAACCGTCTACTTGCGGAACGGTTGAGCGCAAAAAAGTCCGGCGGGGTCCTCCCCCGCCGGACTTTTTTTTCACCGGTTTCCTTTCACCACTTCGTTCAGACCGCCAGTTTTTGCGGCCTGGCTGCGCTTAAACATTAAAGCGGAAAAGGGTGACATCCCCGTCCTGCATGACGTAATCCTTCCCTTCCAGGCGGACCAGGCCTTTTTCCTTCGCGGCGGCATAGGAGCCGCAACGCATCAGGTCCTCGTAGGCGACAATCTCCGCCCGGATGAACCCCCGCTCAAAATCGCTATGGATTTTTCCGGCGGCCTGGGGCGCCTTGGTGCCCGCCTTGATGGTCCAGGCCCTGACTTCCTTGGGACCGGCGGTAAGGAAACTAATCAAACCCAACAGTTTATATGCGGCTTTGATCAACCGGTCCAACCCGGACTCTTCCAGCCCCAATTCCGCCAGAAAGACCTTCTTATCTTCCTCGTCCAACTGGGCAATCTCTTCCTCGACGGCCGCGCAAATGACCAAAACTTCCGCGCCTTCTTTCTCCGCAATCTTTTGGAGGGTCGCGACGTAAGGATTATTCTTTACGCCGTTAGACAAATCTTGCTCCGCAATATTGGCCGCATAGATCACCGGTTTTTGCGTCAATAAAAAGAGTTGCTTCACTAACTCCTGCTCCTCTTCATCAAAGGACATGGCGCGGACAGGCAGCCCTTCCGAGAGTCCTTTTTGGATCCGCGTATATAAATCCAAAGCGGCCAGAACTTTTTTATCACCGGACTTCGCCATGTTCCTGGTCTTTTCGATCCGTTTTTCCATGGTCTCCAGGTCGGCCAGGATCAACTCCAAATTAATAATCTCCACATCCCGGGCGGGATCAATTGACCCTTCCACATGGACAATATTCTCCCCGGCGAAACAACGCACCACGTGTAGGATGGCATCCACTTCCCGGATATGCGAGAGAAATTTATTGCCCAAACCCTCCCCCCGGCTTGCTCCCTTGACCAAACCGGCAATGTCCACAAATTCAACGGTGGCCGGGGTCACTTTTTCCGGCTGGTACATCTCGGCCAGGCGCGTCAACCGCTCATCCGGCACCGCCACTATCCCTAAATTGGGTTCGATGGTACAAAACGGATAGTTGGCGCATTCGGCTCCGGCTTTGGTGATGGCGTTGAACAAGGTACTTTTTCCGACATTGGGCAATCCGACAATTCCGATCTTCATTCCGGTCTTCCCTTCCCTCTGAACTGCTGACCCGCAAATGGGGTATAAACCTTTTATCCAAACATTAATTAATCATAGCAAAAAGTAGTTTATTATTCAACCAACCGCTTACTTCGAAAACCTTTTCGCCACTTTTTACCATACCGGGACAGAATGGTGCAGGGAAACTCCTTTCCGCCCCGTCCACAATTGTACTTGGATTGGTCTTCCTCCCCCGGCGCAAACCGGCGGTAGCCAGCATGAGCGACTTACCAAAAAAAATCAAAAATTTTTTTAGAGAAACTGTTGCATTTTAAAAACATCTATGGTAATATAAAAGTACATTCTTCAGTAACAAGGTTTTTCCCTACTGAAGAATGGAGAGCCTCTCAGACGTAAGGGCCCAACGGCTGAAGATGCTCGCCTTTCTCTTGACCACGCCGGCAGTCAGAGAAAGTGTCTCAGGTAGTTCCTTAATTAGTTAACATACATTTTGCTTTCGCCACCGTTCAGGGTGGCTCTTTTCTTGCCCTTTTTCAGTTTAGATTTCCCCCGCGAAACTGTCCTCGCAGCCCCACCGCGCCCGGCTTTTTACCCCTTGCGTTAAGTGCCGGTGGCCCCGCGGACGCGGCTGCTCTTTCCAACCTTCATCTCAACCTTCCTTTCTCATACTTTACCTTTGCTTGCAAATAATAACTAACGTTAATTGCCAAGCCAAAAATTTTTCTATAGGAGTTAGCCGATGAGCCCTTTCCGGATCGATCTCCATGTCCATACCAGTGAAACCAGCTTTTGCGGACGCACCGAAGGCCGCCTGGTCGCCGATTTATATAAAAAAGCCGGTTACGACGGAATTGTCGTCACCGACCACTACCATGAAGGTTTTTTCCGGAGATTGCCCAAGAATTTAACCTGGTCGGAAAAGATCGACCATTTTCTCCGCGGTTACCGTAACGCCCGCGCCGAAGGAGAAAAAATCGGTCTCACCGTCTTGCTGGGAATCGAACTTAAATTTATCGATTCCCCCCGGGAATTTCTAATCTACGGGCTGGATGAAGCCTTTTTAAAAAAATACCCCGCCTTATACAAAATGGGAATTGAGCAATTCCGCCGGTTCAGCCGGGAACTCCCGGCGGAGGAAGAAATCCTTATTTACCAAGCTCATCCTTTTCGCCTGGGATTGACTCCCGTCCCCCCGGAACTGGTTGACGGGATAGAGGTGTATAACGGGAATCCCCGGCAAAATTCCAACAATCACTTGGCCCTTGCTTTTGCCCAACGGCATCACCTGAGGATGATCGCGGGCTCCGATTTTCACCGCCGCACCGATTTAGCCCGGGGGGGAGTGCTTCTCCCCACCCCGGTCAAGGATAACCGGGAGTTGGTCCGGGTCTTAAAAAACAACCAAGGGATCGGCCTAATCACCAGTGCCGACCCCTCTTTCTCCTTTTCCCTCCTGGTCTCGGACTTCGTCAATCTCCTTAAAAAGCTACGTTCGGCTAAATTCCGGATTAAATAAAACTTGCCGTCTGCCCCGGGGCCAGCATACAACTGAAGGTCGCTTCACAGGTCTTTTTCTCCCCAATATAACAACAACCTTTAAACTTGCTGGCCCGGGTCCGGACGCGCAGCAGTTCAACTTCGATCCGTAATTGATCACCGGCCAGCGCCGGGGTGCGAAAGCGGACATGCTCTATGCTGGAAAAATATGCCAGTTGACCTTTGTTCCGCTCGGAGTTTAACATCAAATAGGCGGCAGCCTGGGCCATGGCTTCCACCTGCAGGACGCCCTGCATTGGATAGAGACCGCCGTAATATTCCTGGGAAAAAACTTCATTGACCGTAATATTTTTAATCGCCACTACCCTTTTCCCTTCTTCCACTTCAAGGACACGGTCAATCAGTAAAAAAGGGAAACGATGGGGTAATACCTTTTTTATTTCCGTAATGTCCACCAAAGGTTTTCTCCCCTTTCGCGAAACATTGATTGGTTTTACGTAAATGTTTATTACTTGTTCTTATTACTTGTTCTTGATACCTAGTGCTATTTCCTTTATTTTTTCTAAAATTCTGTTGAATCATTTTGGTTAATTTTTATTTACCCTCTTTTCATTCACAATCAGCAGTTGTAAGATTAGATCAATCCAAAAACAAAGGTCGCAGGAGCATGTTTGAGTTAAACAGCAAAACCGCACCGGTTTTCAAAGGACTGGACCAACTCTGGCAAGTCTATCAGGCATTGGATGAAGAGATTGCCAACCTGAAAGCAAAAGCGGGGATCGATTGCCTTCCCTACTGCAAGAAATGCTGCGCCACCCCCGCCCACCATATTGAAGTTTCCGTTTGGGAGATCCTCCCGCTCGCCCTCGCCCTTTGGCAAAAAGGCGAGGCCAAACAGTGGCTGGATAAACTTGATGCCCTGGAGGCCGGAGCCCCTTGTGTCTTGTTTAACAAAGATCCCGCCAAAATCAGCGGCTGCTCCGCTTATCCTTGGCGGCCCCTCCTTTGCCGTCTCTTCGGTTTTTCCGCCTGTTTGAACAAAAGGGGAAAACCTTTGGTAGTCTTATGTAAAGAATTAAAAGAGCATGAGCCGGGTGTCGAAAACCGGGTCCAAAAACTGGTAGACGCGGGACTGAAAATTCCGGTTAATTCCTATTATGCCCGGCAAACCGCCAACATCCACCCCTACCTTGGCCAAGACCGCTATCCCATTAATGAAGCCTTGAAAAGGGCCTTGGCGTACATCGGTTTGAAACTGGCCTATATATCCGAAGATGATAACTCCCATGATTGGTCCCCTCCCGGTTCTTCCCTGGGAAAACCGGCCTAATAGTGATTTTCCGGCTCCTTATAGCTTTTCTCTTCTTTTCTTTAAACCGTCAAGCTATGTGCTTGGCGGTTTTTTACTAGTGTATATGTTGAAATAAACTACAAGTATAAAGAATATTACTTTAAAATCCGATATTATGTTGTAGGATGTCGATAATTCTGTTTATTGTTTTTCATTATTAGACATTAAAGGTCGTTCAAACACCACACAATGTTCTTTCACTTTCACATCTCATAATAAATGCCAAGGAGGATTCAGAGCAATTGATCAAGTTAAATCTCAAAACCAAATTAATCTCTTATTTTCTTCTCATCGGTGTTATTCCCCTGTTAACCAGCGCTTTATTCAGTTTTCTCGCCGGCCAGAACATGCTTGAAGAGGAAATTCAAAGTAAATTTAATATTTACACCTCGGATAAACAGAATTTATTGGCAACCTGGTTTGAAAATCAGCAAAAAACAATAAATATTCTCGCCTCAACTCAGGATGTTTACCAAACCTTAAATTTATACTATATTTTCCAAGGCGGTTCGGAATGGGCTTTTCAGGAACGAACCGTTCTCCTTCCCCTGCTCGAAAAGATAAAAAAAGAAAATGGCTACCGGGATCTTTTTATCACCAACGAACAGGGGGTAATTGTTAGCTCAACAAATAAAGGTCTTCTTAACCAGAACCTGGACAGGCGTGAATATATTAGACGAAGCTTGCGCGGGGAAGTGACCACTTCAGACATCTTCTACTCCGAGCTAGTGAAGAGCAATATCGTGACGATCAGCGCCCCAATTTATGATGACCCGGTTAACGGCAGAGTTTACGGTGTCCTGGCTGCCTATTTTGACAGTAACCAAATCACCGAGATGATCTTGTCCGGCCTTGATAACGTAGGCAAAACAGCCGACGGATATTTCGTCAATGAAAATGGCCTGCTTTTAACCGTACCTAAATTTGGTCAAGAGATAGAAATCTTAAAAACCAAATTGGAAAATAAAGGAGTTGATAAAGTTGCCACTGCTTTACGGGAGAAGAATTGGGAGATCGACGAAGTTCTCTTCTTCCGTAATCATCTTGGAAAACAAGTTTTAGGCCGTATAAAAGTATTTAACCTCGGTGCTTATCCGGTAGGATTTGTCACGACCATCGATTATGATGAAGCTTTTTCTTCTGTAAAAACCTTACAGCGAGTATACATCATAGTTGCCATCATCTTTTCCCTGGTCATTGCCTTTTTTGGGGCTTTCGTCGCCATTTCTTTGACTAAACCACTTCTCCAAATCAATGAAGGAATGAAAGAAATTGCCAGTGGCAACCTTACTGTGCGGGTGGAAAATAATCGCCAGGATGAACTGGGCGATTTGGCAAAGGAACAAAACAAAATGACTCAACAAATCGCCGACATGATTAGACAAATATTATCTTCCTCGCACCACGTTAATCAAGCTTCTCAAGAAATCGCCAAGAGTACCCAGGAGCTTTCCAACCGTACAGAAAAACAAGCCGCAACCTTGGAGGAGATTACTGCAACGATCAAAGAGATGAATTCCTCTATTCAACAGGTTGCCAATAATTCCGATAAAGCCGACCAACTCGCCAAAACCTCGCTTCAGGTGGTAACCAAGGGTAAAGACTTTGTCGAAGAGACCATCAAAGCAATGGCCGATATCACCGCCAGTAGCAAACAGATTGCCGAGATTAACCAAGTGGTCAACGATATCGCTTTTCAAACCAATCTCCTCGCCTTAAACGCTGCTGTCGAAGCTGCCCGGGCGGGTGAACAAGGCCGTGGCTTTGCAGTAGTTGCGGCTGAAGTCCGGAATCTGGCTGGGCGAACCGCCGAATCAGCCAAAGAGATCGAAAAATTAATTAACGAAAGCGTTATCCGGGTCGAGAGAGGAAACAAACTTGTCCAGGATTCCTCCGAAATGTTGGAAGCCATTGTCCGGAACAGCAAACAGACATCGGAGCTTATTATCGAAGTAGCATCCGCACTACGCGCTCAATCCAGCGCTTCGGAACAGATTAGCTCATCAATCGATAATTTGAACCAAGCTACGCAAGAAAATGCGGCCATGGTCGAAGAAATCACCTCTTCTTGTCAAGCTTTGTATGCAGAAGTCGAAACTCTTCGTAGTATTGTCGATACTTTTAAAGTACAGGACGATTCCGGTGTTTCTGTCATACCGCCAGAGCAAAAAGGAGTAACCTCCAAGCGCAGCCTGGCTCCTGTTGCTGAGCCTCTCCAAAACCGTTTTCAAAATGACCGGATCGATCAATTTTAATATTATTAACATTGGAGGTGTTCCCCATTGGCCGGTACCGATAATACCATGGATATTCTAAATTTACAATTTACGGGTTCGGAAACGGAGAAGCAATACATAATTTTCTCCGTCGGTGATGAAGAGTTTGGCGTTGACGTGCTCCGGGTCCAAGAAATCATCCGTTATGCTGAACCGACGAAAATCCCCCATGCTCCCGATTTTGTGGAAGGGGTAATTAACTTCCGCGGTGCGATCATCCCGGTGCTCAACCTGCGTACGAGATTCGCACTGCAAAAAGCCGCGGATAACGTCTTTACCGTGATCATTGTCGTTGAAATCAACGGCAAAACCTTTGGTCTCACCGTCGATCAGGTTTCCGACATCTTGAGCATTCCCGATGATAAAATCCAACCGGCCTCCGAGTTTTCAGCCCGGGCCGGCACAGAATACCTCAAGGCCATGGGAAAGATGGGAAACCGGTTAGTTTTAATTCTTGATCTGGACAAGATTATCTCCCTGAACTGGCAGAAAAAACTGGAGGAGATCATCGAAGCATCGGCACCGCCCGTACCGGGAAATAACGGTAACTAGATCTCCGCCAGGCATCGGCGGTGAAAGCCTTTCAAATAAAGGGGATGATTACCATAACCGAGCGGAATAATAACTTTGTCGATGAAGAACTGCTTTCGGCTTTTATCACCGAAACCCGCGAGCAGATTGAGAGATTAGTCCTGATCCTCCTGCAAATCGAACAGAATAACGAGGTCCAAACCGAGTTTATCGACGAAATGTTTCGCATTGCCCATAATATCAAAGGTTCCTCCGGGGTGATCGGTTTAACGTCGGTCACCGATGTTATGCATGAGATCGAGAACCTTTTCTCCGCTGTCCGGAACGGTCAGCATTTATTGGACGGGCGGGCAATCGACCTGTTAATTTCCTTTACCGATGACTTCAGCTCTTTTTTGGAGCAGGATATCACCGCGGTTCCCTTCGACGGCAATAAATGGATCGAACAGTTAAAAAATCTGAGCAAGAAGGAAGACGCCCAAGACCGGAAGGAACAGTCCGCCTCTCCCCTGTCTCCCATGCTTTTAAGTGCGGAAGAAAAAGCAAAAATCCAATCCTGGCAACAGGAGGGAAAAAAGGTTTATGAAATTGAAATTGCCTTTACTCCCGAAGTAAAGCTGCGTAGTGCCTCCGTGCTCATCTTTCTCCGGTTTATCCGTAATTACGGAATTGTTTTAAAAACAACGCCGGCGGAGGAAGAGATCCCCTATGAAAATTACGCCACCTTTCAAATGGTATTGCTGACCGAAAAAGAATTGGACGCCGAGGAGCAAAACGCCATCACCACTTACCCCATTAACGAAGGGGCGACCAAGATCAGCATCAGAGAATGGGAGGTTAATGTTAACAAGAACACCCCCGCCCAATCCCATGATCTATACCAAATGAACGGCCTGAATGAAAATCAATTTACCAGCCACACCATCCGGGTGGAATCCGAACGGATCGACAAGGTCATTAACCAATTGGGCGAATTGATTACCTTAAAAACAAGCCTCTCCCATCTTTATAAAAACGGTTACGAAGGAAAATCCACCTGGGAAAATTTCTCCGCTCTCCTGCAAGAACTTAACCAGGCGGTTTCCAAACTTCAGATGAGTGCGATGGACCTAAGAATGATCCCCGTCCGGCAGCTCTTTACCAGGTTTCCCAAGATCGTCCGGGACATTGCGAAACAACTGGGGAAAAAAGTGGAATTACATTTTGTGGGCGCCGATACGGAGATCGATAAACATATGGGAGAATCCTTGATTGATGCCTTGACGCACCTGCTCCGGAATGCCATCGACCATGGCATTGAAGATCCCAAAGAACGCGAAGCCCAAGGCAAGGATCCGACCGGCCACGTTACCCTGAGCGCCCGGCAAGAAGGGAGTTTTATCGTCATCGGGGTGACGGATGACGGGCGCGGGCTTAACTTGGAAAAGATCCGGAAAAAAGCCCTTGCCACCGGTTTAATTAACGAAAACAGCAACCTCAGCCAAAAGGAAATAATCAATCTTATTTTTTCACCCGGTTTTTCCACCGCCGACCGGGTAAGCGAAATCTCCGGGCGCGGGGTCGGCATGGATGTGGTCTTAACCAACCTCAAAAAACTCCAAGGCGATATCGATGTGCTAACCGAACCGGGTCAAGGGACAACTTTCCTGCTGAAGGTTCCGCTCACTTTAGCCATTATCCAGTCTTTTATGGTGAAGGTCGGTGGTCAAATCTTCGGCATTCCCGTGACGGATGTCGTCCAAAGCATTATCATCAAAGAAGAAGAGATTCATGAAGTAGGCGGGCATCTCATCTATTACCGCTATCCCGAAACCATACCCCTGGTGCACTTGGGTGAATTCTTCCGTTTTCCCTATACGCAAAAGGACGAACGGATTCCGGTCGTGATCATTAATTGCGGCCGGGGTCATGCCGGTTTTGTAGTTGAAGAATTAATCGGTATCGAAGATATTATGATTAAGCCAATCAATGAAGCCATCAGCGAGCATAACCTGATTGCCGGGGCTGCTCTCCTGGGCAACGGTAAAATCGGACTGATCCTCAACCACCAGCAAATTGCCCAGCAAGAGCTGGAAATCCAATAAGATCCTTTTCTGTGCGGAGGGTTTGCCGTGCTAAAACCAATCATTCCACCCCCTACCGAGCAGGAAATCGCAGAAATTTGCCGGATTATCAATGAAACCTTGGGTTTTAATTATACTTCCCAAAAAAAGTATCTGATTGAAAACCGGCTGAACAAACACCTTCGCGAACTTGGCCTTGACAGTTACCAAGCATACTTGAGCCTGCTTCGGCAAAATCCGATCGAACGGACCACTCTTTGTGAGTTGTTAACCACGAACGTAACCTATTTTTTCCGGGAAGCGAAGCAATTCGAATTTCTGGCCGATACTTTACTCCCCGCCCTCGCCCGGGAAAAAAAAGCCCAGAACAAAATAAGGTGCTGGTCGGCGGGAAGTTCCTCGGGGGAAGAAGCCTATAGTATTGCCATTACCTGCCGGGAAGTACTGGGCAGCGGCTGGGATATCAAGGTTTTAGCCACCGACATCAGTACCAAACAGTTGGACATCGGCAGCAAAGGCATTTTTCCTGCCGAGAAAGGGAAATTCGTTCCGCAGCAATGGCGCCTTAAGTATTTTCTGCCCCATGGTGAGAAGAAAGAATACTTCAAAATCCATCCTGAACTGAGAAGAGACGTCATTTTCCGTCAGGCCAACCTCTTGGACTTTAATTCGTTGCCGAGCCATATCCGTGTTGACTTTATCTTCTGCCGCAATGTCTTTATTTATCTCTCAAAAGAGGCGCGCGCCCTAAGCCTTGATCATTTTTATAACCGGTTAAACACCGGCGGTTATCTTTTTCTTGGCCACTCCGAGACAATTGATACCTCCAAAGATTGCCGCTGGGTACCTTTGGGGAAATCAATATATCGAAAAAGGCAGGTATCTGTATGAAGAATCAACCACCATACCGGGTTCTCGTCATCGATGATTCCGCCTTTATCCGTCAGTTTTTAAAAGAGATCATCAACGAAACTGAGGATTTAACCGTCGTCGCCACCGCCCCCGATCCGTTGAAGGCAATTGAAATTCTGAAAAAGACCGAAGTGGATGTGATCACACTCGATGTTGAAATGCCGCGCATGGACGGCCTGGAATTTTTACGCTATTTGATGCGCTTCCATCCCCTGCCGGTGGTGATGATCAGTTCCTGGACCCAGGAAAACAGTGAGATTGCCATCCAGGCGCTCTCTTTGGGCGCCGTTGACGTCGTCGCCAAACCCACTCTCGGGATCCAGAGCGGGATGAATGAACGGAAAGCGGAGATCCTTAGTAAAATAAGGATGGCGGTGCAGGCCAGAGTCGGGCGGTTACCTTTGTCTCCGCCACCGTCGGAGGCTCCCCCCCCTTTCCCTGCTGCCCCTCAAGGGTTAAAAGTTACCACCGACAAACTGGTGGTGATTGGTGCCTCCACCGGCGGGACCGTGGCCATTACCGAAATCTTCCGGCAATTGCACCCGAATGTACCGGGGATTTTGGTTGTCCAACACTTACCTGCCATGTTTACTCCTTCTTTTTCCGCCTCCCTCGACCAGGTCGCCCGGATCCGGGTGAAAGAAGCCGAAGACGGCGAACAAATCACCTCCGGTTTGGCTTTGGTCGTGCCGGGCGGGAAAAACTTGACGGTCATGAAGAGCGGCGCCAAATATCTGGTCAAGATCGGCCCCAAACTTGAGAAGTCCCTCTATACTCCCTCAATCAATCATACCCTCTTTTCCGTGGCGGATGCCGCCGGGGTAAATGCCATGGGAATCATCCTCACCGGGATGGGTGATGACGGGGCAGCCGGTTTAAAAGCCATGCGCGAAAAAGGGGCTTACACCATCGCTCAGGACGAAGAGACCTCGGTTATTTACGGCATGCCCCAAAAAGCATGGGAAAACAAGGCCGCCATTAAGCAAGTGCCTTTAGATAAAATCGCCGACGAGATCCACCAGTGGGCCGGTATCACCGCCTAAAAGAGGCCTGTTTCAACCGGCAGCAGACAGGTTGGGGTAACAAACGAAAAAGAAAACCGCCAAGGGTTTAGAAACACCCTTGGCGGTTCTTTTTTCCGCGATCGGCTCTCGCTGTTAAAACCGGCCGCTACACCGTGAGCCAATCCCTTTCTTTACCTTATGCTTTCTTCTCCCCTACACTCAAAAGCAGGTTCAGAAGAATACCGAAGACCGCCGCGCCGGCAATACAGGGTATATCCAGGCCAAAGAAGGGAATGTTCCCGCCGAAGGCGTATTGGCCGCCGACGCCAACCACCATGATGGTGGCGATGACCGCAATATTCTTGGCGCTGAACATATCCACCTTTTTCTCCATCATAATCGCGATCCCCTGGGCGGCAATGGCGCCGAAGAGGTAGACCTCAAGACCGCCGATGACCGCGGTGGGGATGGCGTAGATGGCATTAATCAACGGAGTGAAACAGGAGATCAGCATGGCAATCAAGGAGGCGCCAATCAGGACCGGAATGGAGAAGACTTTGGTAATGGCCATGGCGCTGATATTCTCACCATAGTTGGTCCCGGCGGGTCCCCCGATGAAACCGGCCACAATATCGCCGATCCCGTCTCCAATCAGGTTAATCCCCAGTTTCCCGGCGATGTCATATTTTTTGTCACTCCCCTTCTTCCGGGCCAGATCATTGACGTAAATATCCAGCTGATAAACGTGGGCCGTGGATTCGGGAATAGTGGCAATGGCAATCGGCATAATGGCGGCCACCGCCATCCAGGAAGGTTTGGGCAAGGTGAAAACGGGCAAGGCAAACAAACCGCTGTTGGCCGTCGCCGGTAAAACCTTGAAAAAGTCGAGGCCGGTAAGGAGTTTTACAAGATAGGCCGCCAGGCAGCCGACAATCGGACCCAACAAGAGCGGAAGCTGGCCCCAGAATCCTTTCAGGTAGACCGAGAATAAGATGGTGGACAACAGGGTCACCAGGGAAATTACCCACGCCCAGTTGGCCGCCGTCTGCGCCAGCCCGGCCGGGAGACTTGCGGGAACCGCCGCCGCGTCGGCAATGGCATTGGCGGCTAAAGTCAGACCGATCGCCATGGCCACCGGTCCGGTGACGGTCGCCGGCAAGACACGATCAATGGCTTCTTTTCCGAATTGCTTGACCACCAGGCCGGCGGCGATGGAGACAAACCCGGACATTACAATCCCGAATTGGGCGACGGCAATTTTTTCGTTAAGGGTGGCGCCGGCCAGGGTCTCCGAAGCCATCAAACCAATGATCGCCGGCAGATAAGAAAAGCTTGAACCGTAATAGAGGGGTAATTGTTTTCCGGTCACAAGGATAAAACAGATCGTCGCCAACCCGCTGGCAAAAATGGTGGTTGAAACATGGAAGCCGGTCAGGAGGGCAACCGCCACCGTCGCCGGAAACATGACGATGACCTGCTGAATCGCATAGAGTAACAAGCGCCAAAAGGGTGGCCGTTCATCGGGGAGATAACCCAAAGCTTCTGTTTGTAAAGACATTGAATAAATCCTCCTTTATCTTTTTATCTTCGACGCTGGTTAAAGCGTTTTCCCTGCCTTGAAAATAATCTTTTCCCTGCCCAAAGTTTGACTTTTCTTCACCAAAAAAATACCCCTCGATTGATGAGCTCAACCAAGGGGTAAAGAACCTCTTTCCCCCCCTTTTTGACCTCACCGGATCAATTTAAAGGAGGCTTCAATCTTCCGGTCCCGACTCGAAAATCAGCACCTTTTCTTCGCCATCCACTTCCTCCATTCTTACTTGAATCAATTCCCGTTTGGAAGTGGGGACATTTTTGCCGATAAAATCGGCCCGGATTGGCAATTCCCGGTGCCCGCGGTCGATTAAAACCGCCAGCTGAATCATGCTGGGCCGGCCCAAATCCATCAGCGCGTCCATGGCGGCCCGTACCGTACGGCCGGTATACAAAACGTCATCAACCAGGACTACTTTTTTTTCGTTGATCGCGAAGGGAATATTACTCTGATGGACCACCGGCTGGGGAGAGAGTAACGTCAAATCATCCCGGTAGAAGGTAATGTCCAGGGTGCCAACGGGGATCTCCGTTCCTTCCTGCTCCTTAATTAACTTCGCCAAGCGTTGGGCCAGGGGCACTCCCCGCGTCCGGATCCCGATTAGAACCAGGTCCTTGACGCCTTTATTCCGTTCGGTAATCTCATGGGACAAACGGTATAAAGCCCGCCGCATACTCTCGGCGTCCATCACTTGCGCCTTAATCCGCACCGCCGTCACCTCCCCAAAAAAAAACCTTCCGCCGTCAGGCCAGAAGGTTTGCGTTGCATAACTTTCACCGTCTATGAAAGTTTGTCCTTACCGGCCTCACGGGACCAGTTTAAAGGTATCTTGTTCGGAATTAGCATAACAAAAGTAACGGCACATGTCAATACTGTCTTTCCTTTGTAACACTTTTTTCATTTCCAATTGTCAAGGGCATTGCCCGGCTTTGACAAGGGTGGCTCCAGCCTGCCCTTATTCCCCAATGGTTACCATGACCGGCACCGTTAAAAAGGGAGTCAACTCATAATGGTAGGTTTTCCCTGCCACCTCCCGCCGGATCGCCGTCTGCACCCCAAACAAGGCCGTTTGCCCCAAATCCTCAATATACGGGGTCAAATCAAACTTCTTCAAAAAATCTAAAACCGTTTGTTCGGCCAGGCTTTGCAGTTGGTCTTTGGCGGCCTCGCTTATTTCCGCGGGTAAACTGACCGCCCCCTCCTCTGCGGTGATAAAACGCCACGCCGGATCCTGAAAGGCCTGACGCAGGGCAACCGGTAATTCCACCTTTATTTTTTCCAAACAGAGATTGAGAGTGGTCGCAGCCTCCGCCTTAACTTGGTCCCGGACCCAAAGGGCCGGCCGGCCCGGATCCAGGATAATCCGGAAAGGGCCGGTGCTTAAAAAAGTATAGACCGAAACCGTCGCCAGAAATAAAGCGCAAAAGACTCCCAGGCAAAGGCCCTGCCAAAAACGGTTTTTCCCCTCTTCCGCTCCTTCACCGCTCTTCTTTTTCATCTGACTCCCCCCTTCTTTGCAGGTATATTATTCCTGAAAGGAAGGGAGGTTATGTATTGGCCGATAGTCTGTTCCAGCAAGATAGCCGCTTCTCCCGCTTTTCGCTGGCATACTGTTGATGTGGAGATGAAAAGCAAAGATCAGCTACAAACAATGCCGGGGCCGGACGGTGTTTCCTCGCTCCGATGAATCTCTTCGAGTATTCTAAAGCTCAGCTCCACTTAAAAGCGGGCAGCCGCTTTATGGTTCCTCCTGAACCGAAAGCGGCGTGCGACCTCCTGTGGCGCGACCCGCTTTTAAGTTCCGCCTCGCCAAGAATACTTGCGAAGAAATTCAAGTCGCCGGAGAACACCATCCGGCCCCGGTATGCTTGGCCAAATATATTTGTTTATAACGTCTACGTAATGACAGTTATTAACAGTAAAGGTATTCGATAAGCATTTCCCCTATTTTTCGGTAAGCGCCCAGCCTTCCCTCAGGGCGGAAATATTCAAGGGGATAAGGTGGTGGCGCCGCTCCGGGAGGACTTGTTTGAGCGCCGTTTCAATACTGGACAGGTCAACCAATTTCGTCAGCCCCAAAAAGGCCCCGAGGGCAATCATATTCCCCACTTTGTCGTTGCCCAGTTTTTGCGCCAGTTCATTGGCGGCAACCCCAAACAACCGGATTCCCGGGCGTTCCTGTGGAACCTCATTGACCATGGAAGCATTGTAGACAATGACGCCGCCAGGTTTGACGGCCCCCATAAACCGAGCCAGGGAAGGAGCGTTCATCGCAATTAAGCCATCGGGCTCCGCCACCACCGGCGAACCGACCACCTGGTCGGAGATGACCACCGAACAGTTGGCGGTGCCCCCCCGCATCTCCGGCCCGTAGGAAGGAAACCAGGTCACCTCTTTCCCTTCGCTCATCCCGGCGTAGGCCAGTAATTGTCCGATCAACATCACGCCCTGTCCGCCAAAGCCGGCACAAATGATTTCATACGTCATTTACCGGACACCTCCTCCGGCGTGCGAAAAACGCCCAAGGGATAATAGGGAATCATCTTCTCTTTGACCCAATTTAAAGCTTGAACCGGGGGCATCCCCCAGTTGGTCGGGCAGGCGGACAAGACTTCCACCAAAGAAAATCCTTTCCCCGCCACCTGCGTGGCAAAGGCTTGACGGATCGCCTCGCCCGCCAGGAGAATATGCTGGGGATCATGGACACTGACCCGGGCCAGATAGGCGGGGCCGTCCAGCGTCGCCAAAAGTTCACAGACCCGGATCGGGTAGCCTGCTGTTTTCGGATCCCGGCCGTAGGGTGAGGTGGTTGTTTTCTGCCCCGGCAGGGTGGTCGGCGCCATCTGGCCGCCGGTCATCCCGTAAACGGTGTTATTGACAAAGATCACCGTAATGTTCTCGCCCCGTGTGGCCGCATGGACAATCTCCGCCGTCCCGATGGAAGCCAGGTCGCCGTCGCCCTGGTAAGAAAAGACAATCGCCTCCGGGTGAACCCGTTTTACCCCGGTCGCGACAGCCGGCGCCCGGCCGTGGGCCGCCTCCTGAAAATCCACATCAAAGTAGTCATAAGCCAAAACCGCACAACCGACCGGCGCGATCCCGACGGTCCGGTCCTGAATGCCCAACTCATCGATGGCCTCCGCGATCAGGCGGTGGATAATCCCATGGCTGCAGCCGGGACAATAGTGGGTTCGCTTCCTGGTCAAAGCGCTGGGGTAAGCAAAGACCTGCTTCATCTTTCTCCTCCTTCCGTTAACAACGACTGAATCCGGTCATAGACTTCGCGGACGGTCGGCACCGTACCGTTGAGTTTGCCAAAGAAACTGACTTTGGCCCGGTCGTTGACCGCCAGGGTTACATCCTCCACCAGCTGGCCGGCGCTCATTTCCACCACCAGGAAGCGTTTGCCGGCCGCCGCCAGGGAGGCCAAGGGCGCTTGCGGGAAAGGCCAGAGCGTTACCGGACGGAAGAGGCCCACTTTTTTCCCTTCTTCCCGCAACCGGCTAATGGCCGAGCGGACAACGCGGGAGCTGGTCCCGTAGGCCACCACCACAAGACCGGCGTCCTCCGTCCCGTCGGCTTCATACCGGACTTCGGCCGCCGCCATCCGGGTGTATTTTTCCTGCAGTTCACGGTTGATCCGTTCCAAATCCTCGTTGGCCAGGCCCAAACTGTTGATGAGATTTGGTTTTTGCCGCCCGTGCTTTCCCGTCGTGGCCCAAGGCTTGTCGGTGGAGACCGTCCGCATCGGGGGAAGCACCACCGGCTCCATCATCTGGCCCATAATGGCGTCGGTCAAGATCATTACCGGATTCCGGTATTCCTCCGCCTTGTCAAAGGCGAGCCCCATCAAATCCACCATCTCCTGGGTGTTCCCGGGCGCAAAAACCAACAAGTGGTAGTCGCCGTGGCCTCCGCCTTTGGTGGCCTGGAAATAGTCGGCCTGGGAGGGGGTTAGACCGCCCAGGCCCGGTCCCCCGCGGGCCACATTCACAATCACACAAGGAACCTGCGCACCGGCGATGTAGGAGATCCCTTCCTGTTTCAGACTGATCCCCGGGCCGGATGAAGAAGTCATCACCCGGCCGCCGGCGCCGCCGGCGCCGTACACCATATTGATGGCGCTCACTTCACTTTCGGCCTGGAGAAAAACCCCGCCAACCTCCGGCATCCGCCGGGCCATGTATTCGGGGATTTCATTCTGGGGGGTAATCGGGTAGCCAAAAAAGTACCGGCAACCGGCCCGGATCGCCCCTTCGGCCAGCGCCTCGTTGCCTTTCATCATCACACGTTCCAAAACCATCCCTCCTGTTCTGCTTGGTCATTCCTCGTTACTTGTAGACCTCGATTACCACATCGGGGCAGATCCGGGCGCAAAAAGCGCACCCGATACAACCCTCGCTTTTGGTTTCGACAAAATGATACCCCTGGCTGTTGATCCGTTCCGCAAGTCCCAGGACTTTTTTCGGGCAGACGGAAATACAAAGCTCACAGCCTTTACAGCGTTCTGCGTCGATGGTAATCTTCGCCATTCAACCATCCTCCTCTCTTTCCGGATTTGCAATTTAAACCTTTGCCCAGGGTGGAACCATAAATAAATTTAAAGAAAGAACCTTTTCCTCCCCGCGGCGCTCCTCTTCGGTGAGGAAAGCCGGGTTGGTACAGGTTCGAAAAACAACCGGCACCTTAAGCTTTTCGGCCGCTTCCTTGACCAAAGCGGCCCCTTCCGCCCGGACCTGCCGGTCGGTCAATTCCCCTAGATTACTGTTGTCAACAATCCCGCTAATCTGCAGACGGGAAGCGGCTTCCAGTTCCCGGGCCAGCCGGACCAGGCGCGCCGGATCATCACAACCCGGCCGGTAAGGGTTGATAACCAGCCAGAGTTGGTAAGGGGTGGCGGCAAAATACGTTTGGAAACGCCCCAAAACCCGGGCCCCCACCGGATCCCCCCCGACATCAAAGACCACCTGCCAGTCGGGGTTTTGCAGGAAACTGAAGATCCGGGGGGAAAGGGCCGGCAAATCCGCCATCTCCAGACCGGGTTGGGTGGAGACCAGCTCGATCCCTGCCCCGGCCAGCCAGGCGGTCAACTCCCGGGACCGGAAGTAAGGATTGACAATATCCAAATCCACCAGCCCGACTTGGGGCCGGGTTTGCTTTAAAGCTAATGCGTAATTCACCGCCACCTCGGTTTTGCCGCTTCCGAACGGGCCGGTCAAAATGGTAATCCGCTTATCCGCCATTGACAATCCTCCCGTACCGGCCCGCCACAAGTTCCAGGATGGGCGGGCGTAAATAACCGATTAAATACAAAGAGCCGGTCACCACCAATAATTCACCGGGTTCCAGGGCAGCCAGGGCGGTTTCCAACGCCGCCAGGGGGTCGGCAATGGTTTCGCTCGCCACCCCCGCCGCCCGGAAGCCATCGGCCACCCGGAGACAAGGGGCGGCTTTGGGATCCGGGACGGTGGTGGCGTAAACATGCTGCAAATTTCCGTCCAAAACCGATGTGAGCAGCGAGGCCATCAATTCCACCGGGCGGTTGCCCAGAATCCCCGTGACCAGACGCATTTTACGGCCGGGAAACAATTGCTTAAGCCCGTGGGCCAATGCCAAAATACCATCGGGATTATGGGCGCCGTCCAACAAAAGGGCGGGCGGTCCCGGGAAATATTCCATCCGCCCCGGCCACACCACCCGGGCAAAACCTTTTTCCAAATCCTGTTCTTTCCAGGGGAAACCCTGTTTTTGGACCACTTTCAGCAATCCGAAGGCCAGGGCGGCGTTGGTCGCCTGGTGCGCCCCTAAAAGATTAACCCGGACCTGACACGCCGGTTCCTCCTGCCATTGGAGTTTCAGATAGGTCCCGGTCAGATCCGTCCGTGTTAACTCACAACGGATGTCCTCGCCCACCGCATAACAGGGCGCCTGCCGGTCTTGGGCGGTCGTTTTCAGCACATTGCCGGCTTCCGGCTCCTGCCGGCCGATTACCACCGGAATCCCCGGTTTGATGATCCCGGCTTTCTCCTTGGCGATGGAAACCAAGTCTTTCCCTAAATACTCCTGATGATCAAGGGCGATGTGGCTGATGCCGGCGACCAAGGGAGTCAAGACATTGGTCGCATCCAACCGGCCGCCCATCCCCACTTCAAAAACGCCGATATCGATTTGCTCTTCGGCAAAATACTCGAAAGCCAGGAGCGTACCGAATTCAAATTCGGTGGGATGACCGATGGCCGGATCGAGAGCGGCTTTCTCCACCACCGGCTGGACCTTGCTGACCAAAGCCGCCAGCCTTTCCGGCGCAATGGGCTGACCGTCAATCACCAGCCGTTCACAGTAGGAACTCAGGTGTGGCGAGGTAAAGGTTCCCACCTTGTAGCCGGCTTCTTTGAGGACGGCACTGACCAGCGCGGTGGTCGAGCCCTTTCCGTTGGTGCCCGCCATATGGATCGCCGGATATTTTAAATGCGGTGCGCCCATTTTTTCCAACAACGCCCGCATCCGGTCCAGTCCCAACTTGATGCCGAAACGGTTTCGGCTGTGAATATAGGCTAAAGCTTGCTCGTAGGTCAAGATAAGCACCTCTATATAAAAATTTCTCCTCAATCTCTCCGTCACGGGCCAGGCCCCGCAGCCGGAAGCGGGAAGCCCGTTGTCAAAGAAAGCAAGGAGGGTTAAAATTGTAGGGTAAACCAAATAAAGGAGCAGAAACCAAAGATGAATGTGGTTTTATTTCAACCGGAGATCCCGCAAAACACCGGAAACATCGCCCGTTTGTGCGCCGCCGCCGGCTGCACCCTTCATCTGATCGAGCCCTTCGGTTTCATCTGGGATGACCGGCATTTACGCCGCGCTGGCCTGGATTACTGGTCTTTGGTGGAAATTAAGCGCTACGTGGATTTTGACGCTTTTGTCCAGGCCAATCCCGGCGGCAACCATTATTACTTAACCACTAAAGGACAGCGTTCTTACACGGAAGTTAATTTCCAACCCAATGACTACCTGATCTTCGGCCCGGAAACCCGCGGCCTGCCTCCTTGGATTCTTGCGTTAAACCCCCGTCATAATCTGCGTATTCCCATGCGGGCCGAAACCCGTTCCCTTAACCTTGCCAACTCCGTGGCGATCGTGCTCTACGAAGCCCTCCGCCAACAAGGTTTCCCCGGCTTGTGCTGAAGGCCTTGCTTGGCCGGGGTTAAGCCTCCCGCGCCCGGGCCGGCTTCTCCTCCGCAAATTGAAAATCCTCCACCGGCTCCACCTTCGCCCCCCGGACCAAAAGGGCTCCGGGAAAGATGGTAAAGCGGAGAAGCTGGTCGGTGAGGATTTCGCCATCCAGTTGGTAATAAAAGGGCTGATTGCTTTCTAAAATAATATTCCGGCCTTTTAGCATCCGGACCTTTTTTAAGCCCTTATGCCAGCCGGGGAAAAGCAAGGGCAAATAGGCTAAGATCTCCGGAACACTCATGTACTGCACGGCGCAGAGATCAAAATAGCCGTCGTTGAGCCTGGCTTCCGGATTAATTTTCAGCCCTCCGCCGTAGGTCGGTGAATTGGTAATCGCCACGAGCAGACTGTTAAATTCCATCACTAAACCATCGACGGTCAATTTAAGCCGGCGGGGCTGGTAAGCAAAGAGGGTTTTAAAAACACTGCAGAGATATGCGGCCTTCCCGCGGACCCAGCGGAATCCCTCATTGACATGGAAAGCAACCTCACCGTCAAAGCCGATGCCCGCGGATGAAACAAAATACCGCTGGTTAACCCGGCAGAGATCAAGCCGGCAAAGGTCACCGGTCATGATCTGATGAACGGCAGCCGCCGGGTCGGCCGGCATCTTGAGGGCGGCGGCAAAATCATTCCCCGTTCCGCATCCCACCACGCCAATGGGGATCCGTTCCTCCCCCATGCCGTTCACCACCTGGTTAACCGTCCCGTCGCCACCGGCGACAATAATTAGATCAAAGCCCCCGTACACTGCTTGGCGGGCAATCTCGGCGGCATGGTGGGGGCCTTTTGTCTCTTCCAGATGAAGCTCAACATCATAATCGAATAAAGCTCGCAAAATCTGTGGTTTGGCCTTTAAGGCCCGACCACGGCCGGCAACCGGATTGATCACGACTTTGACTTTCATAGGATCACCCCGTTGTCTTCTTCGACATCTTCCGCTCCGATACTTTCAATTGCTAATATATTTATCATAAGCTTCTTTACGAAAAAAGACAAGTCCAAATTAAACAAACCGGGCAGTCGCAAGAGGACCGCCCGGTTTACTTTTAGGTTGACCTTTAAAATCGGCACCGGTTGTAGCCACCCGGTATTACAGTTCCCGCCGGTTCAATCCGTTGCCAACTGTTCTTGGCAACCCTTTTTAACAGGCATAAGCCACCGGCATTTCCTTGCCGGTATAAACCTCTTCATAAAGGGCTTCAATCTCGGAGACCAAGGGCATCCGCGGATTGGTCCCGGTGCATTGGTCATTGAAGGCAATATCGGCCATCTCGGCGACCGCCTTCTCAAAATCCGCCCGGTTGATCCCGGCTTCCTGCAGGGAAGAGGGGATATTCAGCTCGGCCTGGAGGTCCCGGATCGCCTGAATCAGGCTGGCCACCCCTTCTTCGGTGGTTGACGCCGGCAGGCCCAGCATCCGGGCAAGGGCGGCGTATTTTTCCGGCGCTTTGTAGGAGTCATACTGCGGAAAGGCCACAAACTTGCTGGGCTTTTCCGCATTATACTTAATCACGTAGGGTAAAAGGATGGCGTTGGCCCGGCCGTGGGGCAAGTGGAATTTCCCGCCCAAAATATGGGCCATGCTATGGTTCAAACCAAGAAAAGCGTTGGTAAAGGCCATCCCCGCCAGGCAAGAGGCATTATGCATCTTCTCCCGGGCTTCTTTGTCGTTTCCGTTTTTGTAGGCCCGGGGCAGATAGGTAAAGACCATTTTAACCGCCTTCTCCGCCAAAGCATCAGTGTAATCGGAGGCCATCACCGAGACATAGGCCTCGATGGCGTGGGTCAAAACGTCCATCCCTGTATCGGCCGTGACCGCCGGCGGGACCGTCAGCACCAATTCCGGGTCGATGATGGCGATATCCGGCGTCAATGCGTAATCCGTCAAGGGGTATTTGATCTGCTGTTTCTTGTCGGTAATGACGGCAAAAGCGGTGACTTCCGAACCCGTCCCGGAAGTGGTCGGAATCGCGACAAACGTCGCTTTCTTGCCCAGCTCCGGGAAGCGGAAAGCCCGTTTCCGGATATCGGCAAACTTTAAGCGCAATTTTTTAAAGTCCAGATCCGGGTATTCGTAAAAGAGCCACATGCCTTTGGCGGCGTCGATGGCCGAACCTCCGCCGAGCGCAATAATCACATCCGGCTGGAACTCCTGCATCAGACGGCAACCCTTCTCCACCGTTTCGACGGAAGGATCGGACTCCACCTCCGAGAAGATCCGGTAATCCATTCCGGTCTTTTCGAGATGATACAGGATTTTATCCACATACTTCAACTTCACCATCAACGGATCGGTGACGATCACCGCCCGGCTCCCCTTCAGTTTGGCCAGGTACTGCAAAGAACCGTACTCAAAGTAAATTTTGGGCGGCACTTTAAACCATTTCATCCGCGGTTGCCGTAAGGAGACCCGCTTGATATTGATTAAATTCCCCACACTGACGTTATCGGTGGTGGCATTTCCCCCCATCGTCCCGCAACCCAACGTCAGGGACGGCTTATTGGAGTTGTACAGGTCGCCGATCGCCCCGTGGGTCGACGGGACATTCACCAGGAGGCGGCCGGTCCGCACCCGCCGGGCAAACTCATCAATCACCTGCCGGTCATTGCTATGGATCACGGCCGAATGGCCCAGACCGCCAAATTCGGTGATCGCTTCGCACAGCTTAATCCCTTCATGATAGTCGTTCACCACATAGCAAGCCAAAATCGGGCTGAGTTTTTCCCGGGAGAGGGGATAGTCGGGACCGACCCCTTCCAGTTCCGCCACCAGGATCTTAGTCCCGGCCGGCACCTCGAACCCGGCGAGTTTGGCAATTTTCTCCGCCGGTTGACCAACCACCGCCGGGCTCATTCCGCCCCGTTTTTCATCAATGGCCACTCGGGAGAGGGCGGCGATCTCGGCAGGTTTCAAGAAATAGCAGCCGTTTTCGGTCATTAATTTTTTGACTTCCGCCTCCACCTCCCGGTCGATAATCACCGCTTGCTCGGAGGCGCAGATCATCCCGTGATCAAAGGTTTTGCTTAAAATTAAATCGGTCACCGCCTGCTCCAAGTTGGCGGTTTTTTCAATATAACACGGAACGTTCCCCGGCCCGACGCCCAGGGCCGGTTTGCCGCTGGAGTAGGCGGCCTTGACCATCCCCGCCCCGCCGGTCGCCAGAATCAAATTCACCCCCGGGTGTTTCATTAGATAGTTAATTGCCTCCACGGAAGGATTGCTGAGCCAGCCGATGCAACCGGCCGGCGCCCCTGCCGCCACCGCCGCTTCCAGCATCACTTCGGCCGCGGCAATGCTGCACTTGAGGGCCGAGGGATGAAAACTAAAGATAATCGGGTTCCTGGTCTTCAAAGCGATCAGACTCTTAAACATGGTCGTCGAGGTGGGATTGGTCACCGGGGTTAAGGCGGCAATCACCCCAATGGGCTCCGCCACCTTCATGTAGCCCTCGGCCGGGTTTTCCTCAATGACCCCGACGGTTTTCAGATCTTTAATATTGTTATAGATATACTCGGTCGCAAAGAGGTTCTTCGTGATCTTGTCCTCATAAACGCCGCGTCCGGTCTCCTCCCACGCCAGTTTCGCCAGTTCCCGGTGGTGTTCCACCCCGGCCAGGGCCATGGCCTTCACAATCTTGTCGATCTGTTCCTGGTCAAAGGCGAGCAGTTTCTCTCCGGCCTGGGTAGCCCGGGCCACCAATTGATCAATCTCGGCCACATAGACCGGTGTCTCCGCTTCTTCCCTTTCCATCACCGTCAGTCGCTGTCCACTCCCGGGTACACCGGCCACCCTTTCTTTTTCCACCACGTTTAACCGGCTGTTTTTCATTATCAACGCCCCCCATCGTCATGAAATATTTAAAGGAATGTGATTGCTTTTAACAAACTGGGTTATATTTTTGACTAACTATGTCAAAATGTATAACAATCTTTGTGATCTCATTATACATGCCCCGGGTCAAAAGTAAAATTAAAAATAGGAAAAAGATTAATAAAAAAAGGGCTGCCGATTAAGTTCGGCAGCTCCACCTTCAACAGTCCTTGGGGTTATGAATCCTTTAGGCCGGGATTTGCTCCTGGTAACCGTCAATTGTCATTTCTGCGCAACCGTAAGTTTATTCCTGCTTAAAAAACTTGCTCCACCGCTTTTACTTCGGGGATTTCTTCCTTTAGATACTGTTCGATCCCGTTCTTTAACGTCATCATCGACATCGGACACCCGGCGCAATGCCCTTGCAACCGGACCCGGACAATCCCGTCGGCCGTAACCTCCACCAGTTCCACATCACCGCCGTCCGCTTGCAGGGAAGGGCGGATCTTATTCAGCACTTCTTGTACCCGTTCTTTCAAGCTTTCTTCCTCCTTGCTCATTCGTCAGGTTCCCTTGCTATTATAACCCGAAAACCGGCTCCTGTCATGGAAAGTTTATTTAAAAAGCCGTAATCTTAAGATGTCCGGCCGGACAAAGGAAAACTTCTTAATCTCGGCCAAGGCATTATACATGGCTTTTTCCGAAGCTTCATGGGTGAGCAGGACAATCGGGACGTAATTGGCAGTCCCGTGGGTCTCCAACTGGACCACAGAAGAAATGGAGATCCCGTATTTGGCCAGCACCCCGGCGATTTGGGCGAGAATACCCGGTTGGTCCAGGGTAAATAAACGAAGGTAGAAACGGTTGGTGACCTCTTCCAGGGAAAAGAGGGGCACTTCCTTTTCGGGATTAATCACAGGCGCCGCCGCGGTCTCCTGATCCGCGCCGATGTTCCGGCCCAAGTCCACCAGGTCACTCACGATGGCACTGGCCGTCGGCGCCTGACCCGCCCCCGGACCATAGAACATGGTATCCCCCACATAATCGCCGGTGACAAAGATGGCGTTGAGTTCATTATTGACCGCCGCCAAAAGGTGATCCTTCGGCACCAGGGTGGGATGGACCCGGAGATCCAGCTTGCCGTTGAACCGGCAGATGGCCAGTAATTTGATGACATAACCGAAGCTTTTGGCAAAGTTAATATCCAAGGCAGTCAACTCGGTAATCCCTTCCACCGGGATGGCCTGGAAATCGACAAAGCCGCCGGCGGCCAGCGAAGCCAGTATGGTCAGTTTGTGGGCGGCGTCCCCCCCGCCGACATCAAGGGTGGGATCGGCCTCGGCAAAGCCTTTGGCCTGGGCTTCCTTGAGCGCCGCGGCAAAATCCATCCCTTCCTGATGCATCCGGGTGAGAATATAATTGGAAGTCCCGTTAATAATCCCGTAGATGTTTTTGATCCGGTTCGCCACCAAACCTTCCCGCAGACTTTTGATGATGGGAATTCCCCCGCCGACACTGGCTTCAAAGCGGAGATCCACCCCGCTATCACGGGCTTCTTTAAAAAGCTCCCGCCCTTTGAGGGCGATCAAGGCCTTATTGGCGGTAACGACATGTTTCCCTTTGGCCAGGGCCTGCCGGACCATGGAACAAGCCGGTTCAATCCCCCCGACCGTCTCGACAACAATATCGATCTCCGGATCGGAAAGTAAAGCATGAAAATCGGTGGTCCTCTCCACACCGGTGAGATCTACGCCCCGGTCCCGCGCCCAATCAAGGTCGACGACGGTTTTCAACCGGAACTCCCGGCCAGTCCGTTCAGTCAATAAAGCGCCCTGGTGGAGGAGGATTTTAGCGACGCCGGTCCCCACCACCCCCATCCCCACAATTCCGACCTGAACAACTTTCCCCATCTGCCTCATCACCTCAATCCTTTTTTATGAAAAAAAACCCTCCATCCTGAAAAGGACGGAGGGTTCCGCGGTTCCACCTTTTTTCACCGGCCGTTGACCTCGATTCAAGGCCGTGTCTAATCCAATGACTAATGGCCGGTGCGCTTTGGCGGAGATAACGGTTCCACCGGACTGCTCCTCGCAGCCACTCCGGGGTGGTCTTCCCCACGGTTCCTTCCAGGCGGCTTCCAGCTTATAACCGCCTGTCTCTGGCAGAAGGTTTGGCCGGGGTACTCTTCCCTTCCTCATGTTCGGTTGGTATGTTTAAATCAGTATACCATTGGCCGCCAGGAATGTCAACCAGGCAAAAAACAGGATAAAAAAAGAATCCCTTCCGGGATTATGTATCTTTATATGCATCTTCCCCCGTATTCCGGCACAATTCGCAATCGCGGCAAAAGGTGACCCGGCCGGTAAAGACATTGACAATGGTGTTGACAATATTGGTCTTTTCCGAATGATGAAGGATGATCCGCTCCGGGGAAAGGGTGATGAGCGCGCTCAGGAGAAGATCTTCATATTTCAAGCCTTCATCCTTCAGATCCCCGAGCACCTTCAAGAGATACTCCTGCTCGAGGGGTTTTTCTTCCTCATCCAGCAGGCGGAAATTCTCCTTGGAATAAAAGAGGACATGGACTTCGGCGATCTTCGGCTCCTGAATCTCCACAAAATAGCGGAGGAGCTTTATAAATTCCTGGTATTCCTTGTCGGCCAGTAATTGCTCGATGGCCTCTTCCAGGTTTTCTTTGAGTTCGGAAAAATAATCCTTCAAACGGAAACGGAAAAAGCCCTCCAGAAAGATGGCATTATTTTCACTTAAAAAAGCGCTGACTTCCTTTTGTACCCGTTCGATCCGCTTTTTTTCCCCGGCCTTCGTCAGGGCGGTGAGTACTTTCTGGGAAAGAAGCTCGGCTTCGGCGGGGGAAAGATAGGGATGGTCGATCCGGATCATTCGCCGCAAGAGGTTTTGCGAGACCTCCCCCAAGAGCAGGTTGGTCACGACCAGCGTCAGGTTTTGGCGGAAGGTATCCTCCGCTTTTTTGCTGATCCCCTTGTCCGGCTGGCCAAAGGTGAAATTGAGGAATTTGAACTTTCCTTTTTTTTCCTCTTCGACCCGGAGCGTCAGACCCTCCTTCTCCCAGCGGCTAATCTCCGGTTCTAAATTGGACCTCAGGTCAAAGAGGGATCCGGTGCCAATTTGGATCGTGGACATGGTCTACCCCCCTCGTAAGAGTATTATATGAGGAGAAGAAGAGGGGATATACAGCCCACTTATAGCTAATACCGCGCCTGGTCTCCTCTTTTTTATGTCAAGTGTCCGCCTGTCCGCTTTAGGGCAGCCCGCTTTCCCATTTATAGATGAACCCGCTAGAAGATGGCAAAGAAAACCCGCCAAAATGGCCGGTGGTTTTGATCGTCGCCGGGTGGTGGATGGAATTTTCCCCCTCCGGCGGCAGGTCATTGATGCAGTCAATATCGGCCAGTTTCACCCAATAACCGGGTAAGGGGAACTCCAAATCCACCATTACCGCATAAGGTTCAAAGTTAAGTAAAACCACCATCCGTTCCCAGGGCGCGCCGGGATTGGTGGTCCACCCGATCACGTTTCTCCCCCCGCCGTATTTCTCCCCCAGCCAGGGCCCGATCAGCCACCGGAAGGTCCTTTCCTGCTGGGGGTCGTAGCCGTAAATCCGTAGCCCGGGGTAACGCCGGCGTAAACGGATTAAGCCCGCCACCCATTGGTAGTATTGGTGCTTTTCCAGAAATTCCGGCCAGTTCAGATCCACCCGGTTGCGCGGACGTTCCACCCCGAATTCCTGCCCCATATAGATCATAGGCTGCCCCAGCGCCACCATAGTGGCAAAGATGCCCAGACGGGCTTTGCGTTCCTTCGCCGGTTCCCAGATCAAACCGTCCCCCCGGGTGGCCACCTCATAGGGAACGCTGTGCTCATCATGGCTTTCGCAGTAGTTCACCACGTTGTTGGTGTGGGCGGCGTAAAAATCCTTGGAGAAATAGAAAATACTCCCGAGGTAAGCCGGGGAGTTATCGGTCCAGTCCCGGAAGACCCCTTCGCGCAGCAAAGCCTTGATCTTGTCGTGGAAAGCATCGCACCACTGGGCATAACCGTTGTAGCCCTGGAGGTTTAAATCGGCCTCGTTCGGCAGGTTCTCGGCAATCAGAATACAGTCGGGTTTGAACCCCTTGTCCTTAATCTCGTAGGCCAACCGGTGGAGAAAAGTATGGTCCATCCAGGAACTGTGGGTGGCGTCAAAGCGGAAACCGTCCACATGGTATTCGCGGATAAACATCTTGCAGGCGTCAATCAGCATATTCTGGACGATCTCTTTCTCCGTGGCCACCCGGTTCCCCCAGGGGGTGGAACCGGAAAAATAGAACCCGCCAGGGGTTCCATCCTGAATCAATTGCCAGAGGGGGTTAAAGGAATTGGAGGTATGATTAAAAACCTGGTCCACAATGACCGCCAAACCATACTGGTGGGCGGTGTCCACCAGCGCTCTGAATTCGTCACAAGTGCCAAAATCCCGTTCAATGGTCATAAAACCGCTGGGGTCATAACCAAGCCGGTTATCACTCAAGGCGGTTGGCGCTTCGGAGGTCGGCATCAGCGCCAAAGCCGTAATCCCCAGCTTCTCAAAATATCCCTCTTTGATCCGGTGGATGGTGCCGCGGAAGGTCCCGGCAATCTCCTTGGGGATGTCCGGATCTTGATCGGTGAAGCCGTAAATGTTTAACTCGTAGAGGATCAAGCGGTCCACCGGCGGCGTCCGCCAGTCCCGATCCTGCCATTGGTAAGCGGAAGGGTCGATCACCAAACATTCATTCCGGTTGTAATCCCCGCCGTAACGGCGGGCATAGGGATCCTGCGCCAGCTTGACCGGTTGCTGTTTTTCGTTGAGGGGCACCCCGCCAACCACCAAAAATAGATAAGCGTTTTTTTCCGGGTCGGCCGGATCGGGCAGACCGGTCCGGAGCAGCCATAGGTTAGGCTCGTCGTTATAACCCCGGTATAACTGCATGGGTAAAAACAGTTCCGGCCTGGGCCGGTCATGGTAAGGCGACTGCCAGCCGTTGAAGTTCCCGACCAGGTAGACTTGGGCGGCCCGCGGGTGGAAGAAACCAAACAGGGTGGTGCCGTCCTTTAAGTAAGTGGCGCCCAGCATCGCCGCCACCCCTTGCCCGCTCACATCCGTATCCGGCAAGTATTGATTCTCTCGGATCAACGGGGCAATCTCGGGAAAAAGCTCGCGTACCGAACCCGCTACCGCCGCCGGTCTTTGCGGGTAAACTTCATTATGGGTGCTGACGGTCCAGACTTCAGGCCCCAGGTGTTGACCGTAGCAACGCTCCAGCGGTTCCCAGACGACCTGGTCGCCCCTGCGCTCCCCGTATTTGAAGCAAAAGTAGTTCCGTGTCAGCTCAAACTCAAAAACGGCGCCGTAGTCGTCCCAGGCGGTCACCGGATAGTCTTGGTAGGCCTCATTGTGCCCGGGATACCAAAGATGCAAAAAGGGGTTTTGCCAATTGAGACTGGCCGGGGCATGAATCCGCACGCGGTGCATTTCTCAACTTCCTCCCGCCGATCACCAGCATTATCTTCAGTATGCCCCGCACCCCGGCCGCTCAATGCTCAATAGGGCGGTCTTTCCCGGAAGGCCAAGGTCGAATGGTGCATCAGCCAGTAAACAAAAAAGCCCCAGAGGGGAAAGGTGAAAGTGACCAGAGCCCAGATGCCCGGGGGCAAATTAAACTGGTCAAGGCCGCGCTTTTTCGCATCCACATACACCGCCGCGGTTAAATACAGGTTAATGAAGAAAAGAACCGCCAGGAAGAGAGTTAGCCAAAATTGCCACACCATCCAGGACAACCTCCTTTGTGACGCAGAAGCATCATTATGTTAAGCTGGAAATAATTAAAGCTATATTTAGCTGGTCTCTTTATGGTATATTAAGAATCGGTTACAGAACTTTTCTCCTGTTCTGTGACCATGAAATGATGGGTTTATTTCTTAATAACGGCTCCCGCCTGCAGGGCATCCTTTTATTTTTCCCGTTTGCTTCTACCTACCATGTTTGCTCATTTAAATAAGGAGGCTACAACAATGGACAAGGAGAAAAAAGGGCCAACAGTTGCCTATTTTTGCATGGAATTCGGCTTACACCCGGATTTTCCCATCTACTCGGGGGGCTTGGGAATTCTGGCCGGCGACTATCTGAAAGCCGCCGCGGAGGCCGGCTACCCGGTGGTCGGGATCGGTATTTTATGGCGGAAAGGTTATACCGCCCAGTATATTAA
>DATCJZ010000019.1:0-14867 GCA_036562545.1 Capillibacterium sp. | reverse complement strand
GGGTGTGGAGATGGTGATGCCGGGCGACAACATCACGATGTCGGTCGAACTGATTACGCCGATTGCGATGGAGGAAGGTTTGCGTTTCGCCATCCGTGAAGGCGGCCGGACCGTTGGCGCCGGGGTCGTGACCAAGATTATTGAATAAAGGTAGATAAAATAAAAGGAAAGGAAGCCGGAAACCACCAGGAAGCGGTATTCCGGCTTCTCTTCCCTTTACGTTCCCAGGGGGCGGGGGAAGAAATCAAGAGAAACTCTTGACAAGTAGCAATTCCCTATGATACTCTCTATTGAGTGATGTAGTGTCAATGGCTTTATTTTTTTCGCCTATTTTTTGCTGGAGGTGGGAACGGTGCGCGAAGGAGTTACGCTTGCCTGTACCGAGTGCAAAAACAGGAATTACCGCACCACTAAAAATAAGAAGAACAATCCGGAGCGGTTGGAACTGAAAAAATATTGCAAGTTCTGCCGCCAGGAGACCCTTCATCGAGAAACCCGTTAAAGGTGGGAGCAAACGATGGCTGAGAAGAAGAAAGACCGGAAAATCAGCAAATTTTTCCGGAACGTCATGGCGGAACTGAAGAAGGTGGCCTGGCCGAACCGGAAGGAAGTGGGTACTTATACCGCTGTCGTTTTGGTGACGGTAGTGGTTGTGGCCTTGCTCATCGGGGTTTTTGACTCGATCTTGAGTTTGCTCTTTAGTCGGGTCCTGAAGCTTTATTAGGTAATGAGTGTGATGGCTGTGGAGAAAGCTTGGTACGTTGTCCATACCTATTCAGGGTATGAGAATAAAGTAAAAGCCAACTTGGAACGGCGTGTCGCTTCCATGGCGATGGAAGACCGGATCTTCCGGGTCCTGGTGCCCATGGAAGAAGAGTACGAATATAAAGACGGTAAAAGGAAACTGACGAAAAAGAAGGTTTACCCTGGGTATGTGCTGGTCGAGATGATTATGACCGACGAATCCTGGTATGTGGTGCGTAATACCCCGGGGGTAACCGGCTTTGTCGGCCCGGGGTCCAAGCCGATTCCGCTACAGCAGAAGGAAGTTGATCAAATCCTCAGACAAATGGGGGTGGAAGAACCCCGGCCCAAAATGGATTTTTCCGTTGGAGAACCGGTGCGGGTGATTCGCGGCCCCTTTGAGAATTTCTCCGGAGTGATTGAAGAGATTAACCCGGAACGGGGGAAAATCAAGGTCCTGGTTTCCATGTTCGGCCGTGAAACTCCGGTGGAATTGGAATATAACCAAGTGGAGAAGTATTGATCAGTCAAACGAGAAGGAGGTGTTAAAGAATGGCCAAAAAAGTGGCGGCAATGATCAAATTACAGATTCCTGCGGGAAAAGCCACACCTGCTCCGCCGGTCGGCCCCGCCCTTGGACAGCATGGGGTCAACATTATGGAATTTACCAAAGCCTTTAACGAGCGGACCGCTGCCCAGGCCGGCATGATTATCCCGGTGGTGATCACCGTTTATGAGGACCGGTCCTTTACTTTTATCACCAAAACCCCGCCGGTGCCGGTTTTGCTGAAGAAAGCAATTAATTTGGAGAAGGGTTCCGGCGTTCCCAACAAGGATAAAGTTGGCACCATCACCCTGGACAAGGTGCGCGAGATTGCCGAACTCAAAATGGCGGATTTAAATGCAGCCAGTATCGAAGCGGCCATGCGTATGGTGGAAGGTACGGCGCGGAGTATGGGTATTGTAGTGCAGAAGTAAAATCTTCCCCCTGTGGGTGGGAGGATGCGCGCTGGTAAAGACCATCCGTTTGGACCACAAAGCAAGGAGGATTTAAGATAATGCCGAAACATGGCAAGAAATACCGGGAGATGGCCAAAGCGGTTGACCGGGATAAGTTATATGAACCGCAAGAAGCCATCGAGCTTTTGAAGAGTATCGTGAAAGCCAATTATGACCAGACGGTGGAAGTGGCGGTCCGGCTGGGCGTCGATCCCCGTCACGCCGACCAACAGGTCCGGGGCACCGTCGTTCTGCCCCATGGCACCGGAAAAACCGTTCGTGTTTTAGTCTTCGCCAAAGGTGAAAAGGCGAAGGAGGCGGAGGCAGCCGGGGCCGACCGGGTCGGTGCCGAAGAGCTGGTCGAGGAGATCCAGAAAGGCTGGCTCGATTTTGACGTGGCCGTTGCCACCCCGGATATGATGGGAATGGTGGGGCGGCTGGGTAAGATTCTTGGACCGAAAGGCTTAATGCCTAACCCGAAAACGGGGACGGTCACCATGGAAGTGGCCAAGGCGGTCCAGGAGATTAAAGCCGGTAAAGTTGAATACCGGGTGGATAAAACCGGTATTATCCATGTGCCCATCGGAAAACTTTCCTTCTCGGCCGACCAGTTATTGGCCAATTATAAACGGTTAATGAGCGCGGTGATTAAAGCCAAGCCGGCCGGGGCGAGGGGAACTTACCTGAAAACCATTAGCCTTTCGTCCACCCATAGCCCGGGGATTAAAATCTCACCGCAAGCGACGGCTTTGGCGGTCGCCAATGAATAATAAGTGTCCGATCGATTGTGGGGCATTGCTCACCTGTTAAGGCATTAATTAACGGTGAGAAGAAAATTTCATATTAAAACCGACCATAGACAGCAGGTATCCGGGGAATGACCGCGGATTTAAAGTTTTGGCCTGCCGAGGTTAGGATGAATCGTCCGTCAATGGCGAGCCCTATTGCTCTGTGTCTATGGGGCTCGTTTTTGTATTTACTGGACTAGGAGGTGAAAAAATGGCAAGACCGGAAAAGGAAGCAATTGTCAGTGAAGTATACGAGAAACTGGCCAAAGCCCAGAGCGTGGTTTTAGTCGACTTCCGTGGGCTAACCGTGCAAGAGGTAACGGAGCTTAGGAAGAAGTTGAGAGCGGCGGAGGTTGAATTACGGGTCGTGAAAAATACTTTAACCCGTTTTGCCGCCGAAAAAGCAGGCCTTGGCGACCTGGTTTCCTATCTCGAGGGACCGACGGCCATTGCTTTCGGCTATAAGGACCCGGTTTCTCCGGCCAAGATTTTGTCGGAGTTTGCGAAGGACCATAAGCAATTGGAGTTAAAAGGCGGTGTTTTGGAAGGGAAAGTCATTGACCGGGCCATGGTGGAAGCCCTCGCGAAAGTGCCGAGCCGGGAAGTCCTCCTCGGACAACTGGCCGGCCTGCTCCAGGCGCCCGTCAGAAATCTGGTCAATGTGCTCTCCGCCCCGCTCCGGAATACCGTTTATGTGCTGGAGGCAATCCGCAAGCAAAAAGCCGAGGTTGCCTAGGCCCTTTGGTGAAAAACCCGTATTATCATTTATATTTAAGGAGGAAGTTAAATGTCTAAAGTTGATGAAGTCTTAGAGATCGTAAAAGGAATGACTGTTCTGGAATTAAACGAACTGGTGAAGGCCTTTGAAGAGGAGTTTGGCGTTTCGGCTGCTGCGCCGGTCGCTTTCGCGGCACCCGCGGCGGGTGGTCCGGCCGCTGCCCCGGCGGAAGAGAAAACCGAATTTGATGTGATCCTGGCTTCCGCCGGCGACAAGAAGATTAATGTGATCAAAGTGGTCCGGGAATTGACCGGTCTGGGCTTGAAAGAAGCCAAAGATCTGGTGGACAATGCACCGAAGCCGGTCAAAGAAGGCGTTTCCAAAAAAGATGCCGAAGAAATCAAAGCCAAATTGGAAGAAGCCGGTGCGACCGTCGAACTCAAGTAAAAGAGAAAAGGCTGTCCCTTCCGGACAGCCTTTTCTTCTTTACGGTTTGTTATTGACAAAAAAAACTAATAATGATATAATCCTAAAATGCTAAAGTGTTTACAGAAGGTTTGTCCCCATCATCACCTTTTTATTTGCAGGTGATTTTGATTCTCTCCTTTATTTTCTTTATACATATGCCATATACTTTTGTTCTAAACCGCGTTAGGCAGGGATAACTGGGGTTAGCCTTGCTTTTGCCATTTTTATGGTGAGGAAGGTCCCACCCTCCAGTTTTTTTTTCGCATAAATTTCTAACTCTATTTTATAACGGCTTTCGGAAAAAAGCAAACCCGGTTGGTAAATAAGGAGAAGAGGTGAGGATTTTGCCGGAAGAAAGGAATGGGGTCAAACGTCGCCGAGTTAACTTTGGGAAAAACGATGAAATCCTTGAAATGCCCAACCTGATCGAGATCCAACAAAAATCCTATCAGTGGTTTTTGGATGAAGGGTTGCGCGAGGTCTTTCGTGAGATCTCACCAATTCAGGACTTTACGGGAAACCTGGTTCTGCAATTCGTCGATTATTCTTTGGGCGAACCCAAATACGACGTGGAGGAATGTAAAGAACGGGACACCAACTATGCAGCCCCCTTACGGGTGAAGGTCCGGTTGATTAATAAAGAAACCGGGGAAGTAAAAGAACAGGAAGTTTTTATGGGCGATTTTCCCCTGATGACGGAGAAGGGGACCTTTATTATTAATGGCGCCGAGCGGGTGATCGTCAGCCAGTTGGTCCGCTCCCCCGGTGTCTACTTTGGCAAGGCGGCGGATTCCAGTGGGAAAACGGTTTATACCGCCAGCATTATCCCAAACCGGGGCGCCTGGCTGGAATTTGAGTTTGACGTCAATAACGCCCTTTATGTCCGGATTGACCACACCCGGAAGATCCCGGTCACCGTCTTCCTGAAAGCCATGGGGTTAGGGAACAACACCGAACTTATGGAACGCTACAATCATCACGAAGCGATCCAGAATACCTTGGAACGGGATACCACCCAAAGCCAGGAAGAGGCTTTGGTCGAGATCTATAAACGGCTGCGTCCGGGTGAGCCGCCCACCGTGGAGAGTGCCCGGACCCTCTTTGAGACCCTCTTTTTCGATCCCCGCCGTTATGATCTAGCCTCGGTCGGGCGGTATAAACTAAACAAAAAATTGAATCTGAATTTCCCGCCCCGCTCGATCCCGGCCCATGTGGATGAAAACGGGAATGAGGTTCCGGCGGTCGAAGCGGTCAAGACCCTGACCCCCGAGGATATTGACGGGGTGGTCCGTTATCTCCTGGACTTGCTGGACGGCAAAGGGGAAGTTGATGATATTGACCATTTGGGGAACCGGCGGCTGAAGAGAGTCGGCGAGCTTCTCCAGAACCAGTTCCGGATTGGCCTGGCCCGTCTGGAGCGGGTGGTCCGGGAACGCATGACGATCCAGGATTTGGATGTCATTACCCCCCAAGCCTTAATCAATATCCGGCCGGTGGTGGCCGCGATCAAAGAGTTCTTCGGCTCGAGCCAGCTTTCCCAGTTTATGGACCAGACCAATCCGCTGGCCGAGTTGACCCATAAGCGACGGTTGTCGGCCTTGGGCCCCGGCGGGCTTTCCCGGGAACGGGCCGGCTTCGAGGTACGGGACGTCCACCACTCCCACTACGGCCGGATGTGCCCGATTGAGACCCCGGAAGGCCCTAACATCGGCCTGATTGGTTCGCTCACCACTTACGCCCGGATTAATGAATACGGGTTCATTGAGACTCCTTACCGGCGGGTGGTGAACGGGCGCGTGACCGATGAGATTGTCTACCTCACCGCCGACGAGGAAGACAAATATATCATCGCCCAGGCGAACGAGACCTTTGATCCGGAGACGCGGATCTTTAACAACAAGAAAGTCTCCGCCCGCTATAAAGAGGCAATTTTGGTCGTTCCCCGGGAAGAGGTCCACTTTATGGATGTCTCCCCCAAGCAGCTGGTCAGTGTGGCGACGGCGTGCATTCCTTTCCTGGAGCATGACGACGCCAACCGGGCGTTGATGGGCTCCAACATGCAGCGGCAGGCCGTTCCTTTGCTTACCACCGAAGCTCCGCTGGTCGGGACAGGGATGGAGTATAAAGCGGCCGTCGATTCCGGGGTGGTAATCCTGGCCAAACACGACGGGATCGTGGAGCGGGTCACCAGCGACGAAATTCTGGTCCGGACCGACGAAGGGGGGACCGACCGCTACCGCCTGCAAAAGTTTAAACGCTCCAACCAGGGAACTTGCATTAACCAGCGGCCCATCGTGGTGCAGGGACAACGGGTGAAGACCGGCGAAGTCATCGCCGACGGGCCCTCCACCGACCACGGGGAGTTGGCCTTGGGGAAAAACGTCCTGGTTGCCTTTATGCCGTGGGAAGGTTATAACTACGAAGACGCGATTTTAATCAGTGAAAAACTGGTGATGGATGATACCTTTACCTCCATTCATATTGAAGAATATGAATGCGAGGCCCGGGATACCAAACTGGGCGCGGAGGAGATTACCCGGGATATTCCCAATATCTCCGAGGGTTCCCTGGATGATCTGGATGAAAACGGGATCATCCGTATCGGCGCCGAAGTTCGCCCCGGTGATATCCTGGTGGGGAAGGTGACCCCGAAAGGCGAGACCGAACTGACGGCGGAAGAACGGTTATTACGGGCCATCTTCGGGGAAAAGGCCCGGGAAGTCAGGGATACTTCGTTAAAAGTTCCCCACGGCGAATCGGGGATTGTGGTTGATGTTAAAGTCTTCAGCCGGGAGAATGAAGACGAACTTTCCCCCGGGGTGAACAAGCTGGTCCGGGTTTATGTAGCCCAAAAGCGGAAGATTTCCGAAGGGGACAAGATGGCCGGCCGGCACGGAAACAAGGGGGTTATTGCCCGGATTTTACCCGTGGAGGATATGCCGTTCTTGCCCGACGGAACGCCGGTGGAGATTGTCCTGAATCCCTTGGGGGTACCCTCCCGGATGAACCTGGGGCAGATTCTCGAGACCCATCTGGGCTGGGCCGCCAAAGTTTTAGGCTTTAACATTGCGACCCCGGTTTTTGACGGGGTTACGGAAGAAGAGATCAGTGAACTTTTGGAAAAGGCCGGTTTGCCGAAGGACGGCAAGGTTACCCTCTACGACGGCCGGACCGGCGAACCCTTTGACCGCCCGGTGACGGTCGGCTATATCTACATGCTGAAACTGGCCCATTTGGTGGACGACAAGATCCATGCCCGTTCCACCGGACCTTACTCCTTGGTGACCCAACAACCGCTGGGCGGGAAGGCCCAATTCGGCGGACAAAGGTTTGGCGAGATGGAGGTTTGGGCCCTGGAGGCCTATGGCGCCGCCTATACCCTCCAGGAATTACTCACCGTCAAGTCGGATGACGTGGTCGGCCGCGTGAAGACCTATGAGGCCATCGTCAAAGGAGAGAATGTGCCCGAGCCCGGTGTGCCGGAAGGGTTTAAAGTCTTGATTAAAGAGCTTCAGAGCCTGGGTTTGGACGTGAAGGTCCTGGCCGAAGAGCATGAAGTTGAACTCAAGGATGATGATGACGATGTCCGCGAAATGGCCAAGGAATTAGGCCTGGAGATTGAGGAATCCTCTTTATCAGGGAAGGCGCCGGCCCGGAAAGGCGGGACGGAGGAAGAGGAAGCCGGGGACGATGCAGCCGAAAAAACCGATGATTTGGACGAGGAAGAGAGTTTGGACGAGCAAGAAGAGGAAGATTATGATGATGAAGATCTGGACGCCGATTTGGATGATGAAGATTTAGCCGGAGATTTTGAGGAAGATCTGGAGCTCCCGTCCGCTTTCGATGAGGATGAGGAGACGGTCGACGAGTCAGAAGAAGGATTTCCCCCCGACGATTTGCTCCGGTCGATCCGGGAAAAATAAGGCACCAGTCAGCTGATTGACGAAAAATTTGCGCCAGGGAGGGATTGCGCCTTGTTGGACGCTAATAATTTTGATGCCATTAAGATCGGGTTGGCCTCCCCCGAACAGATCAGGGCTTGGTCCAGCGGGGAAGTGAAAAAGCCGGAAACCATTAATTACCGGACCTTAAAACCCGAACGGGAAGGTTTGTTCTGCGAAAAGATCTTCGGTCCCCAGCGGGACTGGGAATGCCATTGCGGTAAATACAAGCGCGTCCGGTATAAAGGGATCGTTTGCGATCGGTGCGGCGTGGAAGTGACCCGCTCCAAAGTGCGGCGTGAACGCTTGGGCCATATCGAACTGGCCGCCCCGGTCTCCCACATCTGGTACTTTAAGGGGATTCCCAGCCGGATGGGATTGCTTCTGGATATGTCCCCGCGGGCGCTGGAGAAGGTCCTGTACTTTGCTTCCTATGTGGTGGTGGATCCGGGTCCGGAAGAGACCGGTCTTTCGAAGAAGCAATTGTTGTCGGAGAACGAATACCGGGAAGCCGTCGAGAAGTACGGGAACAGCTTTACGGCGCTGATGGGCGCGGAGGGTATTAAGCGTTTGCTCGCCGAAATCGATTTGGATCAGATGGCCGCTGAATTAAAGAAGGAGATCCGGGAGGTCAGCGGACAGCGGAAACTCCGGGCCACGCGCCGCCTGGAAGTGGTGGAAGCCTTAAGGAAATCGGGGAACCGGCCGGAATGGATGATCCTGGATGTGATTCCGGTGATCCCGCCCGAACTCCGCCCCATGGTGCAGCTGGACGGCGGCCGCTTCGCCACTTCCGACCTGAATGATCTCTACCGCCGGGTGATTAACCGGAACAACCGGTTGAAACGCTTACTGGAACTCGGGGCCCCGGACATTATTGTCCGGAACGAGAAGCGGATGCTCCAGGAGGCGGTGGATGCCCTCTTTGACAACGGCCGCCGGGGGCGGCCGGTTACCGGTCCGGGGAACCGGCCCTTAAAATCCCTCAGCGATATGCTCCGCGGCAAGCAGGGGCGTTTCCGCCAGAATTTGCTGGGCAAAAGGGTGGACTATTCGGGCCGTTCGGTCATTGTGGTCGGGCCGGAGCTTAAGATGCACCAGTGCGGCCTCCCCAAAGAGATGGCCTTGGAGCTCTTCAAGCCCTTTGTCATGAAAAAACTGGTGGATCAGGGGTTTGTCCATAATATCAAGAGCGCCAAACGGATGGTGGAGCGGGCCCGCCCCGAAGTGTGGGATGTCCTGGAAGAGGTGATCAAGGAGCATCCGGTTTTGCTCAACCGGGCGCCGACATTACACCGTTTGGGGATCCAGGCCTTCGAACCGGTCCTGGTAGAAGGCCGGGCCATCAAGGTCCACCCGCTGGTATGTCCGGCCTATAACGCCGACTTTGACGGGGACCAAATGGCGGTGCATGTGCCCCTCTCGGCGGAAGCGCAGGCGGAAGCCAGAATCTTGATGTTGTCTTCCCATAATATCTTATCGCCGGCCCACGGACGGCCGCTGGCCACCCCAAACCAGGATGTGGTCATCGGTTGCTTCTACCTGACGATCATCCGGAAGGGCGCCAAAGGCGAGGGGCATCTCTTCGCCTCGCCGGCCGAGGCGATGCTCGCTTATTATACGGGGAATATTGATCTCCACGCCAAGATTAAGGTCCGGACGGAAAAGGGACGGGTGGAGACTTCTGCGGGACGACTCATTTTTAAAGACCAGGTGAGTATCGACGAGGATTATTTGGACAGTCTCTTTGCGAAAATCGGAGATAACGGGACTTCCCGGAAGGTTCTAAACCAGATTGTCTCCTACGTTTGTCAGCGTTACGGAACTCACCGCACCGCCGAGATTCTGGACCAGTTAAAACGGTTGGGCTACCGGTTTGCCACCCGGTCGGGGACAACCATTGCCGCCGCGGATATCCAGACTCCGCCCGAGAAAAAACAGATTATCGAAGAGACCGAGCGGCAGGGGGATCTCATTGAGCAACAGTACCGGCGGGGGTTAATTACCAAGGAGGAACGTTACCAACGGTTCATTGACATTTGGGCGAAGGCCAAAGAAGATGTGACCCAGGCGGTGATCAAAAAATTCGACCCCTTTAACTCGGTGGCGATGATGTCCAACTCCGGGGCGCGGGGTAATGTCTCCCAGCTTTCACAGTTGGCGGGGATGCGCGGACTGATGTCCGACCCCTCCGGGCGCATTATTGACCTGCCCATTAAAGCCAACTTCCGGGAAGGCCTGACGGTGCTGGAGTTCTTCATTTCCACCCACGGTGCCCGGAAAGGCTTGGCCGATATGGCGCTCCGGACTGCCGACTCCGGTTATCTCACCCGCCGTCTGGTGGACGTAGCCCAGGATGTGATCGTCCGGGAAGAGGACTGCGGGACTAACGATGGTATTTTCTTGAAGGCCATTACCGACGGGGATGAAGTTATTGAACCCTTGGAAGAACGGATCACCGGCCGGGTGGCCGCCGAAGACGTGGTGGATCCCAAGACCGGGGAGGTTCTTGTCCGCTTTAACGAAGAGATCACCGAGCCCATCGCCGAAAAGATTGTGGCCGCCGGATTTGAACAGGTGAAAGTCCGTTCGGTTTTAACTTGCCGGACCCGGCACGGTGTTTGCGCCAAATGTTATGGCCGGAACCTGGCAACGGGGCGTCTGGCCGACGTGGGCGATGCGGTCGGCATCATTGCCGCCCAGTCCATCGGGGAACCGGGTACCCAGTTGACCATGAGGACCTTCCACACCGGCGGGGTGGCCGGCGAAGATATTACCCAGGGTCTTCCCCGGGTGGAAGAGCTCTTTGAAGCCAGAAAACCGAAGGGGCAGGCCATTATCACCGAAGTCAGCGGTACGGTTAAAATTGTGGAAGTGAAAGGGATCCGGCGGGTCAGCATCCAGACGGAAGACGGGGAAGAACGTCTCTACCAGATTCCCTACGGCGCCCGTTTGAAGGTGAAGGACGGAAGCAAAGTGGAGGCCGGCGACCGGTTGACCGAAGGTTCGGTTAACCCCCATGACATCCTGAAGATCAAAGGGATCCGTGGCGTCCAGATGTATTTGGTCCATGAAGTGCAGGAGGTTTACCGTTCCCAGGGGGTTGAGATCAACGATAAACAGATTGAAGTGGTGGTCCGGCAGATGCTCCGGAAACGGAAGGTGGAAAACCCGGGCGATACCGACCTCTTGCCCGGTAGCCTCGTTGATCAGATGGAACTGGAAGACGAAAACCGCCGGGTGGAAGCCTTGGGCGGTACACCGGCGGTGGCTCGTCCGGTTCTGCTAGGCATCACCAAGGCCTCGCTGGCCACCGAGAGCTTCCTCTCGGCCGCCTCCTTCCAGGAGACCACGCGGGTCTTGACGGATGCGGCCATCAAAGGGAAACGGGATGACCTGATTGGCCTGAAAGAGAATGTGATCATAGGCAAACTGATTCCGGCCGGAACCGGGATGCCAAGATACCGGTCCCTCGTCGTCGGTCGCCCGGAAACCGAGAAAGTGCCGGAGGCGGAAACCCCACCGGCGGAGGAAAAAACTGTAGGTTGAGGAAAGCAAGGGCGGGAGGAAACGGCCGCTCCGTTTCCCCTCGCCTACTTGCTTACAATATTTTTATTGACACCCCTGAATGAAGATGGTAAACTAATTAAGTCTGGTTTGTTCAACAAATATTTTCTTGGGGCGTAGGGAGAGAATACTAGTGGGCGAGCCTGACCTTCAGACCAAGAAAAAACGGGTGATCGGCTTAAAACAGACCTTACGGGCGATTCAGCAAAATAAACCCTGTGTGGTCTACTTGGCCAATGATGTGGATGAGCATATCGTGCGCCGGATCCAAATGGCCAGTCACGGTAAGAACGTGAAGATTGTGGTTACGCGGGTCGGGCGCAAAGAACTAGGACAGATTTGCCGGATTGATGTTTGTGCGGCAGTAGTTGCAGTGGTCCAAGAATAGGAAGGAGGTGGAATGATGCCAACGATTAATCAATTGGTGAAAAAGGGACGGCAAAAAGTAGAGCGCAAAAGTTCAGCTCCTGCCTTACTCTGGTCTTATAACAATAAGAAAGAGGACATGTTTGAATCCGCCAAAGGTAACCCGCAAAAACAAGGCGTTTGCACCAGAGTTTCAACCGTGACCCCGAAGAAGCCCAATTCGGCGCTGCGGAAAGTGGCGAGGGTTCGTCTTTCCAACCGTTTAGAGGTTACCGCTTACATTCCGGGGGAAGGCCATAATCTCCAGGAACACTCCGTGGTTCTGATCCGGGGTGGAAGGGTGAAAGATTTGCCTGGTGTCCGTTACCACATTGTGCGCGGAACCCGGGATACGGCGGGCGTACAAGACCGTAAGCAAGGCAGATCAAAGTACGGCGCCAAACGGCCGAAAACGGCGACGGCGAAAAAGTAAGGAGGGATCAACTTGCCACGACGGGGAGCAGTACCCAGAAGGGAAATTACTCCCGATCCGATCTATAACGACCCGATGATTACCAAGTTTATCAATAAAATTACCTACTCCGGGAAACGGGGGCTGGGTGAGCGTATTCTTTATAAATCTTTGGATCTGATCAGGGAGAAAACCGGAAAAGACCCGTTGGAGGTCTTCCAGCAAGCCATGAAAAATGTCATGCCGGTTCTGGAAGTCAGACCGCGACGGGTCGGGGGCGCCACATATCAGGTGCCGATGGAAGTGCGGCCCGAACGTCGTGTTTCTTTGGCCATGCGTTGGCTGGTTGCCAGCGCTCGGGCCCGTTCGGAACGGACCATGGTGGAAAGACTGGCCGGGGAATTAATCGACGCGGCGAATAATACCGGGGCCGCTATTAAGAAAAAAGAGGATACCCACCGGATGGCCGAAGCCAACAAGGCTTTTGCCCATTATCGTTGGTAACCTTCGATGTTTGGTAAATTGGAAACAGAGATCTTGTTTTCTCTGGGGAACAGGTTGGAGGTTTAACTAGTGAGCAGGGAATTTCAGATTGACCACATTAGAAATATAGGGATCATGGCCCATATCGATGCGGGGAAAACTACCACTACCGAAAGAATTTTGTTCTACACCGGTAAAGTGCACCGGATGGGTGAGACCCATGAAGGTTCGGCCGTAATGGACTGGATGGTCCAAGAGCAAGAGCGGGGGATCACCATCACGTCGGCGGCCACCACCACCTACTGGCGGGGACATCAAATCAATATTATCGACACGCCCGGGCACGTGGACTTTACGGTCGAGGTGGAACGTTCTTTGCGGGTGTTGGACGGCGCGGTAGCCGTTTTCTGCGCCGTGGGTGGGGTTGAGCCCCAATCGGAGACGGTCTGGCGTCAAGCTGATAAATATCATGTTCCCCGGGTTGCCTTCGTCAATAAGATGGACCGCGTGGGCGCCGATTTCTTCCGGGTGGTCGAGATGATGAAGAGTAAATTGGGAGCACACCCGGTACCGATTCAGATCCCCATCGGGGTGGAGGAGAGTTTCCGGGGGATCGTCGACCTCATTGAAGAAAAAGCCATCATTTACCTGGATGATTTGGGCACCCGCAGCGAAGCCGAGGAGATTCCCGCTGAACTGGCCGCGGCAGCAGAAGAGTACCGGAATAAGCTGTTGGAAAGCTTGGCTGATTTTGATGAAGAAATCATGGAAGCTTATTTGAGCGGGGAAAGGATTACTCCCGAACAGATCCGGACTGTTTTGCGGCGGGCGACGATTGAAAACAAACTGACCCCGGTTTTGTGCGGGTCCGCCTTTAAGAACAAAGGCGTCCAGTTGTTGTTGGATGCGGTCGTTGATTATCTGCCTTCCCCGGCCGATTTGCCGCCCGTGAAGGGAACCGACGTCAAGACCAAGGAAGAGCTCGAAAGGAAACCTGCTGATGATGAGCCCTTTGCCGCCCTGGCCTTTAAAGTGATGACCGACCCGTATGTGGGTAAACTGGTCTATTTCCGGGTCTACTCCGGGGAACTTTCCGCCGGTTCCTATGTGTACAACGCCAATAAGGGCAAACGGGAACGGGTCGGCCGGATTCTCCGGATGCACGCCAACCACCGGCAGGAGATTAATGCGGTACGGACCGGTGACATTGCAGCGGCGGTCGGCTGGAAGGATACTTCCACCGGTGATACCCTTTGCAGTGAAGACCATCCGATTCATCTTGAGGAAATGGAATTTCCGGAACCGGTGATTTCCGTAGCCATCGAACCCAAAACCAAGGCGGACCATGAAAAGTTAGGAGTTTCCCTGACCAAGCTGGCGGAGGAAGACCCGACCTTCCGGGTCCGTACCGACCAGGAAACCGGACAGACCATTATTTCCGGGATGGGCGAACTCCACTTGGAGATTATCACCGACCGGCTGATCCGCGAATTTAAAGTTGAAGCCAACATCGGACGGCCCCAGGTGGCTTACCGGGAGACCATCCGGGAAGCAACCAAGTCGGAAGGGAAATTTATCCGGCAAAGTGGCGGCCGTGGACAATACGGCCATGTTTGGCTGGAGATTGAACCCAATGAGCCGGGCGGCGGTTTTGTCTTTGAAAACAAAATCGTCGGCGGGGTGGTACCCAAAGATTATGTGCCCGCGGTGGAAGCCGGGATTAAGGAAGCTATGTTGAACGGGGTGCTCGCCGGATATCCGGTGGTCGACGTTAAAGTGGCGCTGGTGGACGGTTCCTACCATGAAGTCGACTCTTCAGAAATGGCCTTTAAGATTGCGGCTTCGATGGCCTTTAAAGAAGGCTGTAAAAAGGCCAACCCGGTGCTCTTGGAGCCCATTATGAAGATTGAGATCATCACTCCGGAAGAATATCTCGGCGATGTGCTTGGCGATTTTAACTCCAGAAGAGGCCGGGTGGAAGGGATGGAAAGCCGTTCCGGCGCTCAGGCCATTCACGGATATGTTCCCATGGCCCAAATGTTTGGTTACGCCACGGTCTTACGCTCCATCTCGCAGGGCCGGGCGATTTATACCCTTACTTTCTCCCATTACGAAGAAGTGCCGGCGAATATCGCCAAAGAGATTATTGCCGGGTAAGAAAAAATGGGAGATAACAGGTAAGATTGATCAAGAAGATTGATGAGGAGGATCAGAAATGGCAAAGCAAAAATTTGAGCGGACGAAACCGCACGCGAACATTGGCACCATCGGCCACGTGGACCACGGGAAGACGACCACGACGGCGGCGATCACGCTGGTGCTGTCCAAGGCCGGGCAAGCCC
>DATCJZ010000018.1:0-52492 GCA_036562545.1 Capillibacterium sp. | reverse complement strand
GGAGGGAGTAGTTTGGGATGAAGACAAACGGTTCCTCCTCCGGCTACTATCTTGGTCTGGATACCAGTTGCTATACAACTTCAGTGGCGCTGGCGGATGCGGAGGGAAGCATCATCCAGGATTGCCGCCGGGTCCTGGCGGTCGAAAAAGGGGCAAGAGGGCTTCGACAATCGGAAGCCCTTTTCCAACATTTACAGAACCTTCCTGAACTGGTCGAGAGGGTGGCTCCTTACCGTCCCCTCCACGGGGTGGCCTTTTCCGCCCGTCCCCGGCCGGTGGAGGGTTCCTATTTACCGGTCTTTGTGGCCGGAGCCAATTTTGCCCGGGTGATTGCCGCCACCGCCGGGGTTCCGCTCTTGGCTTCCACCCATCAGGAGGGGCACATCCGGGCGGCCCTTGCCGGTTCCGGCCTGGCGAGCGAGGCCTTTTTCGGTTTGCACCTGTCCGGCGGGACCACCGAGTTGCTGGCGATCCGGCGAAAAGCGGGGGGCTTTGCCATCAAACTGCTGGGGGGCACCTCCGATTTGCACGCCGGCCAGATGGTGGACCGGGTCGGGGTGGCGATGGGGCTCCCCTTTCCTGCCGGTCCCTCCTTGGAGGCTTTGGCGGAAAAAGCCCAAGGCCGGCTTCGGCTCCCGGTGGCAGTGGAGGGCCTCTCGGTTAGCTTTTCCGGACCCACTTCCGCGGCGTTACGGCTTTGGGAGAAAAAGGCCGAACCGGCTGAACTGGCCAGGGCGGTCTTGGACTGCCTGGTGGAAACGGTTTTTCTGCTCCTCAAGGCCGGCGTGGAAACGGGGGAGCCGGGTTGCCATGAGGTGTTGCTCTTTGGCGGGGTGGCCAGCAACGCTTATCTCCGCCGGGAACTGACGGCGCGGGCGGCGGGTCTTCCCCGGGGACTAAAGGTATATTTTGGTGAAAACAGATTATCCTCAGATAACGCCGTGGGCCTGGCTTTACTGGCCCGGGAGGCTTTGACGGCCAAGACCGGGGAAGGGGGAAGAAGCCATGGGCAATAAAATGCTGGTGATTGATGGGCACAGTCTGGCCCACCGTGCTTACCACGCCTTAAAAGATCAGCAACTCAGGACTTCGGAGGGTCTGCCGACCAGCGCCGTTTATGGTGTGGCCACCATGATCATGCGCCTTTTGGAGGATGAAAGTCCCGATTATTTGGTGGTCGCCGAAGATCTGGGGAAGACCTTCCGGCATGAAGCCTATGCCGGTTATAAAGGGACCCGGAAGGAAATGGATGAGGACCTCCGGGTCCAAATGCCTTACATCAAAGAGTTTTACGAAAGTCTGGGCGCCCGGGTGATCGGGGTTGCCGGCTACGAGGCCGATGATGTCATCGGAACCGTGGCCGTGAAGGCCCAAGCCGAAGGCCTCCAGGTTTGTATTGTCACCGGGGACAAGGATTCTTTTCAGTTGGTGGCTGATGGGGTTTGCGTCTACTATACCCACCGCGGGATCACCAATCTGGTCCGGGTCACTGGTGCTTACCTTGAAGAGAAGCATGGTTTAACCCCTGCCCAGTGGGCGGATTACAAAGCCTTGCGGGGGGACCCGTCCGACAATATCCCGGGGGTGCCCGGGATCGGGGAGAAAACGGCCGTCAAATTACTGCAAGAGTTCAAAAGCCTGGATAACTTGCTCGCCCATCTGGAAGAACTGGAAAACGAAAAAGTGAAAACGTTGCTCCTGACCCATTTGGAAGAGGTCCGGCGTTGGCGGGAACTGGTTACGATTAAACGGGACGTGCCGCTGCCGGTGGCGGTCTCCGCATGCCGGTTTCAGATGGACAAGCCGAAACTGGCGGCCTTCTTCCGGAAGCTGGAGTTCAGGAGCCTCCTCGGGAAGGTGAAGGCGGAGGAGACCCCTGAAGTTAAGGTGGGGGCGGTCTTAACCCCGGATACCCGGATCCTGACGGAGGAGGAACTACCGGCCTTTTTGGAAGGAAGCAGCGACCAACCGGTGGCCGTCCAGTTTTTGGCGGCGGCCGCCACCTGGCAAAAGGGGGAAGCCTTGGGGGTGGCCCTCGCCAAAGAAGGGGAGGACCCGGTCTATCTGCAGTTGGCCGGCAACGGAAAAACCTGGCCGCAACCGCTGGTCCGCTGGCTGGCCGACGCCCGGACCAAGAAACTGGCCCATGATGCCAAAACCCAGATGCTCCTGGCTGATTATTACGGCGCCTCCTGGGAGGGACTGGCCTTTGATACTTTGCTGGCCGCTTATCTGGTGAGCGGCGGCCAATGGAACCTCAGCCTGGAAAATACCGCCCACACCCTACTTGGACTGGAGCTTCCTGCTCCCCGGGATGAAAAGGGGAAGCCGCGGGAGGTCTTTGCATTGCCGGCGGCTTTACCGGAGGCGGAGTTGGCCACCGCCGGCGGGCGCCGGACAGCGGCCATCCTAAAGCTCCATCCGGTTCTGGCCGACCAGATTCGGCAGGAAGGGGTTGCGCCCTTATACTATGACGTGGAAATGCCTCTCGTCCGGATCTTATTTGCCATGGAAAAAGCGGGGGTCAAGGTTTCCCCGGAGCGCCTCCGGCTTTTGGAGGAGAAGTTTACCCGGCAGATTAAAGAGCTGGAAACCGAGATTTACCAACTGGCCGGAGAGGAGTTTAATATTTCTTCCCCGAAACAGTTAGGGGTTATCCTTTTTGAACGGCTGGGGCTGCCGGCGGTGAAAAAGACGAAAACCGGCTATTCCACCGATGCGGAAGTCCTGGAGGAATTGGCTGACCGGCATCCGTTGGTCCAGAAGGTTCTGGATTACCGGGGATTGGTCAAGCTCAACTCCACTTATGTCGAAGCCTTGCTGGGACTGGCGGCGCCGCCCGCTTACCGGGTTCATACCACTTTTAACCAGGCAGTGACGGCGACAGGCCGTTTGAGCAGTACCGACCCCAACCTCCAGAATATCCCGGTCCGCAGTGCGGAGGGGCGGGAGATCCGGCGCTGTTTTATCCCCAAAGACCAGGATACCCTCTTTCTCTCCGCCGATTACTCCCAGATTGAACTGCGGCTCCTGGCCCATTTGGCCGGGGATGAAAAGCTGGTGGCAGCCTTCCAAAGTGACCAGGATGTGCACCGGCGGACGGCGGCGGAGATCTTCAACCTTCCCCCCGAGGCGGTCACCCCCGAGTTGCGGGCCCGGGCGAAAGCGGTGAATTTCGGCATCATCTACGGGATGAGCGGGTTTGGGCTGGCCAAAGGGGTCGGGGTCTCCCGGAAGGAAGCGGAAGCCTTTATCGAGGCCTATTTTGCCCGCTACCAAGGGGTAAAAACCTATTTGGAGCAGGCAATCGCCCAGGCCAGGGAGGCCGGTTATGTGACCACAATTATGAACCGCCGGCGTTACCTGCCCGACTTAAAAGCCCGTAATTTCCAGCGGCGCTCCTTTGCCGAGCGGATGGCGCGGAATACGCCGATTCAGGGTTCGGCCGCCGACCTGATTAAGCTGGCCATGGTCCGGGTGGACGCCCGCCTGCGCCAGGAAAAACTCCCGGCCACCATGCTCCTGCAGGTTCATGACGAATTGCTGCTGGAGGTGGACCGGGCGGCTGTGGCGGAGACGGCCAGGATTTTACGGGAAGAGATGGAAGGCGCTTTTAGCTTAAAGGTTCCTTTGGAGGTTGACGTGAAGACAGGAGAAAATTGGGGGGACTTAGCCTAATGCCGGAACTGCCTGAAGTAGAAACTATCCGCCGCTCCCTTTTGCCGCTGGTGCAAGGGAAGGTAATCGGGGAAGCCCGGGTTTATCTGACCAAAGCGGTCAAGCCCGCGCCGGAGGAGTTTACGGCGGAACTAAAAGGGAAGCGGATCACCGATCTGGAAAGACGGGGAAAATACCTTTTATTCCTGCTCGATACCGGGCAGCGTCTGGTTTTTCATTTGCGGATGTCCGGCCGGTTGGTCTGGCAAGGGGAGGATTCTCCCCTGGCCAAGCATACCACATTGGTTCTGGTTTTGACCGACGGCCATAGTCTCCATTTTGTCGATCCCCGGAAGTTCGGGACGGCGGTTTTGTCGCCGCCGGCGGCGCTCCCGGCGGGTCTGGCCGGGCTGGGCCTGGAACCGTTAACCACGGAGAAGGACAAGCTCCTGGCTGCGCTGGCCAAAGCGGCAGGCCGCCGCTCCGGACCGGTCAAGGGTCTGCTTTTGGACCAAAGGATCATCGCCGGCCTGGGGAACATCTATGCCGATGAAGTGTTGTTTGCGGCCGGCATTTCCCCCCTGCGCCCGGCCCGGGAGGTGACGCCAGCCGAGTGGGAAAAGATTTACTGGTGTATGGTTGAGATTTTAAATGAATCCCTGGCCCACCGGGGAACCTCCCGCCGGGATTATGTGGATGGCCGGGGCGAACCGGGCGATTTCCAAAATTATCTGCGGGTATATGGCCGGAAAAAGGAGCCTTGCCCGGAGTGCGGGAGCCTCTTGGTTTATACCCGCGTGGCCGGGCGCGGCACCCACTACTGCCCCAACTGCCAGCATTAGCCCCTTCTGCCCGCCGGCGGGATAAGGGTTGAAGGTAAAGATGAGCATGGGGGAAGAGAAGATGGCGCCAGGTTTGGTGATTGGTCTGACTGGCGGGATCGGGACGGGGAAATCCACCGTCGCCCGGATCCTGGCGGAGCTAGGCTGCGTATTGGTTAGCGCCGACCGGATCGCCCACCGGCTGCTGGAACCCGGGAGCGAAGTCTACGCAAGGGTGAAAGCCGAGTTCGGCCCGGGAATTCTCGGCCCGGACGGGCGGATTAACCGCGCGGCTTTGGGGAGGATCGTTTTTCACGAGCCCGCCCGGCGGGAGCGTTTAAACCAACTGACCCACCCGGCGGTTATTGCACGGCTTCAAGCAGAAATCCGCGCTTTAAAGGCCGGCGGCCGGGATGTGGTCGCCGAGATCCCCCTGCTTTTTGAGGCCGGGTTGGCCGGCAAGGCGGAGATCGGTCTCGATGAGATCTGGGTGGTGGCAGCGGCGCCCCCGATCCAACTGGCCCGGGTAATGGCCCGGGACGGTTTGACGGCGGCGGAGGCCAAGCGGCGGATTGGGGCGCAAATGCCTTTGGCCGAAAAGATCGCCCGGGCCGACGTGGTGATTTATAATAACGGGGAGGAAGGAGAGTTAAAAGAGGAAGTGGCGAGGCTGTTGGCTGCCCGGAAAGAGGCGCATATTTCCCGTTTTCGGGCATAGGATGAACTTAAGTTAAGGAATGGAGAAGCGAAAGTGAGAAAAATTTTTATCCTGCTGGAAAAACGCCAGCTTAAGCTCGCCCTTCTCTTCCTCTTTTTTTTCCTGGGTGTCCTGGGCCATAAAGCCCTGGGGCGGTGGGTCTTTCCTTATCCCTTCCGGGAAGAGATTGAGACGGGCGCCGAATATGCCGGGGTCGATCCCGAACTGGTCGCGGCCTTGATTTATGTGGAGAGTAAATTTAACCCGCAGGCCCGGTCACGGAAGGGGGCCCGGGGTTTAATGCAGCTCATGCCGGAGACGGCTTTCTGGCTGGGGGCGCAAAAGGGAATGGCTTTGGAGGAGGCCGATCTGGAACGGCCGGAGGTCAATCTCCGCCTCGGCATCGGGTATCTGAGTTATTTATTCCGGGAGTTTAACGGCAACCGGGTGATGGCCCTGGCGGCTTATAATGCCGGTCACGAGAAGGTCAAGAGCTGGCTTGCCTCCGGGACCTGGGGGGGCCGGGTCGATGATCTCCACCGTATCCCTTACCTGGAAACCCGGCGTTATGTGGCGAAAATCATGCGGACTTATTATATCTACCGTTATTTGTATAACCGGGCCTAAGACGGCCGGAAAGAAGCGGTTTGGCCGGAAGTTACCCGGTAGGGCGCGGTGCCCTTGAGAAAAAAACCGGCCTTGCCTCAAGCATAGGGAAAAAGGGGACAAGCAAGTGGCAAAAAGAATGAAGATTGGCTGGATTTCTTTGGGTTGTCCGAAAAATCAAGTGGACACCGATTATATGATCGGCCTTACGCAACAGGCCGGCTTTACGGTGACGGCCAAGCCGGAAGAGGCCGATATTCTTGTGATTAATACCTGTGCCTTTATTGAAAGCGCGACGCAGGAATCGATCGACACCATTTTGGAGTTTGCCGCCTATAAGCAAGGCCGCTGCCGGTTGTTGGTGGTGGCCGGCTGCCTCCCCCAAAGATACGGGCGGAAACTGGAAAAGACCTTGCCGGAAGTGGATCTCTGGCTGGGCACCGGGGAGTATGCACGGCTGCCGGAGTTGATCCAAGCCGCCCTCAGTGCCAAGGAGGGGGAGAAGTATTTTGCCGCGGCGCCGGCCGGCTGGCTGCCGCCGGCTTTGAGCGGACGGCCCCTGACCACCACCGGTCCTTATGCCTATGTCAAGATTGCCGAGGGTTGCGACCACCACTGCCTTTTTTGCATTATCCCCCAATTGAAGGGAAAGTACCGGAGCCGGGACCCGGAGAGCATCGAAGCGGAAGTCGGCGCGTTGCTCGCGCGGGGGGTGAAGGAGATTATCCTGGTGGCCCAGGATACCACCGCCTACGGGCAGGACAGCGGCGGCGCCTATAACCTGGCTTCCCTCCTGGCCCGCCTCGACCGGCTGGCAGGAGATTTTTGGCTGCGCCTCCTCTATACCTATCCGGCCCTGATCACCGAGGAGCTCTTGGCGACGATCGCCCGGTCGCAACATGTCTGCCGTTATCTGGATATTCCCTTACAGCATGTGAGTGACCGGGTCTTAAAACGGATGGGGCGGCCCGGTTCCCAAAGGGAGATCCGGGAACTGATCGCCAAGGTCCGCCGGGTTTTACCGGGAGCGGCCATCCGCTCCACCTTTATTCTGGGGTATCCGGGGGAAACCGAGGAAGATTTCCAGGAACTCTTAGCCTTTTTGGCCGAGGTGAAGCTGGACTGGGTGGGCGTTTTTCCCTATTACCGGGAGGAGGGGACGGCGGCCGCCCGTTTACCGGAGCAGGTTCATCCGGCCACGAAAAAACGGCGGGTCCGTACGGTTTTAGAGCAGCAACAAGCCCATTCTTTGGCGCAAAACCAGACCTTCATCGGCCGGGAATTACCGGTTTTGCTGGAAGAAGAAATAGAACCCGGCCATTGGCGCGGCCGGTCTTACCGGGAGGCGCCGGAGATCGACGGCCAGGTCAAAGTGGATGTCACCGGCTGCCACCATCCGGAAATCAGGGCGGGGAGTTTTATTCCGGTCCGGATTGAGGCGGCCACCCCCTACGAGCTTGTGGGGAAAATAAAACCCGGATGGTAAAGGATATCCGGTCCGGATGGCGAATTAACCTTTTGAGGCCGTTTAAAGGTTATTATGATTATATTGTGGTGATTACTGAATGAAAGCAGCCGATTATTTAACGCTTTTGCGTATTATCCTTACCCCGGTCTGCATTTTATTTCTCTTTATTCCGATGGAGCATAAAGAGGTTTATGCCGCCGCCGTTTTTATCCTGGCGGCGTTGACCGACGGTTTGGACGGTTACGTGGCCAGGGCCCGGAAAGAGACCACCTCCTTTGGGAAGTCTTTTGATCCCCTTGCTGACAAAATATTGATCGGGAGTGCGCTTTATAGCCTATATATGCTGGGAAAAGTCAGTTGGTGGGTGGTGACGGTCATTCTGGCCCGGGAAGTTTTAATCACCATCCTCCGTTCCCTGGCGAAAAAGCGGGGGTTGTCCGTGGCGGCGGGAATTTGGGGAAAAATTAAGACCTGCACCCAAATTGTGGCGATTATTATGATCATCCTTTCCCTACCCGGTGCCGGAATCATCCTTTATCTGGCCGTCTTCTTCACAGTTTTCTCCGGGGTGGATTATTTGTTTAAGTGGCGGAGCGCCCTTTTCCCCAAGCGGAACGGGGTGAAAGGGGAAAAAGCTTAAGCAGGTTCTGCCGCGCCGGGCAGGGGTTTTCCCGGCAAGGGCTAAAAGAATTAAAGCTGAAAAAAGGTTTTGGTGTGACGCAGGAGCGCTCCTTTAAAATTGCCGATTTTCGGCAGGTACTCGCCGGTGGCCGGATCAATCCGGTACCGGTTTTTTATTTTCTCCTCCTCGAGGCGGAGGGTTTTTAAGGCGTCGACCAGCAAGTCGATCTCGGCTTTGGTGTTGTAAAAGCCGAAACTGACCCGGACCATCCCCGGGAGCAGGCATTTCCTTCCGGCTTTGGCCAGGTTTTCATAGGCGAGGATCTCGTTTTTGGATAATCCTAAGAGATGCTGGACATAGGGGCGGGCGCAGAAACAACCGTGGCGGACACCGATCCCCGCTTCGAAGGCGAGAAAGGCCGCGACCAACCCGTGGGGGATGCCTTCCAGGTTAAAGGAGATCACACCGATCCTGGGGTAACGCTTTGGCGGGGGTCCGTACAGGATCAGGCCGGGCACGGTTTGGAGACGTTCGTAAGCATAGCCGGTCAAGGCCGCTTCGTAAGCGGTAAGGCGGGCAAAATTATTCCGGGCCAGCCAGCGCAGGGCGGCCGCCAGGGCGACCGCGCCGATGAGATTGGGGGTCCCCGCTTCTTCCCGGTCGGGGAGGGGGGCAAAAACCACCTCGTCCCGGGAGACGGCGATGACGGTCCCTCCTCCAACCTGGTCCGGGGTGCCGCTCCGGAAGTTCTCCGCCGGGCCGCAGAGGACCCCCGTGCCGAAGGGGGCGTAGATTTTATGCCCGGAAAAGGAAAAATAGTCGATGGTTCCGGCGTCGTCCGCCCGGATGTGGAACGGATGATGGGGAGCCAGTTGCGCGGCATCGACGGTGATTTGGGCGCCGTAATGATGGGCGAGTTCCGCGATGGTGCGCAGGGGATTGACAATACCCGTGACGTTGGAAGCGCCACAGACGGTGACCAGTTTAATCCGGGGCCGTCCTTTTTTCAGTTTCCTTTCCAGATCGGCGAGGTCCAGACAGCCGTCGGCGGTTAATTCAACAAATTGGGCCTGATTCCGCAGGCGCCAGGGCAGGTCGTTGGAGTGATGCTCCATCCAGGTGGAAAGGACGGATCCTTCCTCCAACGGCAGGCGTTGGGCCAGCTTGTTCAGGCCTTCACTGGTATTTTTCACAAAAAGGGCGATATACTCTCCCGGCGGGGCGCCAAAAAAAGCCATGATCTGCCGGCGGGCCTCGTTGTAAACTTCTGTGGAAAGTTGGGATTTATAGCCGAATCCCCGGTGAACACTGGAGTACCAGGGAAGAAAGGATTGGACAGCCTTGGCCACCGGCGCCAGGGGTGGGGTGGTGGCCGCATTGTCCAAGTTAATGTAAGGACGTTTTGTGCCGTCGGCTAAGGGAACTTTGAGGTCCAGCCCGAGAATGGCCCCTCGGATCCGGTCGTGCCATTTTATCTCCATCACGTAGCCTCCCTGCCCTTATTTCAGAATATACTATGCCTCCGGCCAGGGGGTTGTGAAGGCTTTGGCAGGGGCGGGATCTTACGCCGCATTTTCCAGGGAATACGCCGTTTATTCCCCACTTTAGCTGGGAAGATTACAAATAGACCATTTAGAAAGGAGGTAACCAGATGGCGGCCGGTCAAAAAAGGAATACCCTTGTTTATGCCCAGGCGAAGAAGGCGCTGGACCAAATGAAGTATGAAATCTCCAAGGAACTCAACATCGACACTTCGCCGATTCAGGGCGACTACTGGGGGTATATGACCGCCCGGGATTGCGGTGCGGTTGGTGGTCACATGGTCAAGCGGATGATCGAAGCGGCGGAAAGAACCCTTTCGCAACAGGCCGTGGCCAACGTCCAAGCCGGGTTCCGCGCCGGATTGGCTTCCCAGCAGCCTGCCAATAACCAGAATAACACCAATCCGAACTTAAATCTCAACACGATAGATCAATACTACTAAAGCCTTTAGTGTTGAAAAGCAGTTTGTCTTCGGGAACATAGGTTAAAGAAGAGGAAGAGGCAGCCCTTGTGGACTGCCTCTTTTGCTTATCAATAAAAGGTTTTTAAATTAACCCGTATTTTCTGCCCACCCGTTCCAGCACCGCCAGCGTGTCGTCCAGGTCTTCCCGGGTATGGGTGGCCATCAGGGAAAGACGCAAGCGGGAGAGTTTCTTGGGGACGGCCGGGTAATAGACGGAATTGACAAAGATCCCTGCCTGATGGACTTCCCTGCTGATTTCCTTTAACTTTTGGTCGTCCCCGACAATGATGGGGATAATTGCCGTTTCCGCATTCCCGAGGTTGAAACCCATCTGTTTTAAGTTGGTGATCATATAGTTTATATTGGACCAGAGCTTTTCCCGGAGGGCGGGTTCCTGCTCGATGACGTCGATGGCGGCGCACAAGGCGGCGGCCGTTGCCGGGGGCAGGGCGGTGGAGAACATGTGGGAACGGGCGTAGAAACGCAGATAATTGACGACTTCCTTTGTGGAGGCGACAAATCCGCCGACGCCCCCCAAGGCTTTACTGAGGGTACCGGCCACCAGGTCGATTTTTCCCTCCATGTGGAAGTGTTCGGGGGTCCCCCTGCCGTGGGCGCCAATGACCCCGGTGGCGTGGGCCTCGTCAATCATGATCCGGGCGGCGTAACGGTCGGCGAGGGCTTTGATCCCCGGCAGGTTACTAATGTCCCCGTCCATACTGAAGACCCCGTCGACGATGATTAATTTTCCGCGGTAGCCTTGGTCTTCGGTGGAGCGCAGGACTTTCTCCAGGTGGGCCAGGTCATTATGGCGGAAGGTGCGGAAATCGCCGCCGGAGAGGCGGCAACCATCGATGATGCTGGCGTGGTTGAGCCGGTCGTTGATGGCCACATCGTTTTTGCGGACGAGGGCAGAGACGCAGCCAACGTTGGAAGAATAGCCGGAGGTGAAGATGACGGCGTCTTCGCAACCTTTCATCTTGGCCAGCTTATACTCGAGTTCTTTATGGAGGTCGAGGGTGCCGCCGAGGAGCGGGACGCTGCCCGCCCCCGCCCCGTATTTTTCCAGGGCTTTGCGGGCGGCTTCCACCACCGCCGGATGGGTGGTCAGGCCCAAATAGTTGTTGGAGGCCATCATCACCATTTCCCGGATGCGGTTGGTGTAAGGGTCGAGGATTTTGACCCGGCGTTCCGACGGACTGGTCAGCATCCGCCCCCAGTGGTGGAATTCGTGAGCGGTCAGTTCTTCCGTAAACTCATAAAAAGGAAGGGTTTTTGCCAGGATATCCCGGTGGGGCAATTCCAGAAAATCACTAAGGTTTTTCCCTGCGTACTTCATTTTTCTCCTCCTTGTGGCGCAATGGATCAGATTAAAAGGATCACCAAAAAAAGGTAATACCGGAATAATTTTTATCTTACGTGATCCTTTTGGCAAAAACAAGAGTGAATTTAGGCCGGCTCCTTCGCCACCGGAGCGGGGCGCCAGAACAAACCAAAGCCGGGTGAAGAACCGGGTTTGTTGGCGAAACGGCAGGAAGTCGGTGGGATGGGAAACCGGGGGCGGAGTGGAAGGTCGTGGCGGGTGAAGACGGAACCCCGTGGTTGCAATTAATCGTAAAAGTTAGATAAAGAGTTGAATCTCGGCTTCCTTGGCCAGGGCAAGAAAGGTGGTGACCTCGCCGACGGTCAGGTGTTCATACTCGATTAACTCCGTCTCCTTGATCCCGAGGATCTCCATGGTGCCGCGGCAGGCGATAAAGCGGACCTGCCGTTCCATGGCCATCTTCAGGAGCTGGCCAACGGTTTCCGTTTGGCGATCACGGATTAATTTATTCATCAGGCGCGCCCCGAGACCGCCGAAGTTCATCTTGGAAAGGCCCAGCCGGTCCGGGCCGGCGGGCAAAAGCAGCTTAAAGAGGCGGGCCAGGGGATGCGGGTCCGTTCCTTTCTCTTTCCGCAAGAGGGACAGGCCCCAGAAGGTAAAGAAGACATGGGCGGTAAAGCCTTCTCCGGCGGCCGTCCAGGCCATGGCCAGCGCGGAGAGGGCTTTATCCAGATCCCCGCTGAAGAGAATGATGCAGATGGTAGGGTTGTTTTGGGCCGGCATGAGCAGCCTCCTTTCGCAAAGCAGTAACAATAAAAAGTACCATGACGGGCAGGATTAATGTTAGTCTGCCCCGAAAACTAATTATGAACCAACCGGGGTGAAAAAGAACCACGCCCACGGGTGGGTATGCTAAGATGGAAAGCGGCGGACAGGAAAGACGAGGGAGGAAGAGTAAGCATTGATTGCGTATTATGTGGATAATTCGATTCACCAGATTCCTTCATTTATCTATATCGCGAAAGTCCTGGGGGGAATGGTCCTCACCGACGGGCCGGATTCCTTCCGGATCCTGCGGGAAGATTTTCCCGAAGTGAACGCGGAATTTTATGCCACCCGGGCCGAATTACAGCAGAGACTGGCCCAACTGCGGCCGGAGGCCATCATCCAGCCCGATTATTCCAAAAGCTACTTGAATGTGGATTTTGATACCGCCCATATACAGGTCTTTCACGGGACTTCCGATAAAACTTATGGGTACAGCGGCAAAGTCCGGGAGTATGACCTTCTTTTGCTCCCGGGCGAGCGGGCTTACCGGACGATGAAAGCCGCTTCTTTACTGACGGAAGAGAATTACGCCATTATCGGTTATCCTAAGGCCGACCGGGTGTTCAAGGGGGAGTTCGACCGGGACACGGCCGTGAAGGGCCTGGGTTTGGATCCGGCTTTGCCTACGGTTTTATATGCACCCACCTGGCAAGATAGTAAGTTCAATACCAGTCTGCCCAAATTTGGCGCGGAGGTCCTGTCCGGAGTACCGGAGGGGTATAACTTAATTGTGAAACTCCATCCCAACACCAAACGGTATGACCGGCGCAATTACCACATGGTGGAGAGGCTCGCCAGTCAGAACCCGAGGATCAAATTGCTGGGTTACGCCTACGATGTGATTCCGATTATGGCGGGAGCCGATCTTTTAATTGCCGATATTTCGGCGGTTGCCCATGAATTTCTCTGTTTTGACCGGCCTTTTGTCTTCCTTGATCCCCGCCCCTTGCCCTTCGGCAGGCGGAAAACCTGGGTTTGGCAGTGCGGGCCCGTCGTGAAACGTCGTGGCCAGGTTTGGGCGACGGTGCAGGAGGCTTTGGCCCGGCCGGAAGCCTACGCGGACCGGCGCCGGCGTGCCCGGGAGGAGATCTTTTATCAACCCGATGGGCATGCGGCCGAGCGGGCGGCGGAAGCCATCCGGAGTTTCTTGGAGAAAAGAAGGAAAGGACAGGCTTGATTTGTTTAACACGATGAAGAAAAGGGAAACCAACAAGCGTCTTAACACCAGTTACCGGCTTTTTCTCTACGTTAAGCCTTACTGGAAGGAATTCCTCGGGGCTATTTTAGCCATGATCATTGTCTCCCTCGTCAATCTGGCGTTCCCATATCTTTTCGGGAATTACCTTATTGACCGGGTTTTTAACGTAGGGGGGAATTTGAAGCTCTTAAATGCAATTGTGGTGGGCGTGCTTTTTCTCGCTCTTTTAAAAGGCTTTTTCTCCTATTTCCAACGTTACCTTACCAGTTATCTGGGGCAAAGGGTCGTAGCCAACCTGCGGGAAGAGGTCTTCCAGCATCTCCAAAGAATGTCGGTGGGTTTTTTGGAGGGGCAGCGGGTGGGGGAGTTGATCGCCAGGATCACCAGTGATGTGGGGCAAATTCAAAATATTGTTTCCTCCGGGGTCATCTCCCTCCTTTCCAATGGCTTTATGCTCGTTGGGATTCTGGCCGCCGTTTTTTTACTGAACTGGCGGCTGGCTTTGATTACCCTCACCGTCTTGCCGCTCATTGTGTATGTGGTCTCCAAAGCCGGACGTAAGATCCGGGGAATCAGCCACCGGGTCCAGGAGACCATTGCCGATCTGACGGCAGTGCTCCAGGAGATTTTCACCGGGATTAGGGTAGTAAAAGCTTTTACCATGGAAAAACACGAGGCGAAAAGGTTCGCCCGGGAAAACGAGGCCAGTTTTAACGCAAATATGAAGTCGGCGCAAGCTTTGGCTTTCCTGACCCCGACGGTGGAAATCCTTTATGTGGTGGGGCTTGTCCTCGTCCTCTGGTATGGGGGGCTGGAGGTTTTCCACGGCCGCTTAACCACCGGGAGTTTGGTCACTTTCTTTACCTACATCGGGATGCTCGGCACTCCCATTACCACCCTGACCAACACCCTCAACTCTTTCCAGCAGGCGCTGGCCGGCGCGGACCGTTTGTTCGAGATCCTGGACCACCAGGAAGATTTGCAGGATAAACCCGACGCCGTCGTTTTGCCGGAGATCAGAGGGGAAGTGGAATTTGTCAATGTCAATTTCGGATACCGGCCGGGCCAGGAGATTCTCTCCGGGATCAATTTAAAGGTGGCCCCCGGTGAGGTGGTGGCCCTGGTGGGGCCCAGCGGCGCCGGGAAAACCAGTCTGGTCAATTTGATTCCCCGTTTTTACGTGCCGACCAGCGGGGCGGTGCTGGTGGACGGGTATGATGTGCGGGACGTAAAAATTGCCTCTCTGCGCCGGCAGATCGGCCTTGTTCCCCAGGAGACGATTTTGTTCGGCGTCTCCATCCGGGAGAATATTGCCTACGGGAAACCCGATGCCACGGAGGAGGAGATTATTAACGCGGCGAAGATGGCCAATGCCCATGAGTTTATTTCCGCGCTTCCCGACGGTTATCAAACCCTGGCCGGGGAACGGGGTTCCCAGCTTTCGGGGGGGCAAAAACAGCGGATTGCCATTGCCCGGGCCCTCCTGCGGAACCCGCGGATTTTGATTTTGGATGAGGCCACCTCGGCGTTGGATACGGAAGCGGAACGGCTGGTGCAGGAGGCTTTGGAGCGTTTAATGAAGGGAAGGACCACCTTCATTATTGCCCACCGCCTCTCTACCGTCCAGGGAGCGGACAAGATCGTCGTCCTCTCCCACGGGAGAATTGTGGAGGTCGGCACCCATGCAGAGCTGTTACAGGCCCGTGGCTTATATGCGAAAATGTATGGAGAAGGCAGGATTTTCCACAATGACGACGAGGGGCAGGGTGTAAAGGATGAGTACGGTGGGAAATGAAAAACGCCGGCGGGTGCTTCTGCTCAGTAATGGCCACGGGGAGGATGAGATCGCCGCGGTTTTGGGAGCACAATTGGCCCAAGTGGCGCCCGAATTGGAACTGGCGGGTTTTCCTCTGGTCGGCGCCGGGCGGGCTTACGCCGCAAAAGGAATTCCGGTGTTGATGGCGGCGCGGGTCCTCCCCAGCGGGGGCTTTACCCGGAACAGTCTGGGTAATTTCCTGCGGGATGTCAAGGCGGGACTCTTTGGCCAAATCGGCGCCCAGGTAAGGATGCTTCGCCAATTAAGGGGAAAAGTGGATTTGGCGGTCTGTGCCGGTGATGTTTATCTGCTGACCTTGGCTGGACTTTTTTTGAAGCAACCCATCTTCTTTTTACCGACGGCCAAATCCGACTATATTGCCTCCCATCTCCGGATCGAGCGCCGGATCATGCGCCGGTTTTGCCGGCAAATCTTTCCCCGGGACGCCCGGACGGCCGTCTCTTTGGCCCGCCAGGGCCTGCCGGCCGAGTTTGTCGGCAATCTGATGATGGACTGTCTGACCTTTATCAATCCCGCGGTTTTTCGGGAAAATGCAGACTGGGTTATTCTCCTCTTGCCGGGCAGCCGGGAGGAGGCTTACGTGAATATGAGGGATTTGGCGGCAGCGGTGGCGGCTGTGGAAAAAGCGGCGACGGGGGAAGGGCTGAAGGAAAGACGCCGCTATTTCGTGGCTTTGGCCGGCGGTTTGAACTTTCAGGAACTCGGCAAGAGGCTGGGCCCGGACGGCTGGGTGGTAGTCAAACCGGCGGCGGGGGAGGCGGAAGCGGGCGTCCGGGGACACCTCAAGCGGGAAGATGCCGGAGGTAACGGGCAGATTACCATCGTGCAAGGACGGTTCGGCGATCTCCTCGCCGCCTGTGATCTCGTGATCGGGCTGGCGGGAACCGGGAATGAACAGGCGGCGGGGATGGGCAAACCGGTTCTCACTTTTCCGGGACGGGGCGCCCAATTTACGAAGGTGTTTGCGGAAAGACAAAAACGGTTATTGGGGGATGCCGTCAGCCTGCTCGCCAGGGAGCCGGAACTGGTGGCCAGGACCGCCTTGACGTTGCTCCGTAATCCGGCGGCCCGGGAGCGGATGGGCCAATGCGGGCGGGAGCGGATGGGCGCTCCGGGTGGAGCCCGGAAGCTTGCCCTCCGGATTAAGGAGTACCTGGCCTAAGGTTTAGGGTTCCTTCCGGCCCAAAGCCTCCTTGAGGCCCTGGACATAGTTATAACTCCGCATGATACTGAGGATTAGATCAAAGGCGAATTTATGCCCCTTTTCTTCACAGGAGGCCAGGAGTTTGGCGGCACCCGGCCGTTCCGGCCAGCGGAAAGGGGTGAGCAGTTTGATCCAGGCAAAAAAGACCGGCGAGATCAGGGTGACCATTTTCACACTGAAGGAAGGATGCTTCCGGTAAAAGAGAACGGCCATATGACCCCGTTCCCGTTCTTTCCGGAGGAGCGCCGGCACTTTTTCCGCGGTCACCGGGGCTTGCACATGGTAACTCCAGGCGGAGAGGCTTTTGACCCGTTTTAAGCCCAGCTTCCGCAAACGGTGACCGAGCTCCAGATCTTCCCACCCGTATTCGACGAAACTTTCATCAAAGAGACCGGCGGCGATGAGCTTTTCCCGTTCCACTGAGACATTGCCGGTGGCGAAGAAGGCTTGGGAATAGTCGTTATACTGTGCCGCTTTTTCATTGGGATCCGCCGGGACGGGCGTGTTCAGCACGGAACCGTTGACGACAAGGCCGGGACGGCTATGGGCGGCGAGATGGCTGGCGACAAATTCCCGCCGGACGATCATGTCGCTGTCCAAAAAGATGATAATGGGGGCCCGGGCCGCTAAGGCGCCGGTATTCCGGGCGCGGGCCCGCCCCGAATGTTCCAGCCGGATGTACCGGAGGGCGCAGGGGGCTTCTTTTTCCAAGCCGGCGACGACGGCCGGCGTTTCATCGGTGGAACCGTCATCCACCACGATCAGCTCGTAGGAGGCGGGGGGAGCCGTCTGGTTAAAGAGCGCCCTCAGGCAAAAAGCAAGCAGATCCTGGGAATTGTAAGTGGGAATTACGATACTGGCTTTTAAATCCACCGTTAAAAACTCCTTTTTGTGCGAAGAGTTGCCTTGATCATAACATTTTCGCGCAAAGACCGTCAATCCTTGCTGTTTTAATCCGGAAAAAAGATAAATGGTGGCGAAGAATGAAAGAGTTAGTTGATGTGATCATTACCGTGAATAGTCCGGGAGAGGTCTCCGGATGGTTAAAACCGGTCGTTGAGGCGCTGACAGCTTTCCCCTGGTCCTACCGGATCACGGTCTTTATTCCGCCTTGTCCCTTCGCCAGCGGGGCCGAAAGCCGGGTGGTCGAGGAACTACCCCGCGTGGCACAGGTGGTGAGGCCCCGGGAGACGATCCGCTTTATCATCAGCGGAAAAGTACCGGCCGGATTTAAGCCGGCGGGGAAGGGGATTGTCCTGTTTTTAGGGGGGGACTTGACTTATGCCGCTTTCTTGGCAAAACGCCTCCGGTACCCGGCGGTGGCCTACACGGAAGGGCTGACCAATTGGACCCGTACTTTTGCGCGGTTTGCCATGGCTTACCCGTGGATGGCGGATAAAATCAAGGATCCGGCGGTGAAAAAGAAAACGGCCGTGATTGGCAATTTAATGTTGGATGCGGTTAAACCCAGCTACGGGAAAGAACAGCTGAAAAAAATGCTCGGGAATGAGGAATGCCCCGGATTATTACTGCTTCCGGGCAGCCGCCCCGTCCATTTTCAATATATGTTGGCTTTTTACGTAAAAACAATCGAGAAAATCAAAGCACAACTCCCCACGCTGGTCACGGCGCTGAGTATTTCCCCCTTTGTAACGGAAGAACAATTAGCCGCTGCTCTTTCCGGCTGGGGGGCGGAGGAATGGGGATTGTCTGCGACTTATCTTCCCCCGGGGGAACCGGTTTTTAACGCCGAAAGCCCCCTGCAGGCTGCAGGTGAAATTAGAACGGCGGCTGGTGTCCGCATTCCCTGTTTTCATCATCAGCAGTATAACTTAATGAACTGGGCGGACTTGGCTTTGACGATTCCCGGAACGAATACGGTGGAACTGGCGGCGTTGGGGGTTCCGATGGTCATTACCGTTCCGTTGAACCATCCGGAGGAGATTCCCCTGGAGGGGCTGGCGGGCTTGATTGGCGGGCTTCCTTTCTTCGGAAAAGTGTTGAAAAGGAAGTTGGTCCCCAAGTTCCAAGCCAAAATAAAGTTTACGGCTTGGCCCAATCGTCTGGCTAAAACCCAAATTATCCCGGAGTTAATCGGGAAGATCTCCCCTGAGGATGTAAGCAGGGTAGTGGTGAGCATGCTTAAAGATGAACCGGGCCGACAGCGCACGGCGGCCCGGCTCCGGCAAATTGTGGGGGAACCGGGAGCTGCCATGCGTCTGGTTGGTATCCTGCAAGAGGTCTTGGCTGAGCATTATTTTCAGGCATGAAGTAAGGAAAAAAAACTCAGGAATTCCCTGAGTTTTTCTTTTTTGCTTGTTTACCGGGTGGATGAAGGTTTATCCGGCCGCCTCCGGGGCTTCTAATCTCCGGGCGGCGGTTAACCGGAAAGCTTCATGTTCGAGGAGGCCCAGGAGAAACCCGCTATAGGCGGCGAACAAGTCGTTAATGGCTGTATGGACATAAAAGGAAATTAAGATTGCGATGATGACCCGCTGGAGCGGGGTTAATCCTTTAAGCATATTTCTGACGATAATATACAACTGCCAGCCCCAAAAAAGGAAGCCCCCGACCAGACCCCAGCCGATAAAGACCGTTAAATAATTGCTATGGGCACAGGTGACGTTCAGGTTTTTGACGATAAAAATTTCCGGTTTGTATCTTTCGTAAACAGCGCCGAAATTGCCGGGACCAACCCCGAAAAGAGGGTAATCCCGGATAATATTCAGACAGCTCTTCCAGATGTTGATGCGGGTTGTATGGTCGCCCGGGCGAAAAGCAGAGAGAAAACGGTCCCCGGAGAAGAAGTAAAGGAGAAGAGCGACCAAACCGGCGCCAATGATGGGAATAAGTCCGCTTTTTAAGATAAAGAGAAAAAGAATGGCCGCCAGAGAACCGACCATTGCCCCCCGGGAGCCGGAAATGACCACGCCAAACGTACAGAGGAGGAAGGCGATGATGTTCTCAAGGAGATAACGTTTTTCCTTCCAGTAGATCATCAAGCTGCCAAAGGCGCCGACTAAACCGGCTTGAAACAGTAGCCCGAGGCCGTTGTCGGCAATGTAAAGAATCTGCCCCCGGCCTCCGTTCTTAAAGTGGGAGATTAACCGGAGTTTGCCGAGGGATAAACTTATATTAAAAAGATGGGCAATGATGGCAATGAGGGAGAGGAGAGCCGCCCCCCGGATTAAATCTTGAACAAAAGTAGCCGGGTCCTGGATTATCCACCGTCCCAAAATATAAAGCCAGATAAATAAGAAGGGAACTAAGGAACTGGGCAGCGCAACCGCCTTGTTAACAGCCAAAAGAACACTGATGATACTGGAGATCGCAAGTAAAGACCAGAAATATAGGTTAGAGCGGTCCGTTTTTATCTTTTGGCACAGGCCGCGGGTTTGAGTAATACTTAAATATATGGTACCGATGAGGGTAAAAAGGGGGTTGAACAGCATGGTCAGCCCCGTAAACCTTTCCATCCGGCTACTTTTCCCCATATGAAATCCTCCTTTTGTCAAGTATCAATAGTTATTCGCGCTTGTGTTCGCATTTCCTTTTTAAAACTTTGGGTCTGGTTTAGCTTGTTATTTATACCTGGACAAGCAGGATTTACCTTCTTCGGTACCGCGGAAGATATGCTATAATCGTCAACATGGAGGAGATATTATGTTAAGCATCTTCCGCGACGGCTTTTTCAAAGATTTGCTCATCTGGTTTGTCCTCAGTGTTTTCTTGGCTTCCCTGGCCGCCGCCGGGGTGGGCTTGGTGGCGGACGCCTATTTTACCCGCACGGTCGATGGCTTAATTGGTGATGAAGGGGAATACGATCTCTTCTTTCAAGTCCGGACCGACTTGCGAGATACGGCGGTGGCGCGGATCCGGGAGATTATCAAGGAGAAAGTGCCCGGTTCCACCGTGAAGGTGGGGGTCAGCGTTGCCGGAAAAACCGCGGTTTTTGTCGGCCTAGCGGCCAAGTACCGGACGAAAGCGGTCTATACCAACTTGGACAATTACTTCTATGATATCCCAGGGAGCAGCGGCTTCAGTCTGATGACCGAACCCCGCTTGACTTTATCGGCGATCCCCGGTAGCGTGGCGGATCTCTTGATCCGGGAGGCCGAACGGATTTCCGGTGTCCGTTTTGCCTTCCGGGACGGAGGCAGTATCGTGGTGCTTCTGGAAAAAGCCGCCCAGATGAAAGCGGTCCAAAGGGCGCTGGAGAAACTTTTGGCCGGTTATGCCTTATTGGAAATCCGGTTTCCCGACGGGTACCAGGTGGAGAACCCGGTGGAAGCGGGACGTAACCTAACCGAAGTTTTGGCCGGCAAGGCCGGTCTTTCGCTGATCCGTAATGTTACTTCCGGTAAGAGCAGCGATGATCAAGAAGCGTTGATGCTGACCATGGCGGAACTGAAACGGTTTCTCCTTTCCTATGCCGGACAGGTGAAGGTAATCCCAACCCGCGGGACAAAGCTCCAGCCGGGCGACCAGCTAGTCCTTTTTCCTGATCCGGAAGAACCGGGCGCCGCCGGGGAAAAAGTCCATGCGGACGATGTGATCGTGAAGGTTACCTCGGAAGAAAAGGAGGGAGCCCTGGCGGGCCTGATTATCCAGGGGGATTCGGCCGGCTTTGACCAAGCCACCGGCCGCCTGGTGGGGAAAGACAAAAAGACCGGCGCGGTGGCGGCCACCGTGCTGATTAACAGTCCCAAGCAGCAACTGGCGGCGGCCCTGGAGGAAGCCATCAATCTGCTCGGCCAGGTTAATTCCTGGCCGGAGTTGCCGTCCCAAGCCCGGCAAGTGCTGACGGCGGCCGGGACGATTCAGGCCGCGCTGAACAGTATAAACGGGATGGGGGCGGACCAGGCCGACCTGGCGAAAATCAGGAACCTTTCGGCGTTGCTGTCCGGAATCGGCAATGAACTTCAGCAAATGGCGGAGCATTTAACCAGGCTGCGCTGGGTCGAAAACCAACTGGAAAAAGCTGTTGATGGCCTCGAAGGGGTGCAACTCATTACCCGGCTGGGCTTAATCCCCCGGAACCTGGGCTATTTCGGGGATTTGGGGGAGCAGGCCGGCCTGTTGGACGAGGCCGTCCAAAAATTGGTGGCGGATCTAAGAACAAAAGCACAGGCCCTTGATGATTTTATTAACCGGTTTAATCCGCTGGTTCAGACTTTATTGGCGTGGGAGGAAAAAACAACGAAACTGGCAGGGCGGTTGGACCGGATGGAAACGCTCCTGGATGGTGACGGAAATGCCTTCCAGACGCTGGCGGAGCTGGTGGGGGTCACCGATGACAGCTTGTACCAATTTGCCCAATTGGACCTGGCCGGCTTGGAGGAAGGGCTTGCACCGCTGGAAGCCGGTTTTGATGAATTGCAGAATAACAACTTAATGCTGATCATCGGGGAGATGGAAAAGATCAAGGCCTCCCTGCCCAAACTGAAGGATGAGGAGATCAGCAAGACCATTACTTTGCTCGACCGCTATCTGGGCGGGGAAAGCCTGCCCGGGGAAAAGGTGGAACTCTTTGTGAACGCCGACTACGACGAGGCGGAAGTGACCAGGCTGGTCAATAGTTTCTTCGACTCGGACCAAGTCCGGATTCAGGCGTTACCGGCGGGGGTACTTCAGCCGGATGTCCGGAACGAAGTCACCCGCTTGCTCGGGGAGGTCCAGGGGGTAATTGCGGCTTTGGCCGTGCTCATTTTGGCTATTTTGATTTTCCTCCAGGACCAGGCACCGGTCCTCGCCATGTTTCATCATCTGGATTTACTGGTGCCAGACCGGCAAAGCAAAGAAAAAGGGCTGGGAAGACTGGTGGACCGGTTTTTCCCCTGGCTGTATGCTTCGGGGCTGGGGGCGGTCTGGTTATGGACCACGGTCAAACTCTCCGGCGCCCGGATTCCCTATTTCCCTGATGCCTATTTTTTGGCCGTAGGCGCTTTGGTCGGCATTCTTTTCTACCGGATGGCGGAGAAATTTCACCGCTTGAACCTGGATGAGGTGATTGCCGGTTATGCCCTTGGGTTCAATTTTACCACGGTGATGCGGGAGATTGTGCTGCCGGCCGGCCGTCCGGGACTGATGCAGAAACTTAACCGACGGAAGATGGTGATGAAGTGAAAACCAAAAAAGAGCAACCCCTCTTGAAGATCGAGGGCTTGGAGAAGAGTTACCAAAAACGCCGGGTTTTGCGGGGAATAAATCTTAATCTTTTCCCCGGGGAGACGATAATAATTATGGGTCCCAGCGGTTGCGGGAAGTCGACTTTGATCCGTTGTATTAACCGTTTGACCGAACCCGATGCCGGCCGGATTTTTTTTGAGGGGAGGGAGGTGACCGGCCTTCCTCTGTCTGAATTGTTAGCCCTCCGCCGCCGGATTGGTTTTGTTTTTCAACAGTTTAACCTCATTCGCCGGTTGAATGTCCTTCAGAATGTGTCCTTTGCCCTCCGGATTGAAGGGGAGTCCCGGGAGGAAGCCGAAGCCAAGGCTTACCAGGCTTTGACCCGGGTCGGTTTAAAGGAGCGGGCTTTCAATTTCCCCGCCGAACTAAGCGGCGGGGAACAGCAACGGGTGGGGATCGCCCGCGCTTTGGCCTTGGAGCCCCCCTTGATGCTCTGGGATGAACCAACGGCGGCCCTGGACCCGATCCTTGTCAGCGAAGTGATTGAGATTATGGAGGAGTTGGTGCGGAGTAAAGCCACCACGATGTTGGTGGTCACCCATGAAGTGGGGTTTGCTTCCCGGGCGGCCGACCGGATTATCTTCATGGATCAGGGGAAAATTGTCGAAGAGGGAGCGCCGGCCGCCGTTTTGACCGCCCCGACGTCGGAAATTGGTGAAAAATATAAAAAACTATTAAAAACCTAAGGGAAAAATGATATACTAAACCAGATAATATTTTTGTTTCGGGGGTGTGTCTTTGAAAGGGTTTCAGCAAACTTTGCAGAATAAAATCGCTATCACTGGACAAGCTCTGCACTCCGGAAAAATGGTGGCAATGGAACTCATTCCCCAGCCGGTGGATACCGGGATTCTCTTCTGCCGGACTGATTTACCGGACCAACCGGTCTTACCGGCCAAACCGGTGAACATCATTGATACCACACGTAACATTGCTTTGGGCAAGGGCAAGTGGCGAATCCAAACAATCGAGCATTTAATGGCGGCTTTACATGGTCTGCAGGTGGATAACCTCCTGGTGGCGGTGGACGGTCCGGAAATTCCGTTGGGTGACGGGAGCGCCCAATTTTTTGTGGAAAAAATTCTTGAGGCGGGTCTGGCCGTCCAGGATAAACCAAGAAAAGTACGGAAAATCACCAAACCGGTCTGGGTGGCTGAGGGTACCGGTCCCCGTTCTTATTTGATTGCTTTACCCGGGGAGGGCTTCCGGGTCAGTTATTGTTTTACTTCCGATCATAAAGTGACCGGTCATCAGTTTGCCCAGTATCTGATTACGCCCGAAACTTTCCGGAAAGACCTGGCCCCGGCCCGGACCATTGCCTTCTGGCGGGAGCTTGAGACTTTACGCCAGCAAGGGTTGGCCTTAGGCGGCAATATGGAGATTGCGGTGGTGGTCGGGGAAGAAGGCTATCTGAACCAACTGCGATTTGCCGATGAGATTGTCCGCCATAAAGTCCTGGATCTTTTGGGTGATCTTTATTTACTTGGTCCGCTGGAAGGAGAGATTATCGGGGTCCGTTCCGGGCATAAGCTCGATCTCGAACTGGCTTTAAAGCTGGAGGAAGTTTTGGCGTAGGGAGGGTGAAATTTGGAAATAAATCAGATTAAGGAGTTATTGCCCCACCGCTATCCTTTTTTACTAGTTGACCGCGTAATCTCGCTGGAACCGAGGAAAAGGATTACCGCTTTAAAGAATGTAACCTGCAATGAAGAGTATTTTACCGGTCATTTTCCGGAGCGCCCCGTCATGCCGGGGGTCTTAATCATCGAAAGCATGGCCCAAGCCGCCGGCTTGACCTTATTGGTGGAAGAGGAACACCGGGGGAAGATCCCCTTTTTCACCGGGATTGATAAAGCCCGTTTCCGGCGGCCGGTGGTACCCGGGGACCAAATGTATTTGGATGTGGAAATCCTGCGGGTGAAGGGAAATGTCTGCCGGGCCCAGGGCAGGGCAACGGTGGACGGAGAAGAAGTAGCCGAAGCTCAACTCATGTTTATTTTGGGCGCCAAAAGTAAGAACGCTTAAGGCACGAAAGGCAAATTAAATCTATGCGTAATTAGGAGGTCCCTTGGATGAAAGTAGTGGAGAATAAAGTGGTGACAATCAGGGAAATTCATGAAACGGCTTTGGTGCATCCTGGAGCAAAACTGGGGAAAAATGTGGTCATCGGTCCGTATGCAGTAATCGGCGAACACGTGGAGTTGGGCGATGGTTGTGTGGTGGGACCTCATGTGTTGATTGACGGATGGACGAAGATCGGTAACAACAACAAATTTTACCATGGCGCTTCCATCGGTGTGGAACCCCAAGATTTAAAATTTAAGGGCGAAAAGACTTACTTGATCATCGGTGACGGTAATATCTTCCGGGAGAATGTGACGATCAGCCGCGGCACGGCCGAGGGCGGAGGTGAAACCAGGATTGGCAACGATAACCTGTTTATGGCCTATTCCCATGTGGCCCATGACTGCAAGGTCGGTAACCATGTGGTGATGGCCAACTGTTCGGCCCTGGCCGGCCATGTGACGGTGGAAGACCGGGTGACCATCGGCGGATTGGCAGGGGTTCACCAGTTTACGAAAGTCGGTAAGTTGGCGATGATCGGGGCCTGTACCAAGATTGTCAAAGATGTGCCGCCCTTTATTATTGCCGACGGCAATCCGGCCAGGGTGGCCGGGATTAATATTGTCGGTCTCCGCCGGAACGATGTTCCCCCAGAGATCCGGAACGAGATCAAAAGAGCCTACCGGATTCTTTACCGCTCCAATCTCTCCGTGGAGCAGGCCATTGAAAAGATGGAGCATGAACTCCATGGCATTGCGGAGATCGACCATTTTATCCGTTTCTTGCGCAGCGCGGAACGGGGGATCTGCCGTTAGACCGGAAGGAAAGCGGAAAAGAAGACTAGACAAACGGTCTAGTCTTTTTTCGATTTACGTAGAAGCAGAGGATTCTGGTTATCCTCAAAAAGAGATTAGTCGAAGCATTGGAGGGAAACAAAGATGAGTTGGGGAATTTTAGCCGGACAAGGACTTCTTCCGCTTGAAGTGGGTAAGGGAATGCGGAAAGAAGGAATCGAGCCGGTTGTCCTTTGTCTTGGCGATAACGTTGAAAAATTTAAGGAAGCCGGTTTTACTATCGGAGAGGCGAAGCTAGGGCAGTTGGGTTCCATCCTTCGTTTTCTCAAGGAGCATCAAGTGGACGCCATGGTTATGGCCGGGCGGGTCGGCAAGGAGGGTCTGCTCTCCGGAGCGGTTGATCCGGAACTTCTTGGGCTCTTTGCCAAACTTGCGAAGAAAAATGATGATGCCCTGCAACTGGCGGTCGTCAACTATTTTGAGGAACACGGGATCCACATTGAAACCCAGACCCGTTTCCTGAAGCATCTCATTCCGGACTTGGGAGTACTCACCGGTCCGGCTCTGAGCCCGGAGGAAGAGACCGATCTTGAATTAGGTTACCGGCTGGCCAAAGAGATTGGCCGGTTGGATATCGGCCAGAGTGTCGTGGTGAAAAAAGGCATGGTCCTGGCCATTGAAGCCGTGGAAGGGACGGACCAGACGATCCTCCGCGGCGGACAGTACGGCGGACCCGGTGTGGTGGTGGTGAAAGTGGCCAAACCCCAACAGGATTTCCGCTTTGATGTGCCGGCGATTGGCCTGACGACCATCCGGGCTTTGATCAAGGCCAAGGCCCGGGTTTTGGGGGTGGAGGCGGGGGCCACCTTCCTCCTGGACCGGGAGAAAGCCCTGGCGGAGGCGGGGGAAAACGGGCTCACCGTGGTTGCTCTGGCTGATCCTGCCAGGAAAGACAACTAATGCGAGAAGGTTTTTCTTCACCCTCCGCGAATATCAATAAGCATGAAACGAAAGAAAAGAGAGGGAGAAGAGGGGAAAATGAAGAAACCGAGGAAGCTTATGCTCTTCATCGCCTGCGCCGCTCTGGTCTCCCTTCTCTTCTTCTTTTTTTGGGCTCAGCGGGAGTGGCAAAGTAAGCCGGTCCCTCTTTTGCCCTTGGTCCGGGAAGACGAGGTTCCTTCCGGCGGGCTCGACCCGGCGGCCAAGCCCAGTTTGAAAGGGGTGGAAATTGCCCTGGTCGACCATACACAGCGGCTGAATTGGAAGCTCCGGGTGGATCTGGTGGTGGAGGAGAATGGGATCTGTCTCCTCTCCGGCATCAAGGGCGAGTATTATACCCTTCAGGGCGAGAAATACCTGGTGGAAGCGGCCGCCGGGGAGATGGGAAAAGACTTTTCCTGGCTACGTCTCTCCCCGGAGGTGGTTTTGTCCGGGAAGGAGATTCGGCTCCGCGCCGACGAACTAAGCTGGACGGAGCAGGCGGGGGAGGAGATTACCGGCCGCGGGTTACGGGTTGAGAGGGAGAGCATGACGGTTAATGCGGAGAAGTTTACCTTCAATCCGGAAAAAGGAGATATTACGCTTCCCGGCGAGTCCCGTTGGTCTTTCCGGTGACGGACGAACCGGAGACCGGTTGCTTGATGGGAAAGCGCACGAGGGGAAAGAAGCTGATGAAATCAGATAAATCCATGCAGATTTTATACCTGATCTTACTCTTTCTGCTCACGGTGGCGGCCCCCGGACGGGCGGCCGCCGGGCAGAGTGACGGCGGGGTCGAGGTGATCGTGCCGGCAGACGGGTTAACCGAACTTAACGTGAAAACCGGGGTCTGTCTCTACCGGGGCTCCGGCGCGGAGCCCGTCACCGTCCGGCTGGAGAATCCGCCGCTCCGGCTTACCGCTTTCCAAGTCGCCTACGACCAAGGAAAACAGTTCTTCACCGCCGAAAAGGCCGTGAGGCTGGAAGCGGAGCAACTGGTGGCGACCGGGCCAACCCTGACGCTCACCCCGGAGGAGGTCCGGCTGCCCAAGGGCGGTGAGCTTGCCGGCGCGGAGCCGGAGAGAGGGCGCTTAACAGTGACCGGCGACCTGGTTTACCGGTTTATCGACGGGTCTTTCCGGGGGACGGGCGGCTTTTTTCTGGAGGGACCCGATTGGCGGCTGGAAGGGGAGACTCTGACCGGCAATTTACGGGAAGGAAAGTTTACCGCCGGCGGCCGGCTGAACTTCCGGTACGGGGACCTTTCCGGGGAAGCGGAAACCATTACCTATCACCGAGGAGATGCGAAGCTCATCCTGGCTGGTTCACCCTTGCTCCGTTGGGAAGAAGGGTTTCTGCAGGGTGAGGCCGGGACCGTGATCAGTTATGACCTAGCCAGCGGGGAGGTTAAAGTGGAAGGAGCAACCAAGACCCGGTTTTATCAGGAGCAAGGAGTGTTTCCCAGTGGCGATTGAAGTACACGGTTTGGTAAAGGAATACGGTCAACGGCGGGTGGTCGACGAGGTCAGTCTGGAAGTGAACCCCGGAGAAGTGGTGGGCCTTCTTGGACCGAACGGCGCCGGGAAGACGACCACCTTTTATATGATTGTTGGTTTGGAACGCCCTCTGGCCGGGTGGATTAAAATCGACGGGCACACCGTGACTAATTTACCCATGCATAAACGGGCCCGTTATGGTGTTTCCTATTTGGCCCAGGAGCCGTCGGTCTTCCGTAAACTGACGGTGGAAGAGAATATCCTGGCCATTTTGGAATTGGTGATGAAAGATAAAAAGCGGCGGCTCGAGCGGTGCAACCAGCTTCTGGAGGAGTTTAACCTGACCAGGGTCAGGAAGCAAAAGGGGTTCATGCTCTCCGGCGGCGAACGGCGCCGGGTGGAGATTGCCCGGGCTCTGGCCCAGAACCCCCGCTATATTTTACTGGATGAACCCTTTACCGGTGTTGATCCCATTGCCGTGGCCGATCTCCAGGACATTGTCCGGGAATTAAAGGGAAAAGGTTTGGGGGTGCTCATCACCGACCATAGTGTCCGGGAGACCTTGGCCATTACCGACCGGGCCTACATTATGTATGGCGGGAAGATTCTGGTCTCCGGGGAAGCGCAGGCCATTGCCGAGGATGAAATGGCCCGCAAGTTTTATCTGGGTGACCGTTTCAATATGTGACAGGAGAAATCAGCATGCGGATTATTACCAAGTATTTGCTCAAGGAATTGTTGGGACCTTTCTTTTTTGGCTTCTTAGCCTTTAGCGGCATGTTTTTAGGGTTTACCCTGGTTAATGTGATCCAATGGGCCGAAGCCTATCAGGTCCCCTTGTTCACCGTCTTAAAACTCTGGGTTTTTTGCATCCCTGAGAACATGGCCTATGGGATCTATATTGGCATGCTGTTGGCGACCCTGCTCGGCTTGGGACGGCTGACCAGCCACAGTGAGACGATAGCGATGCAAGCCGGGGGAATGAGTTTTCTGCGGATCGCCACTCCGGCCTTGCTCATGGGGGCGTTCTTGACGGTGGGCACCTTTTTTCTGAATGAGTTCCTTACCCCGCTGGCCAAACATGCCTACCGGGAAGAGCAGGCTGCATGGCGGCAGGAACCGAAAGGCGTGATCGAGGAGTATTTTTACGCCGAACGGGGCAAGAACGGGAGTAAACGTTTGGTTTATGCCGAAGAATATCATGCGGCGGAAGAACGGTTTGTCAATGTCATGATCCAGGAGATCGAACAAGGTAAACTGGTCCGGACCTTGAAAAGCAAGGAACTCTTCTGGGACAGGGAAGGCTGGTACTTTAGAGAAGGGGAGATCTACACTTACCGGGAGGACGCCGTGATCCCGGTCCGGGTTACCGAAGGGCAGAATCCCTCCGGTTTTACGAAGACGCCAGCGGAGGTAATCACCTTGACCCGGCGACCGGAGGAGATGAACTGGTGGGAATTGAAATGGTATCTGGAGAATACGGAGCTGAGCACGAAAAACCGCCGCCGGTACGAGGTCCAGCTCAATTTGAAGACGGCTTTTCCCTTCGCCTGTTTTGTCTTTGCCCTCCTCGGAACACCTTTGGCTTTACAGTCCCAACGGCGTACTTCTTCGGCGGGGCTGGGGATTTGCTTGCTTTGTGTCATCTTTTATTACTTGTTGATGGCCCTGGGGACCTTTTTGGGGCAATCGGGCGTGACCTCCCCCTGGGCGGGTGCCTGGTTGCAGAACATTGTGATCGGCGGGTACGGCCTCTACCTGTTTCTCAAAAAAGCAATCTATCTTTAGCTGAGGGGGAGCAAATTGTACGGTGGACTACTGGTCTTAACCATCGCCCTCCTGGGCGGGCTCATCGCCCTCCTGGGCGACCGGGTCGGGATGAAAGTCGGCAAGAAACGCCTGTCCCTCTTCGGGCTACGGCCTAAATATACATCGATGCTGATTACGGTGGTGACCGGGATTCTAATCGCCGGAACCACCCTTTTCTTATTGGCGTTGGTCTCCAGTGACGTCCGGACGGCGCTTTTCCGGATGAAGGCCCTCAAGCAAGAGCTGACCGCCACCAAGACCGCACTGGCGGCGGAGGAAGAGCGCCTCGCGGAATTGGAAGCGGTGACCAAGGAATTGCGGGAAAACAAGGTGGCCCTTGAGGTGGAAAAGGAACGCCTCCGCAAAGAGATTCAGGCCTATGCCGGGGAAGCTTCTTTCCTCCGGGCGGACGGGTCGAGGAAGGCAACGGGCGGTTATCTTTTTCAGGAAGGAGAGATCCTGGCCACCATGGTGGTGGCGGAAGGCGCCGGCCCGGCGGCGCTGGAAAGGCAATTGGAAGCTCTGGTTCAGACAGGCAACCGGCTGGCTTTGGCCCGCGGGGCCCGTCCGTCCGGAGAAAGTAGTGAGGTGCTGGTGTTAGAAGGGGAATTTCCTTCCCTGGCGGCTTACGGCGCGTGGTTGGACATGGCGGCCAAACCGGGCGTCCTCAGGCTGGTGGCGGCCGGTGATACGGAGGCCTTGACGGAGGTTAAGGTTACCTTCGCTTATTTTCCCAACCGGCGGGTGTTTACCGCCGGCGAGTGCCTGGGCGAGCTCGTGGTTTCCCCTTGGACCGATGAAGAGGAACTGCTGGGGCAGATCGTCGGGTTGCTGGCGGAGGTGAAGCGAACCGCCGTGGCCAAAGGGATGCGGGTGGAAGGACAAGCCTTAAGCCAAATTGTGTCCCCGGGCGAAATTACGGCGGCCATCGGGGAGATTAAGGCGGAGAAAGGCGATCGGCGCTTACAAGTAGTGGCGGCGACGGATCTCTGGGTTATTGATGAAAAGCTGAACGTGAAAATCCAATGGAAACCGGCGGGTGATACGGGTGATCTTAGCAATTGATCCGGGTAAATGTAAATTCGGCTATGCGGTGCTGACCAAGGAGAAAGAGGTAATAAAACAGGGCACGGCCGCCGTCGATGACCTTGCCGCCCTGGTGGGGCAGTTGGTCGCCGGGTTTGCCATTAAGACGGTGGTGATCGGGGACCGGACGGGCGGGAACCAGTTTTATACGGCTTTAAAGCCGGTACTCATGGCAGAAGGGCTGAACCTGGCTTTGGTAGGGGAGGACGGCTCCAGCCGGGAAGGACGGTCCCGCTTTTTACAAGCCCACCGTAAGGGCTGGCGGCGTCTGGTCCCCCTGGGGCTGCAGACCCCCTGGCGGCCTTATGATGATTACGTCGCCGTGATCCTCGGCGAACGCTATCTTGACCAGCAAAATGAATAATCCGTCGTTGAACTTTGATCTTTATTACTATACCACAAGTTCTACCGGATAAGATAATTATACCCTTCAATGGTGAACTCGTCGGCGATTTCCAATTTGTTCCGGAGCTCCCGGAGGACGGCGGCGTTAATTTGTGCGGGGGCCCCGCCCAGGGTCTCCCGGTAAATTCTCCGGCTGACCGTGCTTTCCGGGTGGTCCCGGACAAACTGGATAATCTCCTCGATCTCCCGCTTTTTATTCATGAAGATCCTCCCTTTCAGGTCTCTTTCCCCAACTTATATCCCGTTATAATTTCTCCGTTTCAAACCGGGATTACGCGCAAGCGGAATTGTTAATCTAAGGCAGGTACTCAGAGAAAAGCACTTAATCGGGTTAGCCTGTCTTTGCTTGCTTCCGGCTTGATAAAAAAGCCCCCTCAGATTGGGCGATTTGCCGGTAGGCCGGAAAGGGTGGACGAACATAATATGTACAAACACCCTTACCAAAGGGAGAAAAGGGGGGGAGAGAAGTGTCCGTAGAGGTCATTGCCGAGGCTCAGGTACAGGTCTTGGTGGAAGATACGATCGACCTTTTTACGCCGGCCCAAAAGATTGATGAGATCAGGGCAGTGGTCCAAAACCTCCGCTGTCACGTGATCCCCGGCAAGGTGGTTTTCCAGGGGATTTTGCATAAGCAAATCTTCTTTGTGAATGAAGAGAATGTGGTGGTTCACCAGGGAGTGGATATTCCCTTTTCCGGTTTTGTCGATCTCCCCGCGGCCGAACCGGGGCAGTTTTGCCAGGTGACAGCGACGGTGGAATTTATCGATTTTGAGCTCTTAAGCCCGACCCGGCTCCGGGAAACCACAGTGATCCTGGTCAATGTCCAACTGTTGAATATGGCTCCTTTCCCGATCCTGGTCAGTTCGAATCAGGCCCCGTCTAACCGGGCGGTCTTTAAAGGTGAAAAACAGGCCTTTGTGGCGCGGGGGCCCGGTCATGCGGTGAAAGGATAAAAAAGGATCATAAAAAATAAAATCGCCCGCATTTAAAGGTTGCTTTTTTCTCTCGGATCGTGTAGAATATTTTAAGGAGTCTTGAGCGCCCGTAGCTCAGGGGATAGAGCACTGGCCTCCGGAGCCAGGTGCACAGGTTCGATTCCTGTCGGGCGCACCATTAAGAAATTAAGAAGCGACGCGTTTTCACTGCGTCGCTTTTTTGTTTTCCCGTTCTTTTTGCCGTTCCTTGGCGGGGAAATGACTCTTTGGGCAAACAAGACGGGGCAGGGATTGGCCGGGGGATGGCGAAGATTTGGTGGTAATCAAAACAACCAGGGATAAACTAACCAAGGAGCCGCCGGCCGGCTTTGGTTTTGGGATTGGCCTTGCGGCGGTAGGGAGGGATATTTGGTGACGAAGGCGGAAGCGGAAAAAAGAATAGCCCGGTTACGGGAGGAACTGAACCGCCATAATTATCTCTATTATGTTCTGGACCAACCGGAAATCAGCGATGCCGAATATGACCGGTTGCTCCGGGAATTGATGGTCCTGGAGGAAGAGTACCCGGAGCTTGTGACCCCGGACAGTCCGACCCAACGGGTGGGGGGCGCGCCGGCCACTGGCTTTCAAACCGTTACCCACCGGATTCCCTTGCTTTCCTTGAATAATGCCTTCAGCGAAGAGGAGCTGCGCGATTTCGACCAGCGGATTAAACGCTGGACCGGCCTGGAGAAGCCGGATTACGTGGCCGAGTTAAAGATTGACGGCCTGACGGTGGCTTTGACTTATCAAGACGGCGTTTTGATCCAGGGAGCGACCCGGGGGGACGGGGTGACCGGGGAGGAGATCACCGCCAATATCAAAACGGTCCGGACCATTCCTTTGCGCCTGCGGGGTAATCCCGCCGGGCAGGTCATGGTCCGGGGGGAAGTCTACATGAACCGGGCGGATTTTACGGAGTTGAACCGGGTCCGGGCGGAAAAGGGCGAGCTGCTCTTTGCCAACCCGCGGAATGCCGCCGCCGGTTCCCTCCGGCAGTTGGACCCGAAGATTACCGCCGCCCGCCGGCTGGACGCCTTTTTTTATGACCTGTTAGCGTGGGAAGGAGGGGCGGAAGCGGGACCGGCCACCCAGTGGGAGGCCCTCCAACAGTTACGGGCGTGGGGATTTAAAGTTAATCCGGCTTCGGCCTTATGCAATTCCATTGAAGAAGTGATCGCCTTCTGCCGGCGCTGGCAGGAGGAGCGCCTGACCCTTCCCTATGAGATTGACGGGATTGTGGTTAAACTCAATTCTTTATCCGCCCAGGCCGCCATCGGCGCGACGGCGAAAGCGCCCCGCAGCAAGATTGCCTTTAAATTTCCCGCGTTGGAAGTGGAGACGAAAGTCCGGGACATTATCGTCAATGTAGGCCGGACGGGTGCCCTTACTCCCCTGGCCTTGCTGGAGCCGGTCCGGATTGGCGGGTCGGTGGTCAGCCGGGCTACTTTGCACAATGAAGATTACATCCGGGAGAAAGAGATCCGGATCGGGGATACGGTCATGCTGCGGAAGGCGGGGGATGTCATCCCCGAGATTGTGCGGGTGGTGAAAGAAAAGCGGACGGGAGAAGAACGGGAATTTCAGTTTCCTGCGGTCTGTCCGGTCTGCGGGGCCTCGGTCTACCGGGAGAGAGACGAGGCGGTCAGCCGCTGCCAAGGGGCTTCCTGCCCTGCCAAGCTAAGGGAGTTTATTATTCATTTTGCCTCCCGGCCGGCGATGAACATTGAAGGTTTGGGGCCGTCCATCATTAATATGCTGCTGGAGAAGGAATTGATCCGTGATCCGGCCGATCTATACACTTTGCGCTATGAAGATCTGCTCACTTTGGAGCGGTTTGGAGAGAAGTCGGCCCGGAATCTCCTCGCCGCGATCGAACGGAGTAAAGAAGCACCCTTTGCCCGGGTCCTCTTTGCCCTCGGCATCCGGCATGTGGGCGCGGAAATGGCCCGACGCCTGGCCCAGTCTTTCCAAAGTATCGACCGGCTTTTGAACGCCTCCAAGGAAGAACTCCTGGCCGTGGCGGAGGTGGGTGACGTGATTGCCGAGAGTATTCTACATTACGCCGGGGAGGAACAGAACCGGCGCCTGGTGGAAAAACTGAAAAAGGCCGGCCTGCAGATGACGGCGGCCGCAGAGACCACCGCCGACAATCTGCCCCTTGCCGGAAAGACTTTTGTCCTGACCGGCACTCTGACGGCCATGACACGGCACGCGGCGGAGGAGGCCATCCGGCGTCTGGGAGGTAAAGCCGGTTCTTCGGTGAGCCGGCAAACCGATTATGTGGTGGTCGGCGTCGACCCGGGTTCCAAATACCAAAAAGCTTTGGAACTGGGGATCAAGATCTTGACGGAAGCGGAATTTTTGGCATTGCTCGGTTCCGGCGGCGTTGACCAAGAGGAAAAAGAAGCGGAATAAGACCGTGCTTCCTTGAACTTTAAAGATTAAGGGTTTGCGTGTGCGCCTTCCCGGCAGCGCACGCTTTTTTTATCCATGCCATGATTTACCAAGGGAAATCCGGCAATTATTTAAAGGACTTTTCCCGCCGGTATAAAATTAGATGATGATATATATGGAGGTAGGGAAGGAAATGTGGACAAACCTGAAACGAAGCCAAGAGGAGCGGGTGCCTTTTCCGGAAGAACCGGCTGTTTCCAGCCAGGCTGGGACCGATTTGTTACGGATTGAAGATCTGCATACTTATTTTCAGACGGAACAAGGTCTGGTGAAGGCGGTCAACGGTGTCTCTTTTGAACTGCGCCCATCGCAAGTCCTGGGCGTGGTTGGGGAAAGCGGCTGCGGAAAAAGTATGACTGCCCTCTCCGTCATGCAGCTCCTACCTGAACCCAAAGGAAAAATTTACGGCGGGAAAATCCTTTTCCACAGTGAAAAACATGGGGTTGTCGATCTGGCCAAGCTCGATCCGCGGGGGCCGGTGATGCGCAGCATCCGGGGGAACGAGATCGCCATGATCTTTCAAGAACCAATGACCTCCTTGAACCCGGTCTTAACCATCGGCGAGCAGATTGAAGAGGTAGTGGAACTCCACCGCCGGGTCGGCAAGAAGGAAGCCCGGGCGATTGCCATTGATCTCATCCGGAAAGTGGGGATTCCCAGTCCCGAAGAGCGGGTGGGGGAATATCCCCATCAACTCAGCGGCGGGATGCGTCAGCGGGCGATGATCGCAATGGCTTTATCCTGCAACCCCCGTTTGTTGATTGCCGATGAGCCGACGACGGCTTTGGATGTGACCATTCAAGCCCAGATCCTCGATCTGATGCAGCGGCTCCAAAGGGAGTACCGGATGGCGATTATGATGATCACCCATAATTTGGGGGTGGTCACCAAGATCTGCGATGAAGTGGTCGTTATGTATCTGGGCAAAGTGGTGGAAAGAGGTACGGTGCGGCAAATCATCAAAGAATCATTGCATCCCTATACGAGCGGTTTGATCCGTTCGATCCCGGTGATCGGGCCCCGCAGCGTACGCCGGTTGACGCCGATCCGGGGTTCGGTGCCGAACCCGACCGATGCTTTGCCGGGCTGTCCCTTCCAGGATCGCTGCGACCGGAGGATGAAACAATGTACCGAGGAACCGCCCATCGTGGAGGAGAATGGACATCAGGTGAGGTGTTGGTTATATGTCGCATAAAGAGACGGCGCGGCGCCAGGAAGAAATTTTGCTCGAAGTAAAAGATCTCCGCAAATATTACCCGATCCAACGGGGGGTTTTCCGGAAGACCGTCGGCTATGTCCGGGCGGTGGACGGGGTGAGTTTTACCGTCCGGACCGGGGAAACCCTCGGACTCGTGGGGGAGAGCGGCTGCGGGAAAACCACGACCGGCCGGTGCATCATTCAGTTGGAAAAACCCACCGGCGGGGAGATTTTTTTTGACAAAGACGGAGAGAGGATAGGGGTAAACGCCAAAACCATCAAAGGTCTCCGCCGGGACATCCAGTTCATCTTCCAGGACCCCTACTCTTCCTTGAACCCGCGGCTGACGGTGGAACAGATTGTGGGTGAACCTTTGCTCACCCATGGGGTGAAAAACAAAACCGAGCGGCGCGACCGAGTGGTTCAGCTTTTGTCCGCCGTGGGCTTGTCGGCGGATCACCTCTCCCGCTTCCCCCATGAATTCAGCGGCGGCCAGCGGCAAAGAATCGGGATCGCCCGGGCGCTGGCCTTAAACCCGAAGCTGGTAATCTGTGACGAACCCGTTTCGGCGCTTGACGTTTCCGTCCAAGCCCAGGTGATCAACTTGTTACAAGATCTCCAGGAGGAATACGGCCTGACCTATCTTTTTGTCGCCCATGACTTGAGTGTGGTCTATCATATCTGTAATCGGGTGGCGGTGATGTACCTGGGGCGCATCGTGGAACTGGCCGGGGTGGACGAGCTGTACGCCAACCCGAAACATCCTTATACGGAAGCGCTCTTTTCCGCCATTCCCCTGCCGGACCCGGATAACCAATTGGAGCAGATTATTCTGGAGGGGGATGTCCCCAGTCCTTCCAATCCGCCACAGGGCTGTTATTTTCATCCCCGTTGTCGTTACGCCCAGACCATTTGCCGCGCGGAGCAGCCAAAGCTGGCCGCCGCGGATGGCCGGGACCACCTGGTCGCGTGCCACTTGGCGGACCGGCTGGCCTTAAAGGGGATTAAAATTGCGTAAGCGGGTGTGCTTCCATCCTTGAGTGGGAAGTTAAACCGGGGAGGTGTAAAAAAGCTTTAATAATGGGTTTTCGTGAACCGCAAACCATTTGCAATTATATGGAGGTGTAAAAAAGGGTTATGAAATCCAAAGTATGGTTATGGCTTCTCATCTTCGTCGTGGTGATTGTCGCAGGTGTTCTCGTCTGGACCAGGCAAAAACCGGCCGAACAAGCAAAAGTCGCGAAAAGCAAGGATGTTGCCAGCTTTAACCCGGATCTCTTTGTTTATGTCGGGGCCGGTGACGCGGAAACCCTTGATCCTTCGAAGGCTTATGATACGGCCAGTTCGGAAATTATCTTCCAGTACTACGACAATTTGATCGCCTATAAAGAGGGGAGTCTCAGCGAATTTATACCCTGGTTGGCCACCGCGGTGCCTTCGGTGGAGAACGGTTTGCTTTCCAAAGACGGAAAGACTTACAAATTTCCCATCCGGAAAGGGGTCAAGTTCCATAACGGCGCCGAGTTAACCCCGGAGGATGTGGAGTATTCCTTTGAACGGAATATCTTTGCTGATCCGGTGGGCGGCCCGATGTGGATGTTAATCGAGCCCTTGTTTGGTGTCTCCACCATTGAGGATCTGGCCTGTCAGCTTGCAGGGGTTGATTCATTTGACCAAGTGGACGAGGCCGGCCTTTTAAAAACGGCCAAACGGGTGATGTCCGCCATCGAAGTCGACGGCGATTACGTGGTTTTTCATTTGAACAAGCCCTATCCGGCCTTTTTGCCGATTTTAGCCCGGAACTCCAGTTGGTCGGTGATTTTGAATAAACAATGGATGATCGAACAGGGCGACTGGGACGGGAAAGCCGAGACCTGGATTAAATGGCACAACCTGGAGACAGAGGAACAGGTGCTCTTTGATAAAGCCATGGGGACAGGCCCCTACAAACAGGTGGAGTGGGACCGCAGCAACAGCAAGCACACCATGGCAGCCCACGCCGATTATTGGCGGGGACCGGCGGCCATCAAGACCGTCATTGTCAACAACGGGGTGAGCGAGTTTAACACCAGAAAGCTGATGCTGCAAAAAGGCGAAGCCGACGCCATCTATGTCACCGTGGAGAATTCGCCGCAGCTGGAGACGATGGAAGGCGTTACCCTTCTCCGGAACCTGCCGCGCCTCAGTAACGTCTGCGCCATCTTCAACCAGGAGATCAACGCCGTCGACAACGATTTGGTGGGCAGCGGCAAGCTGGACGGCAACGGGATCCCGCCCGACTTCTTCTCGGATATTAACATCCGGAAGGCCTTCTGCTACGCCTTTGATTATGACTCCTTCATCAAGGAAGTGGTCCTGGGCGAGGCTTCCGTGCCCTACGGTGTCATTCCGCAGGCCCTCAGCGCCTTCTTTGATCCAAACGCTCCGCGTTACAGCTACGACCTGAAAAAAGCCGAAGAATACTTTAAGAAAGCCTTCAACGGCGAGGTTTGGGAGAAAGGCTTCAAAATCACCCTGGTGTGGAATACCCCCAACACCACCCGGAAGACCGCCTGTGAAATCCTGGAGCACGGCATTGAGTCGATTAACCCCAAATTCCAGGTGGAAGTCCAAGGGATGGAGTGGGCGACCATGTTGCCGAAGCGGCGTGAAGGGCGGTTGCCGATCGTCTTCACCGGCTGGCTGGCCGACTATGCCGATCCCCATAACTTCGTCTATCCTTATCTCCACAGTAAAGGTGACTATATGGCCTTTACCGGGGAGATCGGGCGGCGGTTTGCCGCGGCCGAATTTGATGCGCTGGTCAATGCGGGGATTAACGAGACCGATCAGGAGAAAAGAATTGCGATCTACACCGAACTCCAGAAGAAATCAGTTGAACTGGCGCCTCATCTGATGCTTTATGACTCCTACGACCGGGTTGCCTTCCGGGATTGGGTGAAAGGCTTTGTCTTCGATCCGATCCGCCCGGCCAACTATGACTTCTATGCCCTTTCGAAGAGTCTGGACTGAAAACTCCGGCAAGTTGTTTACGCTAAAAAATCTTAGGTTAAAGCCTTCGTCGAACTGAAACTTCTGCGACGGAAAGTTGAACCGGAACAAGTTACGCTGCGCGGGGGCCGGAGGCTGCCTCCGGTTCCCGCCTTTTTTGATCCGGCGAGAAATACAAAGCGGCAGGTGGAACAGATGCTCTCTTATGTGGTGCGACGCTTATTGTTTTTACCGGTGGTGCTCATCGGGATTACGGTTTTGATCTTTGCCCTCATCAGCACCCTGGGCCCCTGGGCGCGGGTGGCGACCTTTGTGCCGTCGCCCGATGCCGAACGCCATGTGGATCTGGAGGCGATGATCCGGAAATATCACTTGGATGATCCCCCTTTGAAAATGTATGCCCGCTGGGTGAACAACCTTCTCCACGGCAACCTTGGGTGGTCCCAGTCCAGCCACATGACGGTCATGGAAGCAATTGAGAAGCGGTTTCCGGCCACCCTGGAGTTGACCCTCTTTGCGGTAGTTCCCGTGATTATCGGCGGGATTCTGCTCGGGGTGATCTCTGCCGTTTACCATAATAAACCCGTTGACCATGCCACCCGGATCGTGGCGATTACCCTGTGGTCGATGCCCGACTTTGTGCTTGGTCTGGCGGTCCTCATGGTTGGCTACGGGGTTTTGGGCTGGTTTCCGCCCGGACGTTTGAGCGCCTGGGCGGAATTGGAAGTTTTAAAAGAATCCTTTCGGGCCTTTACCGGGATGTACACTATTGATGCCTTGTTGAATCTGCGTTTTGATATTTTTTGGGACGCCCTCCGGCACATTATTGCGCCGGTGATTACTTTGGCCTGTTTGTGGTGGGCGTTTATGCTCCGGATTACCCGTTCCAGTATGTTGGATGTCTTAAACCAGGATTATGTCCGGACCGCGCGGGCAAAAGGTCTGGCCGAGAAGGTGGTCATCCGGAAACACGCTTTGGGAAATGCTTTGATTCCGGTCACGACGGTCGCCGGGAATATGCTCCTGGGCTTGCTGGGCGGGGTGATGATCGTGGAAACGGTCTTCAATTATCCGGGGTTGGGTTTACTCACCTCGACGGCCGCCACCCGGTTGGATGTACCGTGTGTGGTCGGCGTTGCGGTCTTTTACGCCATCATCCTGGTGGCGGTCAACCTGGTGGTGGATGTGTTATATTCGGTCATTGACCCCCGAGTACGATTGGAGTAGGTGAAAAATGGAAATTTTCAGACGTTTGCTCAAAAACCGGATTTCCCTTTTTGGCCTGATCTTGCTGCTTGTTTTCATCCTTATTGCCCTGGCCGCTCCATGGCTGGCGCCCCCGAAAGAAGGCAGTGATCCATACCGGATCCCGCGACGGGGGTGGACCCTGGAACCGACTCCCCCCTCCGCCCAGTATCCGCTGGGGCTAACCCAGGGCCAGTATGATATTTATTACGGAATCATCTGGGGCACCCGGACGGCTTTCCGGGTGGGGATGATCGTGATTTTTTTCCGCGCCTTAATCGGCATTATTCTCGGTTCGATCGCCGCCTACTACGGCGGCATTCTCGATGAAATTCTGATGCGGTTTACCGATATTTTTATGAGTTTTCCCTATTTAATCGGGGTCGTGGTCTTTGTCTCCATTTTCGGACCGGGCTTGAACAATGTGATGATCCCCTTGATTGCCCTGGGCTGGATGCCCTATGCCCGGATGATCCGGGGCAATATCCTCGCTATCAAACAAGAGGAATACGTCTTGGCGGCCAAGACCATCGGGGTCAGTGACTTGAAGATTATTACCCGGCATATTCTTCCCAATGCAATTTTCCCGGTGCTGATCCAGGCGTCGATGCAGATCGGCTCCATTGTGATTACGGTCTCCGGGTTGAGCTTCCTGGGACTGGGCGCCCCCGAAGGCTATGCCGACTGGGGGCAGATGTTGAGTTTTGCCCGCAACTGGATGCTGGGGGAACAGGGCAATGTCCTAAAGTACTGGTTTACGGTGGTTTACCCCGGCTTGGCCATGGTGCTCTTTGTCCTTTCCTGGAACCTGATTGGGGATGCTTTCCGCGACATCATGGATCCCCGGCTCCAGGCTTGAGAGGCCGCCAGTCCCGGGTTTGCCTTGGCGATTCCTGTCAAAATGAAGATTTTTATGAAGGCGAAAACAGAAGATATTCCTTCCTTAGCGTAGGCGAAGGATGGTTTGGTCGGTGGCCCGCTTGCACATAGCGGGCCATTTTTCTCTTCAATTTGGATACATACTTCCTTTTTTCCCGGGTAAGGATAATAGGGAAACGGAGGGGAAGAGGCATGCGGAAAAAATACTGGATCATCTTCTGCGTTTTCCTTCTGGTTTTATTGGTGGCGGCCATGGCTAGCGCCAACTGGACCTACACGGTTAAACGCGGGGATACGTTACACCGGATCTCCCGGCGGGTCGGGGTTAGCCTGGCCCAGCTTAGAAGTTGGAACGGCCTCTGGACTGACCATCTCCGGGTGGGTCAAAAGCTCACCATCCCGACCCAGACCTCGGCCGGCGGCGGGCGGGGTTCCCGGGCGGGTGTGGACCGTTACTTGCTGGCCCGGCTGGTCCATGCGGAAGCCGAAGCCGAGCCTTACAGTGGGAAAGTGGCGGTGGCGGCGGTGCTCCTTAACCGGATTGAAAGTCCGAGATTCCCCAATACCTTGGCCGGAGTCGTTTATCAACCTTTGGCCTTTGAGTCGGTGGCCAACGGACGGATTTACACCAACCCCAGCAGTGAAGCGATCAAAGCGGCGGGGGATGCGATTAACGGGTGGGACCCGACCGGCGGCGCCTTATTCTTTTGGAATCCGTCGAAACCGGTCAGCCGTTGGATCTGGTCCCGGCGGATTATTGCCCGTATCGGCAAGCATGTCTTTGCACTCTAATGCCGGCGCCGAAGGGTGTTTCCCCGCACCGGCGCTTTTTTCGGGACTTCTAAAGCTAGGCTTTGGTTGAAAAAGACAACTGTTTTCCGGTTCCTCCCGAACCGGAGGCAGTGCGCAACGGGGTTAATTTTAAGCGGAACGTTTAGAAAGAATGTATAGGGCGCCGGGGAAAGGATGGCACGAGGGGTGATGAGTTGAACTGGAAACGCTGGATTTGGCGAACGGTGGTCGCCATTGTGGTCTTATTTCTCGGGGGTTACCTGATCCCGGGCTTGTCGGTCTTTACCGTTCCCCATCTAATTATCCTCAGTATGCTGCTGGCCTACTTGGCCACCGCCAGTGAAACGGTGTTTTTGGCCGATACGCTCCGGAAAAAAATGGTCCTCCTCTTTGCGGTGGCGAGCTTGACCGTTTATTTTTACGCTTTGTTCTTGGTCCGTGAACGGCCGCCGGCGGTTGCCGCACTGCTGGTGGGGGCGGTCATATCTGCCTTGGATTATTTCCTCCAGGCCAGGGAGAAGCAGACCGCGCCGGAAGGAGAGGCCGGGGCGGACCCGGCGCCGGGAACCGGCCCCCAGTCCGGAAGTGGCCCGGAGGCAAAGGAATAAGGAGGGATTGACGGCAAAGGCCGCCGGGAGCGCACTGGCGGGAAATACCAGTTGCCGCCGGGCTTTTTTTCTTGTAAAATAAGCATGTTCCGTTGGACAATCTAAAGCGAAGACTTCTGGGGTATCCGAGGGTCTGGTTTTTGAACCTACACTTCACCAACGGGAGATTTATAAGAAACGGGGATATCAGGCCTTGGCAATAAAAAAACGGGGAAGATTGAGACGTTTCTGCGATCACCCACCTATCGGGAGATAGGTGTCAAAAAACAGACTACGGTATCCTGGTTTTTCATGAAGTCCGACCAATGACCATATTTGCCCCGCCAAAACGGCGGGGTTTTTTCTTTTTCCTTCGGCAAACATTTGTTTGGGGAAAAGAGGGATTGGCCGCCGGTTCGCCAAATATATATGTTATAAACTGTTAAGGCAGTGCAAACGGAGGGGTTAAGATGACGCCGATTCGCTGTCTCCATCTGGCCGATCTCCATTTGGGCTGGCGGCCCCGGGGATGGGGCGGACGGGAGGAAGAGCGCCAACAGGAGCGGGACGGCCTTTTGCAAAAGGCGGTTAATTTAGCCCTGGATCCGGCCGCCCGGATCCGGCTGGTGGTGATCGCCGGCGACCTCTTTGAAAGCCATCATCCCCCGGCAGGGCTGGTGGCGCAGGTCCTGACGGAGCTGAACCGGTTGGTGCAAGCCGGGATTCAGGTGGTTACCGTTCCGGGGAACCATGATGAATTAACTTATCATGATTCGGTCTACCGGCAATACAGCCGGGAATGGCCGGGCCTTCTGGTGACCAATCCCATGCCGGAGCGGGTCGGTGTCCTTTCGGTGGAGGAGACCCCTTGTTATCTTTACAGTATGGCCTATACCGGCGGCGTAACCAAGGCCCAGGCCATGCTGGCCGACTTTCCCCGCGGGACGGAAGCCGGATTACATATCGGTATCTTCCATGGTTCTTTAGACTGGGCGGCGGGGGAGCGCAGCCTGCCCTTGTCGGCGCAAGGTCTGGCCACCGCCGGCTATGACTATGTGGCCCTCGGCCATCTCCATCAACACCAGGTGAAAACGGTGGGCAACACGGTCCTGGTTTATCCGGGGATGGTGGAGGGGAAATACCTTTCGGACCCGGGAACCGGCTTTTTTACCCTGGTCGAACTGGGCGCAGGTTCACCCCGGATTACGAAGATGCCGGTGACGGTCCGTCCTTTCCGGCGGTTAACCGTGGAGGTCACTGGCTTGACGGAGGCTGCGCTCCGGGAAGAACTGGAGAAAATGGCCGATCCGGAGGTGGTGGCCGAACTGACGCTGAAGGGGGTCTTTTCTTTTTTACCGGATTTAGCGGGCTTAAGCGATTGGTTGCGTCCAAAGTTCTATTACTGCGAAATCAAGGATGAAACGGCCTTTGTCGACCAGGATCTCCTGGAAAAATGGGCAGGGGAGCCGACCCTAAAGGGGGCTTTTCTGCAGCGGATGTTGAAACGGATGGCCGCCGCCACCAGCGCGCAGGAGCAAAGGGTGGTTTACCTGGCGCTCGCTAAGGGGCTGATGGCTTTAAGAAGGGGGAAAGAGCATGCGGAAGGTTAAGTTTGACCGGGTGTGTCTCACCGGGTTCGGCCCCTATCGGGAAACGACCACCTTTAGCTTTGCGGAAGGACTGAACGTACTCGTGGCGCCCAACGAGACCGGAAAATCCACCTTAGTGGCGGGGATTAATGCCCTCCTTTTTGGGTTGCCCCAAACCACCGATGAAACCGTTTTTGGCCAGGCCCGGTACAGAAATTGGTATAATCCGCCGGGTTTTGAAGGGGAACTCGTTTTTACCGTGGACGGGGAAAGTTACCGCTTGCGCCGGAGTTTCCAGAACAACCAAGTTAGCCTGGCCCGGAAAGAGGAAGGAGGATACCGGGAACTGGTCGCCGGGATCCATAATCCCCGGGCCCAGCGGCGTAACCTCCGCTTTGAAGAAGCCCTCAAAGATTTACTGGGTTTGAGTTCGCAAGAACTCTTCACCGCCACTTTTTGCCTGACCCAACCCTTACCGGAGGCCGAAGAGCTCAATGAAAGGGTCCAGGAGCTCCTTTCCGGCACCGGGGTGGGGTTTAACCGGGTGACCGAAGGGCTGGCCAAGGAACTGCGGGAAATTACCCGTTTCACCGGACGGCGGGGGGTTACCTCCAGGGATGCCGTGGAGCCCCGGGCTTTGGAAAAAGTAATGGATGAGATCGCAAAGACCAGGGCCGCCATGGAAGCCGACCGGGAACTGGTGGACCGGTTGGAAGATTACCGCCGGCAATTGGAAGCGGCCGAGAAACAGCGGACCACCAAAGCAAAAGTCCTGGCGGAACAGGAAGAATTGCTTGGTTTGTGGCAGGAATGGCAACAGTTGATGAAAAGCTATGAAGCGGCCCGGCTGGTCTACAGCCAGCTCCGGAAGAGCACAGAACGGGCGGGGGAACTCCAGCGGGAACGGGAACGGATTGCCGAAGAAAAAGCGGGCTATCCTTGGGGACCCACCGTCCCGGCGGAGACCGGCGAGCTTCTTCAGCAGCTAAGGGCGCTGACGGAACAAAAAACCGGTCTGGCGCGGGAACTGGCCGCCCTGGAGGCGGAGACTGTCCGGCCGGCCGCGGATAAAGGGGAAGAAGCCGGCCCGCAAGCAGCTTTTACCGTCGATTGGGCGGCCCTGGGTCCCGGGCCGGTGGCGGTGGTCGAAAGCCGCCAAAGGGAGGCCAGGGAAGCGCTGGCGGTTTGGGAGGAAGGGCAGGAGTTGGAGAGGGCGGCCGCGGAAAACGCCCGGCTCCGGAGGGATGAATTTGCCCTTTTTGAAGAAGCCGACCAGGCCGTCCTGGCGGCTGTGGAAGTTTACGACTCCCGGCTGGCTTTTCTCCGCTCGGCTCTGGAGAATGCCACTTTAAGAAGGGAGAAGGCCAAAACGGAGTTGAAACGCCTCGAGGAGCGCGGGCGCCTCCGGTGGGGGGTGACCGTTCTTGGCGCGGTGCTGGGCGGGGTGATTCCTGCCTTTTTGGCGGCCGGCCCGGCCAAGCTCCTCTGGATCCTGGGCGGGATTTTGCTCGGCGCTGGCCTTGGTTATCTGGCGGGGCGGCCGTTATTTTCCCCCGGGGTCCTGAACCTCTTCCGGAAGGAAGTGGCCAAGCAAGAGGAAGAAGTGCAAGCGGCTGCGGAAGCTTTGGACCAATTTGAACGGCAAGTGGCACCCTTCAAAGCCCGCTACCCCGACCTGACCGGGGCTTACCGGCAGTGGACCGGGCTGGTCGAGAAAGGGGAAGATCTGGACCGGCAGTACCGGGATTTTTGCCGCCGGGAACTGGGCGGTTTCTCCGGTCCGGCCGCGGTTTGCCCGCTTTCGGCTCCCGGTTTAAAAGTAAATCCCCGCTGGCGGGATCTGCACGCCTTTGCCCGGGTTGTCACACCCGGGGAGAAACTGGAATCCTTGGGGGGACTCATGGCCTGGCTCGCGGCGAAAACCCCCGGCTGGTGGGAACGGTTGCTGAGCGAAGCCGCCGTCTATGAGGAGAAGCGGGCTGAAGAGGAAAGGCTTGCCGGTTTACGCCAGGCGAAGCAGGAGTATTTGGCGAAGACCCGGCAAAAGGCGGCGGAGTTAACGGAGATGGAAGAGGAACTGAAGGCCCGGATCATGCCTTTATTGGAGGCAGCCGGGGGGGATTGCCAAAAAGCCGGTCAACTCTGGACGGCCTGGCGCGAATTGTGCTTGCGGGCGGAGAAAGCAGAGAATGCTTTCGGGCAGATTCTGGCGCTGGAAAAAGTTGATACTCTGGAAGAATTGGAAGCCAAATGTGATGACGCCGCCCTGAAAGCCCAAAGTTATTATCAGCAGCGGCAGGCGCTGGTCGCGGCCCATCCGGGACTGGCCCCCCTGGAAACCGCGGCTACGCCGGAACAGCTGGAAACCGAATACCGTAAACGCCAGGAAGAAGTGGCCCGTACCCGTTCCGAGTTACAGGCGCTCGACGGGGAGATCCGGCGGCTGACGATGGAACTGGCCCGGCTGGAGGGGCAGGAACCCATCAATCTGGCCGAAGCAGAGGAAAGCCTCGCCCAATTGGAAGCGGAACGGGCCGCCCTGGAAATGGAATGTGAAGCCCTGACTCTGGCGTACCAGGAATTGACGGCCGCCCTTCAAGACTTTCAGGGCAGCTACCGCCTGCGCCTTGCGGAGATGACCACCGCTTATTTCCGGGAACTCACCGCCGGCCAGGAACGCCGGGTGGAACTGGATGAAAACTTCCAGGTGAAAGTGGTAATCGACGGGCGTCCGGTGACCCCGGCCCAGCTTAGCTACGGGGCGCGGGACCAACTGTTTATTGCCTTAAGATTAGGAATTGCCCGGCTTCTGGCCGCCGATCTGGTTTTGCCCTTTATTTTTGATGATCCCTTCTTAAACTGCGATGCCGGGCGTTTGGCCAAGATCCGGAGGGCTTTGGAGGTGCTCGCCCAGAAACGGCAATTGATTCTCCTTTCCCACCGGGCTGATTTTGCCGCCTGGGGAATACCGGTCCCGGTCAAGACGGGTGCTTGACGGCCGGGGGGAGGAAAAGGGGAAAAAGGAAAAAAGCGAAAAAAAGCGGCCAGACCCGCCGGCGCCTGATGGAAGGCCCGGCGGGTCTTTTTTTATTGGTTTCTTTAATTAATAAGCAATGAGCGCCCTTTGTGTTTCCGAAACCCTTTAAATTTACGCATAAAACTGGAGCGGAGGATATAGTAATTCCTAAGAGGGTTGCCAAAGCGGGGTCATAAGGGAGGTGGAATTATGGAATACTTGGCACGGATCAACCTGGAGCACCAAGGGATTTCCCAGTTACTCCAGGTGCAAAGGGATCTTTTAGAACGACTGAAAAAGGCCAAGGGGGTCAATATCGTGCATCTTGCCAATTTACTTGTCTTCTGGCGGGACTTTCTCGAGCAGGAGCATCTCAGTTGGGAAGAGGAGTTTGCTTTTGCCGCCTTGCGCAAACTGAACCACTCCTTACCCGAGCGCCTGCAAGGTGAACATGACCGGATCCGGACACAATTGGCCCGGTTGGAGGCCACGATGAAACAGCTGCGCAGCGGCCAGCCCCATTCCAGTCGGGAATATGTCAAGTGGGGGGAAGAATTGGTCAAAACCGTCGGGGACCATATCGCCGGTGAAAACGCGGCCTTTCAGGAGCTTTCCGTGAGCGGGCTGGCGGCGGAAGTCGTCTTTAGCCGGCCGGCGGGAGCAGACCGGGAAAAGGTCAACCGTTTGGTCCCTATGGCGGAGGAACTTTGCCGGGAGTACCTCCAGCAGGAAACGGCCCTCCGTCCCCTGCAAGGGGAAACCCAGCCGGGAGAAGCCCCAACCGGACCGGTGCGGGAGGAAAGGGAGGCCGGGGCGGTCTTATCCGCCGAGTCCCTGGACGAAGGGGCCGGGCCCGTTTTGGGTGATGACGGGGGTGAAAGGCTCCCGGGCGGAGCCTAAAAAACTTTCCTCTCCCCTCGCCGGAGTTTTATTTTTTCCTTGTCGGGCGGGGAAATCTGTTATAAGATCAGAGATGGATTAACCGGACACGACAGGGAGTTTACACAATGCAACTTTGGGCCGATCTCCACATTCACTCGCATTACGCCATGGCGGCCAGTAAAGACGCCCGCCCCGAACAATTGGCCTTCTGGGCCCGGCGAAAGGGGCTGAGCCTCATCGGGACCGGGGATTTTACCCATCCCGGCTGGCGGGCGGAGCTCAAGGCCAAACTGGAGGAGGCCGAAGACGGCCTCTGGCGGCTGAAGCCGGAGGCGGCTGGGTCCGGGTGGGACTTGCCCTTCACCCAGCCGGTCCGCTTTGTGATCAGCGGGGAAATTTGCACCGTCTACCAAAAGGCGGGGAAGACCCGGAAAGTCCATCATCTGCTCCTTTTACCCCATTGGGAGGCGGCGGAACGCCTGGCCGCCCGCCTGGAGCCCTATGGCCAACTGGCCAGTAACGGACGGCCGGTTTTAAAATTGGACAGCCGGGATCTGTTGGCGATCACGCTGGAAGTGGCGCCGGAGGCGGTCCTGATCCCTGCCCATATTTGGACCCCCCATTATTCCGTCTTCGGGATGGGGTCGGCCTTTAATAATCTCCAAGAATGTTACGCCGATTTAACCGGCGAGGTCCAGGCGGTGGAGACCGGCCTCTCCTCGGATCCGGCGATGAACCGGCGGTTAAGCATCCTTGACGAATACGCCCTGGTCTCCAACTCCGATGCCCATTCCCCCGCCAAGTTGGGGCGGGAAGCGACGCGCTTCGGGATTGAACTTTCCTTTGCCGCCCTGCGGAAAGCCCTCAAGAGACCTTTTCCCGGCTTGTTGGGGACCGTCGAGTTTTTCCCGGAGGAGGGGAAGTACCACTGGGACGGGCACCGGGCCTGCGGCGTCTGTTGGTCGCCCCGGGAGACCAGGCGCGCCGGTGGCAAATGCCCGGTCTGCGGCCGTCCGGTGACCGTCGGCGTCCTTCACCGGGTGGAACTTCTGGCCGACCGGGAAAGCCCCGGACAACCTCCTGCCCACCGCCCGGCCCAGCGGCTTCTGCCCCTGGTGGAGATCATTGCCGCCGCCGAGGGCACTGGAGCGCAGACCAAACGGGTGCAAAGGATTTATGAGCAAATCCTTTTGACCCATGGGCCGGAACTAAGGATTCTCCGGGAAACCCCCTGGGCGGAACTGGCGAAAACCGCCGGGGAAAAAGTGGCCGAAGGCGTGCGCCGGGTCCGGGAGGGCCTCTTGACCGTACGCCCCGGTTACGACGGAGTCTATGGCGAAGTGCAGGTTTTTGCCGATTAAAACGCATACGCAGGAAGGAAGTTGGATTGTTGCCAAAGGCCGACGAGTTGTCCCCGGCCCTCTGGGCTTATCTGGGGGATGCCCTTTACGAAGTCTATATCCGGGAACAGTTGCTTTGGGATCCGGCCTATCATAATACCGGCGAGTTGCACCGGGAAGCCATCAAGTATGTCCGGGCGGAGGCCCAGGCGCGGATTGTCCGTTATCTCACGCCGCAGCTCACGGCGGAGGAAAAGGACTTGATCCGGAAAGGCCGCAACCAAAAGAGCGGACATGTTCCCGCCCATACCGACCCCGTCACCTACCGGTACAGTACGGCCTGGGAGAGTCTCCTGGGTTATTTGTATCTTACCGGACGGCGGGAAAGGATGGAAGAGTTGATGGCGGCCGGTTTTAATTATTTAAAAACGGAAGGGAAAGCCCCCCCGGAGGAGAGGGAGGATTTAGCGGAACAGAGGGAGGAAAAAGAATGGAAGTAAAGCTCTTGACCTATACCCCCGAGCCGGACCGGGTGGTGGCGACGGCGGCCCGCCTTTGTTATGCGCCCCAGGACGCCGAAACGGTGTGGGCCGGGTTCACCCGGGAAAAACAAGAGGAATTCCTGGGAAAACTCTCGGCTTACGGCCATTTCTCCCCTTATGAACATGTCAGTTTTACCTTTGCCATCTCCGGCGTCAGCCGTGCTCTAAGCCATCAACTGGTGCGTCACCGGATTGCCTCTTATTCCCAGCGTTCCCAACGTTATGTGAACGAAGATTCCTTTGGGGTGGTCGTCCCGCCGACGGTGGCGGCCGATCCGGCGGCCAAAGAAGAGTTTGAGAAGGTCATTACCGCGATCCGGGAGGGATACCGGCGCCTTGCCGCCCTTGGTATCCCGAAAGAAGATGCCCGCTATTTACTGCCCAATGCCTGTCAGACGCAGTTGATCATGACGATGAACGCCCGCAGCCTGCTCCACTTTTTGGCTTTGCGCTGCTGCCGGCGGGCCCAGTGGGAGATCCGGGCCCTGGCCTGGCAAGTGCGGGCGGAGGCCCTCAAGGTGGCCCCCCTTCTCTTTCGCGCCTCCGGCCCTTCCTGTCTGGTGCAGGGGAAATGCGCCGAAGGGGCGTTGAGCTGCGGCCGGCCTTATACAAAGGAGGAGGTGGAGGCCGCCCATGGCGTGGCATGAACATGAAGAGGAACAGGTCTTAGTAGGGCGGAATCCGGTTTTGGAGGCCTTGCGGGCGGGGCGCTGCTTGAAAAAGGTAATCCTTGCCGAACAGGCCCATGGCCCCCAAATCGAGGCTTTAGTCGCCTTGGCCGAAGAACAGGGGGTTCCTTTGGAATACCGGGCCAAAAGCGAGCTGGACCGGTACGCTGCCACCCCCAAACACCAGGGGGTGCTCGCCTTGGCTGAACCTCTGGCGCCGGTGACCGTTGATGATCTGCTCGCCAAGGCCCGGGCGGAAGGAGTCCCTCCCCTTCTGTGCTTATTGGACGGGGTGGAAGACCCGCATAATCTAGGGAGTATTATTCGCACCGCGGAGGTGGCCGGCGCCCATGGGGTGGTGCTCCCCGAGCGCCGTGCGGCCGGTTTGAGCGCGACTGTCCTGAAAGCCTCGGCCGGGGCCGCCAATTATTTGCCTGTTGCCACAGTGAAAAATACCGTCCGCGGGATTGAAGAACTGAAAGCCAAGGGTTGCTGGGTGATCGGGGCCGACCGGGAGGGGATTGATTTCTGGACGACCACTTTTGATCTGAAGTTACCCCTCTGCTTGGTACTGGGCAGCGAAGGCAGGGGGATTTCCCGCCTGGCCAAGGAGAAGTGTGACTTGCTCCTTTCGATTCCCATGTGGGGCCGGGTCTCCTCCCTCAATGTTTCGGTGGCGGCCGGGATCCTCCTCTATGAGGTGCAACGCTGCCGCCGGAAGCAGCCGGAGGGCTGAAAGGGGGCGGTTCTTTCCCCGAAAGCAAAACAAAAGACAGCCGGTATTATGTAATTAATCCAGCTATCTATGGCGTCGATAACTTTAATTGCCTTGACGGGCCGGATCCCCTGTTGTATAATGGTTAGTAAAGTGAATTAAGATAGGACATATCTTTATTTGTCTGGAGGCGATGCTAGTGGGGGCTAATGCACAAAAAAACTACGAAATCTATGATAACATGATGGATGAAGCAATTGTCGAAGCCGCCAGACAAGGTAACATTGGCGCTCAAGAATATTTAATTAATAAGTACAAAAATTTTGTCCGCGCCAAAGCCCGTTCTTATTTTTTAATTGGCGCCGACCGGGAAGATATCATTCAAGAAGGAATGATCGGTCTTTATAAAGCGATCCGGGATTTCCGCCATGACAAGTTGGCTTCTTTTCGCGCTTTTGCCGAACTTTGTATCACCCGTCAGATTATCACCGCAATTAAGACGGCCACCCGGCAAAAACACATCCCGTTGAATTCTTATGTTTCCTTAAATAAACCGATTTATGACGAAGAATCGGACCGGACGTTAATGGATGTTATTTCCGGCAACAAGGTGACCGATCCGGAGGAATTGGTGATCAGCCGGGAAGAGTACGTGGATATTGAGAATAAAATGGGTGAATTCTTAAGTGATTTGGAATGGCGTGTGTTGGTCTCCTATTTGGACGGCCGCTCCTATCAGGAGATCGCCAAAGACTTGCACCGGCATGTCAAATCCATTGACAACGCGTTGCAACGGGTGAAGAGAAAACTCGAGCGTTATCTGGAAAAGCGGGAGGAGACCAATTTCAAGGGGTGAGCCATTTTTCTCCAAATTGTTTTTGAAAAATATTGTTGACAGCATAAGCAGGCTATAGTATAATTATTTTTGCGATTGACGGAGGGGTTCCCGAGTGGCCAAAGGGGGCAGACTGTAAATCTGTTGCGTGAACGCTTCGAAGGTTCAAATCCTTCCCCCTCCACCATCCAAAATAAATCGCGGGGTGGAGCAGCTGGTAGCTCGTCGGGCTCATAACCCGGAGGCCGAAGGTTCAAATCCTTCCCCCGCAACCAAGAGCCCTCATAGCTCAGTAGGTAGAGCGCATCCATGGTAAGGATGAGGTCAGCAGTTCGATTCTGCTTGAGGGCTCCATTTTTTATATTTGGAAAAGAGGAATTGCCTTTTACATAACGGAAAGACTATCCCCGTCCGGTAGTCTTTTTTTCTTTTTGGCCGGGAAGGACGGGCTGGATTAAATCGGCGACCGGCGGAGAATCTATGTTATGTAATGAAGGAATTTTATCTTTTGAGGAGAATATAGAGATATTTGCGTTACCCATAATGGATGATAGAGGAGGATCAGAAATGGCAAAGCAAAAATTTGAGCGGACGAAACCGCACGCGAACATTGGCACCATCGGCCACGTGGACCACGGGAAGACGACCACGACGGCGGCGATCACGCTGGTGCTGTCCAAGGCCGGGCAAGCCC
>DATCJZ010000009.1:0-19110 GCA_036562545.1 Capillibacterium sp. | reverse complement strand
TTGAGTAAGTTGAAAACGTTGTGCCCAACTTTCGGAAAATATGGTAAAATAAATAACGTTGCGAGGAGGTGGGAAATTATTGGAAAAACCAAGGAATGAGCGGGAATTAACCGGGTAAAAAGAGAAGAATTTAACTCCGCACCAAAGGAAATGGCTGCAGAAATTCAACGCTATTCGGGAGGAGTTGCTGGAAAAGGGCTATACGGAAAAGAATTTGTCATTTAGTATGCTAAAAGCGCAAATGATGGCTCTCGTGATGACTTTGCCGGTTGTGCTTGTTCTCGGTGGACTCTATATTGTGGTCAACGGGGTTGGTGAGCGCGCCTCCGGGGCCGGTTTCTGGTTGTTGTTTATTGTGGTTATGCTGGCGGGAATTGTCCTTCATGAATTGATTCACGGGGCCGTAGGAGCGGCTTTTACCAAGAAAAAGTGGCGGTCGATCCACTTTGGGGTCGACTGGGCAACCCTTACCCCTTACTGTCATTGTGCCGAACCGCTTTCCATGCCCCAATACGCTTTGCTGTGCGCCTTGCCCACCGTTGTTTTGGGCTTTCTCCCATACTTGCTGGGTTTGGTTTCCGGTTACGGGCCGGCGGCCTGGTATGGTCTCCTTTTTATCCTTGCCGGTGGTGGCGATGCCTATATGCTATGGTTGATCCGGAAAGAAAGGCACGGTCTGATCCTTGACCATCCATATTTGGCGGGATGTGTGGTCTTTTACCCAAACCAACAGGATTGTGTCCCGTTAATTAAGTCCGCACAATAAAGTAATGAAGAGAAAAAGTTAGAATGGCTTGCCAAAGGCAAATTTGATCTTAAATTATTATGAGGCTGTGCACAGCAAACATAATGTTTCGATGTGAACAGCCTCATTTTTTTTAAAAATCAGCCTCACAGTTTGGGGGCGATTAGCGACTGCAGTTTAGTCGCCAAACGCCACTAAAGTAAGGGTCTGGTTCATATGGTGCCGTTGGAGTTGCTCGCCATGGGTGTTGAAACCACAGATCGGACCGAGCTTTGCGTACTCCCGGGCGATAATCTCTGTTTGGTTGTCCTGCTTGAACTGCAGGTACCGCAGGAGACAGTTGAAAAGGATCGCTCCTTTACAATTCGGCAGCTTTTGCTTGATGGTTTCTACCGTTTTGACCGCTTCTGCCACCGCGTCAACGGGTTTGAGTAGTTTCACCCTGGTGCCGGGGAGGATTAAAGAAGCAAAGGCGATCGCTTTGTCGTCAACGATTGAGGTCGGCGCGGTAATCCAGATATCTTCACCAAAGGTACGGCCGAGCGGGTTGGAGAAGAAGACATCCCGGAAATTTTCCCGCAAATAACCGACGTCGATCCCTAAGATTCGGGCGTACTCTTCCGCGGCGGGTTTCCCGTTCAATTCAAGGACCAGTCGTTGTTGGATATTGGCCTTGGTGACTTCCAATTGGATGTCGGTCGGGGTGTAAATGTTCTCTTTATGGAAGAGCATTTCATGGGAGGTGCGGACAAAAACAATGGCGGCGGCATTTTCCATTGTTTCCCCGTTCACACTAACCAGCGTCTCTTTGAAATCCTCGTCCGCGGCGCTGCCGCCCACGATGTCCAGTTTGGGGAAATTATTACGCAGCAGGGACAGGATTTTTTCTTCAGCCGCCTGAGAGCTATCAATCAAGGTGAGGATAAACCCATCCTCTGAATCCTGGGAGAGCCCGATTGTCTCGGCCACGCGGATGATATCATCCTTGGCAAACAAGACTTTGCGGTTGATTTCTTTCATTAAATACGGAGCCGCTTCAAAATCATCGGCGGCAATGCTCAAGGCGGAGATACTGCCTTCGGTAAAACCCTGGTTGCTGAGTTCACCGGCGGTTGTACAGCCAACGACATGAACATCGGGCAAGTATTCTTTGAAGATTTTCGCCACTTCTTTGATGTCATATTTTTTACTGGAAAAAAACATGACCAGCTTCATTTGGGGTTGGCGGATGGTGGCAATAAGTTTGGCCACGACCGACCTGACATCTTCCCCACTCTGATTCCCCGTTAACATTTGAAACATCTCTTACCCCTCCTAATTATATTGTGATGATAGTTATATAGTTATAACTGATTCCCCCCGCGTCGAGGGTGGAAATTTTATTCTGTCCCTTGTCCTAAACTTAAATGAAACCCCTTCTTCAATGTTAGTATACTATAAACAGGAGATTAATACAACTGTAACATAATATTTACGGCGGTTATGACCGGGCGCTTGACGAAATTTGAATGTTTAGATAATGTTTAATATAATTACAGTAACCAAAACCTGAATTTATTAACTACCTTATAAAATTTACGAAGTTCAACCTCGGTACGAAAAAGTTTAAAGCGGGATGGGAGCGCGTATGGGGAAGATCCTTTTCCGGGCCTGTCAGGACTGGCGAAAACTACGCAACCGGATTAATGACGTCAGCATTCTTAAGAAGCTCATTCTTTCCTATATCCTGGTTGTTCTTGTCCCCGTTTTACTGGTGGGCTCCATTCTCACCAACACCATGTACCGTTTGGCGTTGGACCAAGCGGTGAACGAAGCCCATTATAGCGTGGAACGGATTAAAAAGCGGGTTCTTGAGGCGTTGCGAGTTTCGATGATTGTCGCCAACAAGTATTATTTGGACCGGAATTTGGAGGAGGTTTTGGAGCGGTCTTTCACTTCAACCTGGGAAGTGGTGAACGCCTACCGTAACCAGTTGACTCTGGATGAGTTTCCGAACCTCTACAGCGAAATCATTCTCGTCCGGGTTTATGCGACCAACCCCACCCTTTTGGATAGCTGGAACGTGATGAAAGTGACCCCGGAGATTCAGGAGACCGACTGGTACCAAAGGGCATTAAGCAGTAAAGGGAGGGTGGGCTGGCATTACATTCACTTTCCCGAAACGGGGAAATCCTTTTTTACCCTTTACCGTTCAATCACGGCGACGAAACCGTTGGGGGTCTTAACGGTCAGCCTCAATCCGGAACATTTATTCAATATCCTCCGCCAAGAAAGTTTTGAGACCATGTTAATCGATGAGTTTGGGAATATTGTGGCTGCGTCCGACCGGACTCTGGTGGGCAGTACGGCGTCGGCGGTGAACTTGGACGGAATCACGGTTGGCGAGAACATCCTCCGGGAATTGGAGTACCGGGGGGAGGTTTATCAAGTGATTGCCGATCCGATCTCCCTTGCCCCCAACTATGGCCGTCTCCAGATCGTTTCCCTTTTTCCGGTGGAGGCGATCGTGGCCCGGGCCAAGCGGGCCAACCGGTTGGGCATGACGATTATCGGCTTGAGCCTGGCTTTGTCTTTCGGTTTGATCCTTGTGTTTTCCCGTTTTCTGACCAAGCGGATTCTTCTTTTAAAGACCGGTGCCCACCGGATTGCCGCGGGCGATCTTGATTATTCCTTGGCCATTGCCGGCCGGGATGAGATTGGGCAGTTGTCCAAACACCTCAACCAAATGGTGCAAAGCATCAAAAGGCTCTTGGCCGAAAACTACCAGGTTAAACTGGAAAAAAAACAACTGGAGATTGAGCAGCGGGATATCAAACTCAATATGCTGGCCAACCAGATGAATCCCCATTTTCTCTTTAATGTCTTGGAGACAATCCGGATGAAAGCCCACAGCCGGGGCGAATCCGAACTGGCCCAGATCGTCAAGACCCTTGGGAAACTCCTCCGCCGTAATCTGGAAACAGGCAGTGAACTAACGACTTTGGAGGCCGAGTTGAGCTTGGTCGTTGACTACCTTGCGCTTCAGAAATTCCGTTTTGGCGACAAACTGGAATACCAGATTCGGGTGGCGGAAGAGGCGAAAACCTTTCCGCTTTTACCGTTGACTATCCAACCGTTGGTGGAAAACGCGGTGGTGCACGGTTTGGAAAAGAAGGAGGGCAAAGGGCGGGTTTGGGTTGATGTATCCCGGTCCGGGGACTACCTGTCGATCCTGGTGCGCGATGATGGAGTGGGGATGAGTGCCGCCGCAATCGAGGCGGTCCAAAGGCTGCTGGGAGAGGAGGCCGGCGAGCCGGGAAAACATATCGGCCTGAAAAACCTGCAGCAGCGTTTGAAACTGTTTTACCGGGACGACTACGGCTTGCGGATTAGCAGTCGCTTACACCAAGGAACCGAAGTGGAAGTCCGGTTGCCATGGAGGGGGGAAGCCAGTGTTTAAGGTGCTCATTATCGATGATGAACCACTGATTCGGGAGGGACTGAAAACCATCGTCGACTGGGGCCGGCATGGGTTTACAATCTGTGGCGAGGCGGCCAATGGGCGGGAAGGTTTGCGGAAAGTCCGTTCCCTCCAACCTGATTTGTTGGTATTGGATATAAAAATGCCGGCCGTCGATGGTCTGGAGATGTTAGCGACCTTAAGAAAAGAAGGCCACAATGTCCAGGCTTTGATCCTGACCGGTTATTCGGAGTTTGCCTATGCCCAGCAGGCGATTAACCTGGGGGTGCTGGGTTACATCCTCAAACCCATTGAGGAGGAGGAATTAGAAGCGCAACTAAAGAAGGCTTATGCGGTCATTGCCAAGCTGAAAGCGGAAAATCCTGATGTGTCCACGCTTTCTCTGGTCACCGAGAAGATTATGGCCGAATTGTGTTGGGGGAACGTTGATCCGGAGTTGGTGGCCCGGGCTTTACAGATCCCCCAATTACAGTTACCGTGGACCAAGTACCGGGTGGGTTTTTTGGTGTTCCAGGGTGAACCCGGTCGGGAGCAGGAGACAGCAGAGAAAATCCTGGCCGCCTACCCGGCGGCTGTCGGTTATTTTGCCGCCACCCATATGCGTCCGCAACCGGAGGCGAACGGGCGGAGCGCGTTGGTTTTTATCCTTAAGGATGAAGCGGCGGTCGATCCGCATCAGGTTTTACAACAGATCAGCACGGCCTTTCACCGGCTGACCGGAGTTGATCCATTCTTCGCCGTTGGCCAAGCCGTTGACGAACTGGAACAGTTGGGACACTCTTACCGGCAGGCCCGCGAATTATTCCGGCAGTTGTTCATCACCAACCGGGGGATTTTTGTCGCCGGTGAACCGGAAAAAAAGGGAAAAGCCGATCCAGTGCTGCGGACTGCCGGCGACGGGGCCAAGGTGGCGGGGGAGGACGAACTGGTTGAGCGGTTGTGCATGGCGGTGGATTTTAACCATAAACCGCTCATCAACGAGCTTTTAGGGGTGTTCCGGGAGCAAGTTGCGCTCCAGAATTGTACTCCAGATAGGATTAAGGGAGCCTACCTCCGGTTCTTTTTGGTGGTCCTGAACCGGCTGGATCTGAGTGCCGAAGAAAAGCGGCCGTGGGCGGAAGAGGAAGCAGACCCCGCCCTCTTGGACGCGGTATATAGCTGTCCAACCCTCCGTGAACTCCATGAGTATTTTCGGGAGAAGCTAACCGCCATCTCCGATTACTTGGTGCAATCCAGGCCGGATGGGGTGATCCAGAAAATAATCGGTTACGTGCAACGAAACTATCACCGCCGCCTTAAACTGGAGGATCTGGCGAAACTACTCAACTACAATCCGGGCTATTTGGGGAAGATTTTCAAGAACCGTACCGGAATGAGTTTTCAAGCCTATCTTGAGCAGGTGCGTCTAACGGAAGCAGCCAAATTGTTGCAGAAGGGGTTAAAAGTCAACGAAGTTGCTCCCCGGGTGGGGTATATGGATCTGGACTACTTTAATCATAAATTTAAAAAACGTTACGGGGTTAGCCCGTCGGTCTATAAGAAATCCTTTCAGGAATGAATGATGCGGGCCGTTTTTTCTTTCGCGATGAAGTGCACCCCAGCGCCGGTGAACGGGATACTTTTGGGGTGCTTTTTTTTGATCTCTAATTGTTCCGGGAAAAGACTGCGAATTCCTCCGGTACCATTTGTGTTGCCGATTTGTTATAGTAGTGTTACGAAATAGTTCTCTCTTTCCGCGAAAAGCGGTGTGACCAAACCGTGACATAATAGTGACACAAGGAGAGCGAAAATGAGACCAGCGAAAGGAAGCACGCAACCTCTAATTTACAGCATGCCGGACCCGGCGGCACCCACCTGGGGCAGAAAAATCATGCGTCAAATTTACCAGCAAAGGTACCTGTTCCTGATGGTTTTACCTTTTGTCGTCTGGGTAATCATCTTCAAGTATATCCCGATCTGGGGTTGGACCATGGCTTTTCAGGACTATAAACCCCATCTCTCTTTTGCCGAACAGACCTGGGTGGGGTGGAAATATTTCGTTGAGCTTTTCCACGACCGCCAGTTTTACCTGGTGCTCCGGAATACAATCGCCATGAGTTTACTCAGTTTGCTCTGCGGTTATACTTTCCCAATCATGTTTGCCATTCTCCTTAATGAGATTGGCCGCCGTTATTTCCGCCAGATCATCCAGACCATCTCCTACTTACCCCACTTTGTTTCTTGGGTGGTGGTGGCCGGGATCTTCACCAAACTGCTGGCGATTGGCGGGCCGGTCAACCAACTCTTGCTGGCGTTGGGGTTGACCGATAAACCCATTTTGTTTATGGCCAAAGGCGAGTACTTTTGGGGGATCGTAACCATTGCCGATTTATGGAAAGAACTCGGGTGGAACTCCATTATTTTTCTGGCGGCGATCATGGGGATTGACGGTAATTTATACGAAGCGGCCCAGATGGACGGGGCCGGACGCTTTCGTCAGATTTGGCACATCACTCTGCCGGGGATCCGGCCGGTTGTTTTTATCATGCTGATCATGTCCATCGGTAATTTGATCAATATTGGCTTTGAAAAACAGTTTCTGCTCCAGAACAATATGGTCAAAGACTATTCGGAGGTTCTGGACCTTTACGCGCTGACTTACGGGATTCGGGTGGCGCGGTATGCCTACGGGACCGCGGTGGGGATCTTTAAATCGGCGGTCAGCATTGTTCTACTCTTCCTGGCCAACTTCATAATCAGGCGGTTTAACGACGACCGAGCTGTTTTATAACCTTTACTATGACCAAACAAAAGTGGGCGGGAGGCAAAAGGATGCGGCGCGGAAAAACAAAGGAACGGCTTTTCCAGGTTTTTCTGTATGGTGTCATGGTTTTAATTGGGGTGATCACTTTATATCCGTTTTTAAATGTCTTGGCCATCTCTTTTAATGATGCTTTGGATACGGTAAAGGGGGGGATTTACCTCTGGCCGCGGGTTTTTACTTGGAACAACTACCGGGAGGTCTTTACCTATCCCAATCTGGTCATCGGGTTTAACATGTCACTGTTACGCACCATCACCGGTACGGTTCTCGGCCTAATCAGTACGGCGATGGTGGCTTATGTCATCAGCTGCCGGGAGTTTATCGCCCGCCGGCTGGTGTCGGCTTTATTCATCCTGACGATGTATGTCTCCGGCGGCCTCATTCCCGAATTTATGTTGGTCCGGAAGCTGGGGTTAATGAATAACTTCTGGGTTTACATTTTACCGGGGCTGATTAGCGGGTGGAACGTTTTTGTGATCCGGGCCTACATGGATACGTTGCCGGAAAGCCTGACCGAATCGGCGAAACTGGACGGGGCGAATGAACTGACGATCTTTTTCCGGATCATCTTTCCGCTTTGCAAACCGATCTTGGCCACGATTGCGCTCTTTATCGCGGTGGGACAGTGGAACAGCTGGTTTGACACCTACATTTATTGCAGTGGCAACCGTGCTCTGACCACTTTACAGTATGAAATGATGCGTATTTTGCAAGACGTGACCAGTGCCACCACCAGCAGCATTTACGGGATGAACGAGTATAATGCGCCCCGGACTTCCCCGGAATCCATTCAGGCGGCGATCACGATCGTGGTTACCCTGCCGATTCTGTTTGTTTACCCCTTCCTTCAAAAATACTTTGTGAAAGGGCTCACCCTGGGCGCCCTCAAGAGTTAAACCTTATAACTCCGTTGTTAACCCCGCAAGGGAGACGGATAAATAAAACTGATTAAGGAGGAGATAGTTTGCAAAGACGACGTGCTTTCCTGTTTCATCTGGTCTGTGTGGTCCTTTTGGTTGGTTTGGGGGTTGGCTCGGTCTTGGGGGCACAAAAACCTTTGGTCTTGAAGATGTTTTCTTATGACATCAACCCCAACTACACCGGGTTTGAAGATCCCATCGGCCGGGAGATTACCAAACGGACCGGGATCAAACTGGACATCGAGTATCCGGTGGGCGATCCGGAGGAACGGATTACCCTGATGATCGCCAGCGGTGAATATCCCGACCTCATCTTCCACAAGGGTGCCGGCAAGTTTGTTGATGCCGGGGCTTTCATCGACCTCACGCCCTACATCGAGAAATATGGGGATAACATCAAAAAGCTTTACGGTCCCTATTTGAAACGGATGCGCTACAGTCTGGAGGACCCGTCCATCTATTATCTGGGTTGTTTTGGGGTCGATTCCGAGATCTGGGATGTCAGCGGCTTCCAGCTGCAACATGCGGTGGTTAAAGAACTGGGTTATCCACCGATGCGGACTTTGAAGGACTTTGAAAATGCGATCAAGGCGTATATGGAGAAATACCCGACCATCGACGGCCGGCCCACCATCGGCCTCTCTTTGCTGGCGGATGACTGGCGTTTCTTGATCACAGTGACCAACCCGGCGGTGGCGGCGACCGGCGGTCCCGATGACGGGCAGTGGTACATCGATCCGGAAACCTATGAAGCGATCTACCACATTCGCCGTCCGGAAGAGAAAGAGTACTTCCGTTGGTTGAACCACATGAATGATATCGGGCTCTTGGATCCGGAGAGCTTTGTGCAGAAGTATGACCAGTATAAAGCCAAAATTGCCCAAGGCCGGGTGCTGGCGCTGACCGACCAAAGGTGGCAGTTTGAAGAGGCGGAAAGGGCACTACGGCAAGCCGGCAAGTTTGAGCGGACCTACGGAAGTTACCCGATTGTTCTGGATGAACGGTTCAAACGGGCCGATCTTTGGGACCCGGGCTACTCGGCCAGCTGGGGAATTGGGATTTCGGTCACCTCGAAACATAAAGAAGCGGCGTTTAAGTTTTTAGACTGGATGGCCTCCGATGAAGCGCAGGTCCTGGTGAACTGGGGAATTGAGGGTGTAAACTACCAGGTGGTCAACGGGAAACGGGTCATTCCGCCGGAGGAGTTTGCCCGTCGGACCAATGACCCCAACTATATCAGAGAGACCGGGGTTGGCCTTTATGTCTACCCCTTCCCGCAGCGGGGCGACGGGCAGTTGGATCCCACCGGTAATCCTTACACACCGACGACGAAGGACTATATCAAACAGCGCTACTCCGCGATCGAAAAAGAAGTCCTGGCCGCCTATGGCGCGGAAATGTGGATTGACCTCTTCCCGCAAAAGAGCGAGTTTCCGCTTAAACCTTGGGGGGCGGCCTGGCAGATTCCCACCCCGATGATTGAGGACTTGACCATTCCGCTGCAACGCTGTGACGACCTCTGTAAGAAACGGATTCCCGAGATCGTTTTGGCGAAACCGGCCGACTTTGACCGGCTGTGGGACAGCTTCCAGCAAGAGCTGATCGATTTGGGCATTCGCAAAGCAGAAGCCATCTTTACGCAACTGGTTAAAGACCGGATTAAGCTTTGGAATGATTAGAGGACAACAGGACCCTCCTGTCCCGTGGAACAAAGGAAAATAGGAAAGGGGGCCACCCTTTCCTATTTTTCCTTTTGCGCTGGGTTTGTTGGCGGGCGGAAGCTTGGATTGGAGGAGAGGAATGGACCAAACAGCAGGAGAAAAAGGATTGTGTTTATGGTACGACCGGCCAGCGGAGGTGTGGGAGGAAGCCTTACCCATTGGCAACGGCCGCCTGGGGGCAATGGTCTACGGACGGGTCCCGGCCGAGCATCTTCAGTTGAACGAGGACAGCCTGTGGTACGGTGGGCCGGTGGACCGGATCAACCCGGATGCCCGCCGCTATCTGCCGGAGATTCGCCGTTTAATCCTGGCCGGGGAGATCAAAAAAGCGGAACAACTGGCGATTCTAACACTTTCCGGGACACCGGAGAGCCAGCGCCATTATCTGCCCCTCGGGGACCTGTATCTTTATTTTCAACCGGAGCGGCTGCGGTCCGAAGCCTACCAGTATCCACCGGCCAAGGAGGCACCGGTCCACGCTTACCGGCGGGTTTTGGATTTAAACAAAGCTTTGGTGCAAGTCGCTTACCACCTGGAAGGGGTCGAATTTACCCGGGAGTATTTCGCCAGTGCCGTCCATCAGGTGTTGGTGCTGCGTTTAGCTGCCAACCGGCCGGGTTGTATCTCTTTTCTGGCCCGGTTGCGCCGGGGACGCTATCTGGAGAAGACCGTTGCGGCCGGCGACACCCTCCGCCTGCTGGGGCAGGCCGGTGGTAAAGCGGGGATGGAGTTCTGTGTGGCGGTCCGGGCGGTGGCGGAAGGGGGCCGGGTTTCGACCTTGGGCGAACATTTGGTGGTGGAGCAGGCAGACGCTGTTACGCTGCTAGTTACCGCGGCCACCACTTACCGGTCTCCGGAGGTGGAAACCGCCTGCCTTGACCAACTGGCCCAGGTGAGCGGGTTTCCTTATGCGCGTCTACGGGCGGAGCATATCAAGGACTACCAAAACCTGTTCCAACGGGTGAGCCTGACGCTATCGGGGACGGATGCCGTGTCCGCCGGGGAGGATTTGCCCACCGATGAAAGGTTGCGGCGTTTTCAGGCGGGGGCGGAGGATCCGGGTTTGGTGGCGCTTTATTTCCAATTTGGCCGTTATCTGTTGATCAGCTGCAGCCGTCCGGGGAGCCTCCCCGCCAATCTGCAGGGCCTGTGGAACCAAGAGATGCTGCCGCCCTGGGACAGCAAGTACACACTGAATATTAATACCCAGATGAACTACTGGCCGGCGGAAGTGTGTAACCTGCCCGAGTGCCATCTCCCCCTTTTTGCCCTGCTGGCGCGGATGCGGGTCACCGGCCGCCGTACCGCACAGGAGATGTACGGCTGCCGTGGGTTTGTCGCCCACCACAATACTGATATCTGGGCGGACACCGCGCCCCAGGACGTTTGGCTCCCGGCGACGTATTGGCCCTTGGGCGCCGCCTGGCTCTGTTTGCACCTCTGGGAACATTATGCGTTCGCCAAAGATCCGGCTTTTCTTGAAGAGGCCTATCCCATGCTGAAGGAGGCGGCCGTGTTCTTTCTGGATTTTCTGATCCCCGACGAACAAGGGTATCTGGTCACTTGTCCGTCGGTGTCACCGGAAAACACCTATCTGCTAGCCAATGGCGAACGGGCCGCGCTCTGTGCCGGTCCGGCCATGGATAGTCAGATCCTGACGGCGCTTTTTACGTGTTGTATCGAGGCTGCCAGGCTTCTCCAGGTGGACGCGGAGTTTGCGGCCCGTCTCCAAGAAATACGGGCACAACTCCCGCCCATCCGCATCGGCCGCTATGGGCAGATTCAGGAATGGGCCCAGGACTATCCCGAAGCCGAACCGGGTCACCGGCATCTGTCTCCCTTGTTTGCTTTATACCCGGGGAGTTTAATTACGTTGCGGGGAACGCCCAGGTTGGCTGCGGCCGCCCGGCGGACCCTGGAGCGCCGTCTGGCCCATGGCGGGGGTCAGACCGGATGGAGCCGCGCGTGGACCATCAACCTTTGGGCGCGGTTGGAGGAGGGGGAAGCGGCTTGGGCCAACCTCCGGGCTATGTTGGCCCAGGCAACGCTGCCTAATCTGTTTGCCAATCATCCTCCTTTTCAGATCGATGGCAACTTTGGGGCGACGGCGGGGATCGCCGAGATGTTGTTGCAAAGCCATGCCGGTGAACTTTCTCTTTTACCGGCGTTGCCCCCGGTTTGGGCCAGTGGCCGGGTCACCGGGCTCCGGGCGCGGGGCGGTTTTACCGTGGACCTGGAATGGCAGCGGCACATCTTCAAAGCCGCCCGGATCCGGGCGGCCCACGACGGGTGGTGTCGCGTCCGCCTGCAGCAAGTACCCAAGGAAGCGCAAACAATCCGCGTTCTTCACCGGGCGGACACGGTCGCGGAAACCGTGGCCGCCCATCCGGTTGTGGCCTTTTTAGCCGCGGCCGGGGAGGAGTATTGGGTCAAACTGGTTTAAACAAGGAGTAAACCCACCGCCGGAGGGCGGTGCCGGGAAAAAGAAGGGAAGGAGAAGAGACCATGAAGTTTACCGACGGGAAATGGCTGTTGAAAGAAGGGATTACCATTCAAAGTCCCCTGGAAGTCCATGACGTTGAGATTGAAAACAACATGGTCACCATTTACGCTCCGGGGCGCCATATCCGGCACCGGGGTGACACTTTGGATGGTGCTTTGTTCAGGATTACCCTTTCGTCACCCCTGCCCAACGTCATCCGGGTGCAGTTTCAGCATTTTGCCGGGGGGGACGCGCGGGGACCATTTTTCCCGGTCCGGCAAGGGGAGGCGACGGCGGTCGAGATCGACGAAACCGCGGAGGCGGTTTATTTCCGGAGCGGGGCGTTGACGGCGAAAGTGACGAAAGAGAAATGGGCCTTGGACTTTTTGGGCGATGACCGTCGGTTAACAGGGAGCCGGTACCGGAGTCTCGGGTATATTACCACCGCGGCCAAGGAGACCTACGTCCGGGAACAACTGGATTTGGGTGTGGGGGAATGTGTCTACGGTTTGGGGGAGCGCTTTACGGCGCTAGTGAAGAACGGGCAAACGGTGGAGATTTGGAATGCGGATGGGGGCACCGGCAGTGAGCAAGCTTATAAGAATGTCCCCTTTTATCTGACGAATCACGGCTACGGGGTCTTTGTCAACCATCCGGAGCGGGTCTCTTATGAGGTGGCGACCGAAAGAGTCTCCAAGGTTCAGTTTAGTGTGGCCGGGGAGAGTCTGGACTACTACGTGATTTACGGTCCCACCATGAAGGAGGTGCTCACCCGTTACACCGCGTTGACCGGGCGACCGGCCTTACCGCCGGCGTGGTCCTTCGGGCTCTGGCTCACCACCTCCTTTACCACGGACTACGATGAGCAGACGGTGACGGGCTTTGTCGACGGGATGTTGGAACGGGGGATTCCCCTGTCGGTCTTCCATTTTGACTGCTTTTGGATGCGCGAGTACCACTGGTGCGATTTCCAATGGGACCGGCGGGTCTTTCCCGAACCCGCCGCCATGCTGGCACGTTTAAAGAAAAAAGGGGTAAAGATCTGCGTTTGGATCAATCCTTATATCGCCCAACGTTCGCCCTTGTTTGCTGAGGGCAAAGCGCAGGGCTATTTGTTGCGAAAACCCGGCGGTGAAGTCTGGCAGTGGGATAAGTGGCAACCGGGGATGGGGATTGTTGACTTTACCAATCCCGAGGCCCGCCGCTGGTACCAGGGGAAATTGACGGACCTGCTCGATATGGGGGTCGACTGCTTTAAAACCGATTTTGGGGAAAGGATCCCGACGGATGTGGTTTATTGCGATGGGTCCGATCCGGAAAAGATGCATAATTACTACTCCTATCTTTACAACAAAACCGTCTTTGAATTATTACAGGCCAAGCGCGGGCCGGGGGAGGCGGTGGTTTTTGCCCGGTCGGCAACGGCCGGGAGCCAACAGTTTCCAGTCCACTGGGGTGGGGACTGTGAAGCCGACTATGCCTCGATGGCGGAGAGTTTGAGGGGCGGACTGTCGCTGGGATTGTCCGGGTTTGCCTTTTGGAGCCATGATATTGGCGGGTTTGAGAGTACGGCGCCGGCCGATCTTTATAAGCGGTGGGCCGCTTTTGGGTTGCTATCCTCCCATAGCCGTTTGCATGGCAACCACTCTTACCGGGTGCCGTGGTTATATGACGAGGAAGCGGTGGACGTGGTCCGGCATTTCACGAAGCTGAAGTGCCGGTTGATGCCGTATATCTACCGCCAGGCCTGCCTGGCCACGGAACTGGGTTTGCCGGTCCTGCGGGCGATGGTCCTGGAGTTTACGGCCGATCCCACCTGCGCCTACCTGGACCAGCAGTATATGTTGGGTGATGCCTTGTTGGTAGCGCCGGTCTTTAATCCGACGGGTGAGGTTTCCTACTATCTACCGGAAGGCCGTTGGACCAACTTTTTCACCGGCGAAGAGGTGACCGGGGGCCGGTGGGTGCGGGAAACCCATGATTACTTAAGTTTGCCGTTGATGGTCCGCCCAAATTCCATCGTGCCGGTGGGCAGTACCGACTCTCGACCCGACTATGACTATGTTGATGGTGTTGATCTCCAGGTCTTTGCGGTGGAAAAGGGGCAGACCGTGCAGACCGCGGTGCATAACACCAATGGCCAAAAAGAACTGGTGGCCACCGTCCGCCGGATGGAGGAGACGATGACCGTCAACGTCCAACACACCGGGAAACCCTTCTCCATTACTCTGCGGGGGGTCTTCGCAGTGCAGGCGGTGGAAAACGGGGATTGGATCCACACCGACCTGGGGATCCGGATCCAACCACAGGACCGCCAACGGGCGGTTGTGATTAAACTGTAGGGTAATAGTTTCCCCTTTGCCGCACGCTGGTCGAGAACAAGAAGGAAGCACGGGAAAACACAATTAGGAAAGAAGCTGAAAAAACACGGGACGGAAAAGGGAAAAAACGGTCAGGAGCGAATAAGGTGGTTAATCAAGCTGAAAAGGGAGTGGTCGGGTGCTGACGCTGACCGTATTTTTGAGTGGTGCCGTTTTAATGTCCCTGGAGATGGTGGGCAGCCGGATTTTGGCCCCCACCTTCGGCAGTTCAATCTACATCTGGGGTTCTTTGATTGTGGTGGTGATGGCGGCCTTGACCCTCGGGTATTATCTTGGCGGCCGTCTTGCCGACCGCTACCCCTATTTCTTGGTTATTGGTCTCATTTTGGCGGGGGCCGGGGCTTTTATTGGTTTTCTTCCTTTCTGGACCGGCCCCGTTAATGCTCTGTGCGGGCGGTTGGAACCGCGCGCCGGTTCCCTCCTGGCGGCGTGCGCCTTTTTTTTTCTCCCCAGTATTCTCCTGGCTACCGTTTCACCCTATGCGGTTAAACTGGCCGGGCGTGATCTGAAAAACCTGGGGAACATCGCTGGCCGTTTATCGGCCATCGCCAGTACCGGAAGTGTCATTGGCACTTTGGTGACTTCCTTTTTCCTGATTCCCCTTACGGGGGTCCGGAATATTGTACACGCCCTCGGACTGCTCCTGCTTTTCTTGGCCCTCTTGATCATCGGCTGCCGAGCGGAGCAGAACCAAGGATTGGCGCCGGGTCTTTTCTGGGTCCGACGCTTGGGCGGAGTGGTGGTCTTGGTGCTGCTTGCGCTTTTGGCCTTTTGTTGGCGGCTTACGGCCCGGCGGGACGCGTTAAGCCGGAGCGAGGTGCTTTATGAACGGGATACCCTGTATAACCACGTGCAGGTCACCCAGTACGGGTCCGTGCGTTACCTGCGCTTTGATAATTCCCTGCAGAGTGCGGTCGATCTGGATGACCCCTTGCACATGGTTTTTCCCTATACCTCTTTCCTCCATTTGGGCGTGGTGGCCCATCCCCAGCCGGAACGGGTGCTTTTTATCGGCTTGGGGGGCGGCTCTGCGCCCATGAAGTTTCTCCACGATTATTCTTCCCTGCAAACCGTTGATGTGGTGGAGATCGATCCGGAAGTGGTCAAGGTGGCGCGGACCTATTTTGCGCTGCCGGAGGACCCCCGGCTGCGGGTGGTTACCCAAGACGGCCGGTTATTTGTCCAGCAGGCCGTGGAAAAAATTGTCCGCGGCCAGCAGCCACCCTATGATTTAGTGGTGATCGATGCTTATTCGGCAAGCACGATCCCGTATCACCTCACGACCCGGGAGTTTCTCCAGGTGGTCCGGCAGGTTTTGGGCCCCGACGGCGTGGTCGTCTCTAATATTATTGGGACGCTCACCGGGCCGAACAGCAGCCTGTTCCGGGCGATGACCCGTACTTTTGACGCGGTGTTTCCCCAGCGTTATATCTTTCCCGTTTACGGGTGGGATGGGATGGATGATACGGCAGAACAGAATATTATTCTGATTGCCACCGTGGATCCACGTTTCCGGTCGAAAGCAACCTGGCAGAAGCAGGCGGATGAGTTGTCCGCCCGGGAAATGATCGGGGAGAAGGTCTCTGTTTTCGTCCGTCACCTGGTGGATCACCCCATGGTTTCTCAGGAAACCTGGCTGGCTGACGTTCCGATCCTGACCGATGATTACGCCCCGGTTGATACTTTGAAACATCCGTTATTATAAATAGTAAAATTAGTGAAATAGTTGGTTGTCATGGAATATTTAGTAAGATTGTGTTATAATTATAACGATTTATTTGAAATAAGGAGGCTTTCTGATGAAACAGTTCAAATGTCTGTTCCTCTGTTGTCTTTTGCTCCTGATGACAGCATCGCAGACGCTGGCCAGTGCGGGTCGCGGAAGTACTCCTTGACAATCTGGCACAAGCAAAGAAGACGGAACGGACAATTAATGGAGTGGCGTCAACAGCTCTCGGGGTGGGGGTCGGGATTTTAGTTTCTTCCATTAAACCCGATGCTGAATTGAGCGAAGATGATGTAAGAGAGATAAAAACGCTCGGGTATTTCGGTTCCGGGCTTTTAATTGGGTCGGGGATCATTTCCTTGGCCTTGCCTTCAGAGGCGGAAAACCATTACCGGGATGTAAAAACCATCGAGGACCCGGTGGCACGGGAGAATGCGGCCTACAGCAGTCTGGTCTTCTGTGCCGAAAAGGCCAAAAGAGAACGGTTACTAAACGGGGCGGTATCGACGGCGGCTGCTTTTTATTATCTGTTTTCCGAGCCTAAATCCTCTTATGAGCGCAATTATAATACATATACCGGTCTGATCTTTGCGGCAAGTGCCGGCGCAAGTTTCTTGGTAAAAAGTGTGGAGGAAAAAATGCTGGAGCAGTACCACCAAAGCCGGAGCTTTAGCGCGGGTGAGTTTCTCTCCAATCTGAGATGGGGTTGGTCACCGGATGGTGGAGTTGCTGTGATATACTGCTATCAATTTTAGCCAACCGTTTTAGCCGGAGTTAATCCGGCTTTTCTAATAAGATCAGGTTCTTCCAATCCTGTCTTATTGCTGGTAACTCCCTGTTTGGGCAGGAATTAAGGCCTCCGGTTTTGAATAGACTCTTAAAATTGATTTGGAGGCTAAAAGATGAGAAAGACCAGGATCGTACTTGTATTCGTACTCCTTCTTTCAACGATGAGTTGCCGATTGGTCTGGGCTGGAGCGACGGTAAAACTCGGGTTCGAGCCGGGAGGCGATCTGTCGACCAACATCAGCGGTTACATGTTGGGCTATGGGGTCGATGCTGGGGTTTCCGTTAGCGGTGAATATCTTAAGGCCCTCAATGATCAGGTGGAAGTCGGTGGTGGGCTGGAGTACCAGTTAAAACGGAATGTACGGGGGCTGGCGGCCGGTTTCCGTTTTATCCCCCTTTATGGGATGGTAAAAGTCAAGGCGCCGTTCAGTGCCGATCTGGACACCTATTTTACCGGTAAAATCGGCTATAATTATTTGGCCCTTGATGAGCAGGTGGCCGGTTTTGATTACGGCGGTGGTTTCTATTATGGGGTCGGTTTTGGGCTTGACTTGAACGAAAAGATTATGGTTGAGGCGGAATACTCGGTAAACCGGGGTGAACTGGGTTATATTCTGAAACAGCCTTTTGACTATGCGAAAATCCGCTTTGGTGTCGGTTATAAATTCTAATCTACAGAACCGCAAGCATGCGGCAGAATAAAGCTCCCTTCAGGGTGGGTGGCTGCTTGAACAACCGTCTCCTGGAAGGGAGCTTTTTTGGTCCAAAGTGCTGGGAAACTTTATTTTTTTACAGATTATCATAGTTGGTTTAAGTCGTATGGAGTCTCTTGGTATACATAATAGTTCAGCCAGTTGCTAAAGAGCAGATTGGCGTGGCCGCGCCATTTAACCACCGGGTTTTTGCTGGGGTCATCGCCCGGAAAATAGTTTTTGGGGAGCTCGATCGCCAGCCCCTTTTTGATATCCCTCTCGTATTCCGCTTTGAGCGTCAGCGGATCGTACTCCGAATGCCCGGAGACAAAAACTTGCCGGCCATTGCGGGCCAGAATGATGTAAATCCCCGCCTCCGCGGATTCGGCCAAGATCTGTAGTTCCGGAACCTTGAGGATATCCTCTTTGCGCACTTCCGTATATCTTGAATGGGGTACGTAAAATTCGTCGTCAAATCCGCGGAGTAACTTGACGTGGAAATGCTGGGGATCGATCACATGTTTAAAGATGCCGAATAATTTTTTCTCCAGCGGATATTTGGGGATGCCGTAATGATAGTAGAGAGCCGCTTGGGAAGCCCAGCAGATATGAAAGGTGGAAAAGACATTGGTAACGGTCCACGCCATGATCGCGGTTAATTCGTCCCAATAATCAACTTCCTCGTATTCGATCTGTTCGACCGGCGCGCCTGTGATAATCATCCCGTCAAATTTATCGTGTTTGATCTGGTCGAAGGTGGTATAGAACCGCTTCAGGTATTCGGCGGGCGTGTTTTTCGACTGGTGGGTTTGCGGGTGAAGCAGGGTCACCTCCACCTGCAGCGGCGTATTGGCCAACAGCCGGAGCAGTTGCGTCTCGGTCACACTCTTGTTCGGCATCAAATTCAAAATCACAATTTTTAAAGGCCGAATATCCTGGTGCAGGGCGCGTTCTTCGTCCATAATGAAGACATTTTCGTTTTGGAGAATCTCAAGCGCCGGTAAGTTTGCGGGTACCTTAATCGGCATGGCTTTCCTCCTATTCATATCGCAATACTAGATTTTTATCATTGTACTTCCTTCCGATCGTTTCGTCAATAATAATTTGCCGAAACTGTAGTTATTCTGTGATAATGTCAGATTGAATCTATTCTGGTAAAATGTCACCCATGAGAGAGGAGACATTTTACATGACTCAACAGGAAAGGAAATAACTGAGGGTCACGCAAGTCAACCTTACTCAGTAAATAGTTTGTTAGTGTAAAATTACTGTAGATTTTATGGAGGAGATATCTTTACAAAAAGAGAAGAGGAACCTCACATTCGGCAAGAATGAATACCCCCCGAAGGAGGTCGAGGTTCCTCATGGATTTAGTTCGTTTAGTAGAAGAA
>DATCJZ010000056.1:0-24542 GCA_036562545.1 Capillibacterium sp. | reverse complement strand
ATCCTGCGTGGCCAGGAGCGCTTCGATGCTCATCCCGCCCGCCAGGGCCACTTCCTCCCGGGAGATCTCCGGCTTCAGCAGCCGGGGCGGGGCCAGAATCCCCGTGTCCATGACCAGCGTCCGGACGCCCTTCTCTTCGATCAACCGTTTTAAGTAGGCCGTTTCCGTCTCTTTCGTGTCCAAGGTTGCGATGATTAGGATCCGCGCTTCCATGATTGTTTGGAGAACCTCCTTTGCTTCGTCCCACTGGTGAAACTTGCGGCAAAATCCTTAAACCCGATTTTGTGACGGCTCTTCTGTAACTGCATCCACCTTTTTGGTAATCCGTTTCCGGACTTCACTTGTTGTCCATCGGGTCTTACCAGACAGCCTTACATGTCTAACTGTCTTGCTGTCAGACTAGTCTCTAAAAAAATTCCCTTTCCTCAGCGGAGGATTTCCCACTCGTGTATTAATCCCCTTCGTATGTAGCGTATATGTTTCCATCCTCCACCCTCAGAAAGGAGAAAAGAAATTATTGTCTAGCTGTCTGACTGCTTTACAATTTAATTCCTTTTATTGTTTCTTTATGCCAAGTAATAATCCTTCTTTTTCGTCCGTTTTTTTTCATAAAATCTTTATGACAAGGTAAAAGAGTTTTAACGACGTCCGCACCGGCTTTGGGAACACCTCGCCCGGCCCTTCAGTAAACCGGGTAATAAAAGCCGCTATTTTTTAAGCAGTTCAGAGATGGTGACCAGCGCATAGCCTTGCCCCTGCAATTCCCGGATAATCCGGTCCAAAGCCTGCACCGTCGGAACCGTCGGGTGCATCAGAATAATGGCGCCGGCCTTAATTTTGTCCAGGACCCGCCGGATAATCACCTCCGGCGCCGGTCGCTGCCAGTCGATGGTGTCGATGGTCCACATAATCGTCCGGTAACCCAGATTGCCGGCCACCGCCACAATTTCCTCATTAAACTCACCGTAGGGCGGGGCAAAAAGTTTGGCCGGCTCGGTCCCGATTACCCCGGCCAGTAGTTGATGATTCTCCACAATCAGCCTTTTAAGTTCTTCCCGGCTCATCTGGAGCGGATGTCCATGGTATAAACCATGGTTGGCAATCTCATGGCCGGCGGCGTGGATTTCTTTCACAAACTCGGGGAACTTTTTCACCCAGGCCCCGTCAAAGAAGAAAGTGGCTTTTACGCCCCGCTCTTTGAGGATCCGGAGCATGGCGGGTAATTCCGCTTCGCCCCAAGCCACATTAATGGTCAGGCTCACTTTTTTTTGGTCGGCCGGCCCTTGAAAAACCGGAGTGAAGTATTCTTTACCCACCGAGGCCGGGATGGCATAGGTAATCAAACGGAGGCGGGCGCCGGGCGGGGCCGCTAATACCTGCGCCACCGTCGCCTCGATATCAACCCCCCGGCCGTCCTTTTCCGGAATCACTTCCCCGGTTTCCACAAAATACCCGGCATTTTGCGGGGAGAGGGTATAGAGTTTTGCCATTTCACTGACGACCTTCTTCACTTCAGCCGGTAACAACCGGGCCATGGACCTGCCCTCCAGCATCACCCCGTCCCGCACTCCGTACCACTTTCGTTGGAGCGCAGACCATTGGACGGCGGCCACCGCGCTAATCACCGCCAGCAAGACCCAACAAAAAAACCGGGTGATTTTTTTCCGCTCCACAACCACCAACCTCAATTTATTTCCTCCCTCCGTTCTTCCGGGACGGGCCGGCGCTTTCCTTCCGGTATTGCCGGCCGGTATGATCCGTATAGGTTTCCCCTTTGAGCAACAACGCGGAGATGGGCACGATGGAAAAGCCCTGCTTTTTCAGGATCGGAATCAACCGGGCGACGGCCTCCGGCGTATGTTTCCCCGCATTGTGAAAGAGAATAATGGAACCGTTTTGGAGCCGCGGCAGAATCCGGTCCAACATCGCCTGGGCCGAAAGATCCTTCCAGTCCAGGGAGTCCACATCCCAAATCACCGTCGTATAACCACAAGCACGGGCCGTTTCAATCACTTTGTTGTTGTACTCCCCGAAAGGCGGCCGGAACAAAGTGGGGTTTTGGCCGGTCAGTTCCTTAATCAGATGGTGGGTCCGGTTGAGTTCATGGGCAATCTCCCTTTCGCTTAAGTTGTTCATGTGTGGATGGGAGTAGGAATGGTTGGCCAGTTCATGGCCTTCGGCGGCGATCTTTTTCACCATCTCCGGGTATTTCTCCAGCCAAAGACCACAGAGGAAAAAGGTGGTCCGGACCTGGTTTTCCCGGAGGATCCGTAAAAGCTCGGGGGTTTGGTCCGCCCCCCAGGTGGCATCGAAGGAGAGAGCCACTTTCTTTTCGTCGGTCCCCACCGAATAGATGGGGATGATCCGCTTCCCCAATAAAACCGCGACTTGTTGAGCCGTATGATACAAAACCACCGGGTGGGAAAAGTACCAAAAGAAAAAGGCAGCCAGCAAAGCAAGGCCCAGCGCTTGCCAACGGGAGAAATAAAACATACGCATACGCATCCGCATGGCCGAATCCCTCTTTCGCTTGATCGGTAAAAAATATGTACGCAAGGCGCAGCCTAGAACAGAAAAAGCCGCCGGAAAGGGAAAAAGAAGCAGCTGTCCGTCAAAAGAAAAAAACTGCCCGTCTAACGGACAGTTTTATTTGAAAAAGTGCCTTTTTTCCGGCGGCCGCTCTTTTGTCCTCTCTATACCTTAATACCTTAATTATATGCCATTATATGCCTTATGATCAGCGCTTCTTTACTTCGCAGTTTTTTGCCGGTGCTGCTCGGCTTCCCCCCGTACAATCGTGGCCACCCGGGCCATCACCCCGGGAGGACCCAGGATTTCGCGAATCCCCGCCAATTCTTGGCGAATCGCCGCTTCCCGTTCCGGTTCGGCCAGGAAGGAACGGATTTCCGCGGCCAAACTGGCCGGGGTTAACTCTTCCTGCACCAGTTCGGGCAGGACGGCCCGGCCCTTGATAAGGTTGGGCATTGCGACCATCAACGGCTGGCCTCGGCGCTCTTTATTCGCCGTCGCCCGGAAGAGAAAGGCCGAAATTTTGGCCACCCGGTAAGTAACGATGATGGGCAAGCCAAGCAAAGCCGCTTCCAAAGTGGCCGTCCCGGAAGCAAGAATGCCCAGATCGGCGGCGGCCATCAGATCATAGGTCTCTTCCCGGTCTTTGGTTTCAACCGTCACCCCGGGGCAGGAAGCCAGGATCCCCTGGATCAAACCGGGATCAATGGTCGGCGCCACCGGCAGGAAGAAACGCAGCCCCTTTCGGGCCGCCGCCACCTCCGCCGCCGCTTTCAGCATGACCGGAAGCAAGGTTTGGACTTCCTGCTTTCTGCTGCCGGGCATGAGCAGGATCATTTTCTCCGCAGGGGACACCCCTTGGGCCGCCCGGTATGCTTCCGGTGTCCGCCGGGGTTTAACCCGGTCCACCAGGGGATGCCCGACATAGGTCACTTTTACGTCGTAGCGGCGGTAAAAATCGGCTTCAAAGGGGAGCACCGAAACAACATGATCAACGCAGCGGGCCAAACGCGCCGCCCGTCCCGCCCCGTAGGCCCACGCCGCCGGAGGGAAAAGACAAATCACCGGAATGGAGAGGGCGGCCGCCCGCTCTGCCAGCAAGGTGTTGAACCCGCCAAAGTCAACCCATACCACGGCATCGGGCCGGTTCTCCTTTAAAAAGCGAGTGAAATCCTCCAAATACCGTTTGAAAACAAAAAACTTCCGGGCCGCCTCCCAAAAACCAATGGTGCTTTCGGCGGTGGGATCAAACAAAATTTCCGCGCCGGCTGCCGCCATCTGGGGGCCGCCCATCCCCCAGATCTGCGCCGCCGGATCCTGACTTTTCAGCTCCCGGATGAGCGCCGCCGCATGCAGATCGCCGGAGTACTCCCCGGCGGAGAAGAAATATTTCACTCGGAGACCTCCTCTCCCCGTTCCCGCCATTCCATCTCAATCACCCCCGGTTTAACCTGAAAATGGGCCAGCCGGACCGGCCAGGGGATCGCCAGCGGGAACTCCCAACTTAGTTTCGGGACATATTTTTGAAAAAGCTCCGCCCAGAGGGGAACACCCGCCACTTCCAAGCCCAGGGGAAGCAAACGCAGACTGTCGCCGGAAGCCTTTTCCAGGCGGGCACTGGCCCGGAAAGGCAACCGGCCCTGTCCAAACAGGTCCAGGAAACCCTCCAGTTCCACACGGTTTTCCTCCAGGAAGATGGTGGGCTCAAGTTCGGGTAAATCCTGCCGCATCATCGTGGTTAATTCCCCCTCCGGAAGTTCCAGGTTCATCACCGTCTCCTTCAGGGCACGGAGGACAAATTTTCCCCGGAGAAGGGCGTCGGGGTCAAAATGCATCCCTTCACTTTGGAGGGAGACGTCGGTAAAGACCGGTCCCTCCTTAAACCCAAAACGGGCGGCTGTCAAACGGAACGCGCCGACTTGCCCGCTGAGAAGATCCCTGAGCCCCAGGGGGGCAATCTCCAGTTGGACCTCCTCCGCCACCCGGGCCTCCCGGACTAACGCCGCCGTCAGATTTTTCCGCACCAGCCCCGTCAGAAGGGGCCCTTCGCCGACCAATCCCAAAAGGAAAAGGAGAAACCCGATCCCGATAATTCGTTTACCCAAACTGCTCCCTCATTTGATTTAACCTTTATTATACGGGGAACGCAAATAAGCCTCAATAAAGAGATCCAGTTCGCCGTCCATCACCGCCTGCAGGTTTCCGGTCTCCGCTTCTGTCCGGTGATCTTTCACCAGCGTATATGGGCAAAAGATATAGGACCGGATCTGACTTCCCCAGGCGATTTCCATCTGTTCACCTTTGATCTGGGCCAATTTGGCTTCTTGCTCCTGCCGGTATTTCTCCGCCAGTTTGGCCTTTAACAACCGGAGAGCGGTATCCTTATTCTGAAACTGGGAGCGTTCATTCTGACAGGAAACCACGATGCCGGTAGGGAGATGGGTGATCCGGACCGCCGAGTCGGTCTTGTTGACGTGTTGCCCGCCGGCCCCGCCCGACCGGTAAGTGTCAATTTTCAGATCTTCCGGCCGGATCTCAATCTCAAATTCCTCATTAAACTCGGGCATGACATCGACCGAAGAGAAGGAGGTGTGGCGGCGTCCGGAGGCATCAAAGGGTGAAATCCGGACTAACCGGTGAACCCCCTTTTCTCCCCGTAGATAACCATAGGCGTTTTCGCCCTGGATAAAAAGGGTGGCGCTTTTGATCCCGGCTTCATCCCCCGGCAGCAGATCGATGAGATCAACCTTAAAATTTTGCCGCTCCGCCCAGCGGGTATACATCCGCAGTAACATACTGGCCCAATCCTGGGACTCGGTCCCGCCGGCTCCCGGATGGATGGTCAGGTAGGCATTACTATGGTCATATTCGCCCTTTAATAAAGTACGCAGCTCCAGGTGGTCCACCTCCACGGCCAACCGCTGGACATTCCGGGCGACTTCCTCCAGCACTTCCTCATCGTTTTCCATTAAGGCCAGCTCCAGCAAATCGCCGTTCTCCGCCAGCTGCTTTTCCAGGGTGGTCACGGCCTCTATTTCCTGCCGGTACCGGCTGAGTTCGGCCAGGATTTGCTGGGCTTTTCCCCGGTCCGCCCAAAAATCCGCCGCCGTGGTCTGCTCTTCTAAAGCAAGCACCTGTTGGCTTTTACGGTCAAGGTCAAAGGAACTCCCTCATTTTCTGGACACGCATTTTTAAATCGGCAATCTGGTTCTTAACCTCCGCAGGTTCGGTCATCTCCTCAACTCCTTATCATTTATGATCATTTGGTAGCTTAAATCCGGTTTCCTAAACCGGATTGGAAATTACAAATTTGCCCCGCAACACTTCTTATACTTCTTCCCGCTGCCGCAGGGGCAGGGATCGTTCCGTCCCACTTTCTTTCTCTTTCTTTGCTGGACGGCAGGGTCCCCGTCTTCATCCCGGTTGGTCACGATATTACTGATCCGCCGCTCCAGGCGGGGCGCTTCCCGGGTAAATTCCATCTTGAAGAGGGTGCGGACCACATCCTCCTTGATGGCGTAGAGCAGTTCCTGGAACATCTGGTAAGACTCGATCTTATAAACCACCAACGGGTCTTGCTGGCCATAAGCCCTGAGGCCCACACCCTCCCGTAAATCATCCATGTTCTGGAGGTGATCGATCCAGAACCGGTCAATGGTGCGCAGCAGAACATAGCGTTCGATGGCCCGCATGGTCTCGGACCCCGTCCGCTCCTCCTTGGCCGCGTAATACTTCATGGCCTCCTTAAAGAAAAAGTCCTTTAATTTCTCCGCCTGCCCTTGGGCTGCCTCCTCAAGCCTGGCTTCGGTGTAGGTATGGACCGGGAGGAAGATTTGCTCTGCCGCCTGTAAAATGTTGCCGTAATCCCACTCTTCCGGCTGGCGGGCATCGGTATGGGCCAGGACCAACTGGTCGATGACAGTCCGGAGGGCCTCCACCACCTGGTCTTTCAGGTCTTCACCCAGCAATATTTTCCGGCGCAGTCCATAGATGGTTTCCCGTTGCCTGTTCAGGACATCATCATATTCCAACAATTGCCGGCGGATCTCGAAGTTACGCCCTTCCACCCGCCGCTGGGCGTTCTCGATCGCCTTGGCGATCCGGGGATGCTCGATCGGCATCTCCTCCTCCCAACCCAGACGCTCCATCCACTGGACGATCATCTGGCCCCCAAATAGACGCATCAGATCATCATCCATTGCCACATAGAACCGGGAAGAACCGGGGTCACCCTGGCGTCCGGCCCGGCCCCGTAACTGGTTGTCGATCCGCCGGCTCTCATGGCGTTCGGTCCCGATAATATGGAGGCCTCCCAGCTTCACCACTTCTTCGTGTTCCCGCTGGGTAATGGCTTCGGCTTCGGCCTTTGCCGCCTGGTACTCTTCCGGGGTGGCCTCTTCCGCACGGCCTTTCTGCTTCAGCATCTCCCGGGCTAAAGCCTCGGCGTTTCCCCCGAGAATAATGTCGGTCCCCCGTCCGGCCATATTGGTGGCGATGGTCACCATCCCCAAGCGTCCGGCCTGGGCAATAATCTCGGCTTCCCGTTCGTGGTGTTTGGCGTTGAGAACCTGATGGGGAATGCCCCGCTTTTTCAAGGCCGCCGAGAGGGCTTCCGATTTTTCAATGGAGATGGTCCCCACCAAAACCGGCCGGCCGGTTTTGTGGACCGCCTCAATCTCGTCGAGCACCGCTTTAAATTTGGCGGCGGCCGTTTTGTAAACCACATCCGGATAATCAATCCGGATCATCGGGAGATTGGTCGGGATCACCACCACATCCAGGCCGTAGATCTTTCTAAACTCCAGTTCCTCGGTTTCCGCCGTTCCGGTCATCCCGGCCAGTTTCTTGTACATCCGGAAGTAATTCTGGAAAGTAATGGTGGCCAGGGTCTGACTCTCCCGCTCGATCTTGACATTCTCCTTGGCCTCAATGGCCTGGTGGAGGCCTTCGCTGTACCGCCGGCCAAACATTAAGCGGCCGGTAAATTCATCGACAATAATCACCTGGCCGTCTTTGACCACATAGTCCCGGTCCCGTTTCATCAGTTCCTTGGCTTTCAAAGCCTGGATCAGATGATGGACCAGGGTGGTCCGTTCCGGCGCGTAGAGATTGTCGATCCCCAACATTTTTTCGACTCGGGCCACCCCTTCTTCGGTGACCGCCACCGAACGGGCCTTTTCATCAACGGTATAATCGGTTTCCCGCCGCAGTTGGTTGGCGATCCGGTTAAAGGTAGTGTACAGGCTGGTCGATTCCTCGGCCTGCCCGGAAATGATCAAGGGTGTCCGGGCCTCGTCAATCAAAATGCTGTCCACTTCGTCGACGATGGCGTAGTTTAATTCCCGTTGGACCAGCTCCTCCCGGGAAATGGCCATGTTGTCCCTCAGGTAGTCAAAGCCGAATTCGTTGTTGGTCCCGTAGGTAATATCGGCGTTATAGGCCTGGCGCCGTTCCTCCGCATTCAGGTGGTGTAAAATAACCCCCACCGACAAACCAAGGAAACGGTAGATCTGCCCCATCCATTCACTATCCCGTTTGGCCAGATAGTCGTTGACCGTCACCACATGCACCCCGCGGCCGGCCAAGGCGTTCAGATAGGCGGGGAGGGTTGCCGCCAGGGTCTTTCCTTCCCCCGTCTTCATCTCGGCGATCTTCCCCTCATGCAAAACAATCCCGCCCATGAGCTGGACATCATAATGGCGTTGCCCGAGGGTGCGTTTGGCCGCTTCCCGGACGGCGGCAAAAGCCTCCGGTAAAAGATCATCAAGGGTTTCCCCTTTTTCCAAGCGGGCTTTAAATTCCGGTGTTTTCTTTCTGAGCTCCTCGTCGGTGAGAGAAGCAAACTCCGCTTCCAATTCATTAATCCGCGCGACAATCGGCTGCAACCGGTTTAACTCTTTCCGGTTGGTATCCCATAAATTTCTCAGGAAATTCAGCATCGGCATAACCTCTCTTCCGCTTTACCCGTTCACACCCAAAGCCAAACTTCTCCCCCTCATCTCCCCGGTGTCAGGGATGAGGGGGAGGATAAAACACCGCCGGGTGCCTGTGCCGAAAAAGGATTCCGCCCCTCCCGACCGGAGCAAAGCCCGGGAAGGCGGCAATTTTCTTAGCTAATCAAATATTATATCATTAGCGGGGGCCCGAGACAACTTCCGCCGCTTTTCCCCGCTCCCGCCGGAGGGCGAGCATCCGGCGCATCTCATTGTCCACAATCATCAGGCCTTCATCCACCCCCATGCCGGGTTTGGCCATCATGACCGCCGATCCGGTCGCCAGCGCGATGTGGGCGCAGATCCGGGCCGAACGGTCCGTTTCGTTGCAACTGCCGCCCAGATAGGGGGCGATCCCGTGGGCTTTACAAAAGAGGATCGCTTCAATGGTGTTGTTGAGGCCGCCCAAATCGGGAGTTTTTACTTGAATCATCGCCGCCGCCTTAGCCAGGACAAACTCCTTAATATCGGCCAAAGTGTTACACCATTCGTCGGCGACCAGGGTGAGCCCGCTGCCTTGGGCGGCCAGCCTTTGCGTCAGCTCCGCCAGGAATTTGATTTGGGCGGACTTGTCGGCCAGGACCACCGGATCCTCCACCCGGAGCGGATAGGGGGCCACCGTTTGCTCCAGCCGGGTTAAAAAGGCGGTAATCCGCGCCGGGTCTTCCTGAAAGGCCAGCCCCAAGGTTCCGTAAAGGTCCAGGTGGATCACCGGCCGGTAGTCCGCCCGGGGTTTCAGCGCCTCGATGCGGCGCTTGAGCCAGTCCGCATAGGCCAGGAGTTTTTCCCCCGCCCGCCCCACTTTCCCAAGATGATTAAAGAGACCGTGGGGCAGGACGTCAACCCCTTTGAGAATCATCTTCTCGGCGTTTAGATAACGTTCGTCCCCGCTTTGGGTAAAGATGGGCACCGGCGCGGTCACCGGCTCCAGCCCGTACTCTTCGGCCACCACCTCAAAGATCAACTTTTTCCGGGCGTGGGCCACCGCATCCAGCAAGGCCTGGGTGAGGCCATAACGGATGGCCGTATGTAAAAGCCGTCCAGTCGCCGGGTCCACCAAAGCATCGGCTTCCCGGGCCATCTCCCGGAAGGTGCCGATTTCCCTTCCTTCGAAGCGGGGTCTAACCACCCGGTCGAGCACGGGGATAGCCTCCGCCGCCAGAAAAAGCCCGTCCCGGCCGTCCACCCCCGAGTACTGTACCGCGACGCAATCCCCGTAGGCGTAAGCGCCGTCCTCCAATTGGAGAAGAACCGAAACCCCTTCCCCGGCTTGGCGGATCCGGGAAAAGCCTTTGGTCCGCGGCGTGCCCCGGTAGCTGAAGCCGTCCGGCGGTGCCCCGTTTTTAATGGCCCGGTGATCATCGAAGAAAAAGCCGGTCCGGACCGGCACGCAAACCAGTTTGACAATTTTCATGCCCTTTCCTCCCCGAAGCCCCGTCCCTTTCCGTCGTCCAGAGCCACTTCTTTCCGGCGGCGCATTTCCAGGGTGAGCTTACGAAGGCCGAGCGCCCCCAAATAACAGAGACCGGCGATGATCACAATCGTCGCCCCCGACGGCAGATTTAAATTATAGGAAAGAACCAGTCCCAACAGGATAAAGAGTAAACTCAGACCCGTCGCGGAAACCATCATCCGGCGGAGATTATGGGTAAAGAGGCCGGCCACCGCCGCCGGTAAAGTCAATAAGGCAATGACCATGATTAAGCCGACCACTTTAATGAGGACCACCACGGTCAGGGCGATCAAGGCCAAGAGGAGAATATACAGGAACTTCACCGGCAAACCGCGCAGGCGGGCATATTCTTCATCATAGCAAACCAGGAGGAACTGGCGGTAAAAAACCGCCACCAGCAACAGGATGATGAGATCCAAAAGTAAGAGGAGGCGGAGGACCGGCCTGCTGACCATCAGGATATTGCCAAAGAGAAAACTCATCAAATCCACACTGTAGCCGGGGGTTAAAGTGATAAAGATGATCCCGGCGGCCATTCCCACCGCCCAGAGGGCGCCGATCAGCGTGTCTTCATGCTGCCGGGCGGTCAAATTAACCATGCCCAGCAAAAGGGCGGAAAGGAGAGCAGTGAGCACTGCCCCGAGCAGCGGATCCACCCCCAGATAATAGGCCAGGCCAATCCCGCCCAAGACCGCATGGGCAATCCCCCCGCTGATAAAGGTGATCCGTTTCACCACCACATACACCCCAGTCACTCCGCAGGCGAAACTGGAAAGTACCCCGGCCAAAACAGCATTTTGGAGAAAGGCATATTGCCAGAGGGCTGCTAAGAAACTGCTCATCATTATCCACCACTTTACTAGCTATTCTTCGCCCCGTACCAGTCGGTAATGCTTCCCTGGATTTCCCCTTCCGGATGGTAAAGGGACAAGCGCCGGTTGAGATAAGCCACTTTCCGGAGATGGGAAGCAATATACCCCAGATCATGGGAGACCATCACGATGGTCACTCTTTGGTTTAACTCCGTCAAAAGTTGGTAGATCTCCTGTTCCACCTCATAATCCACGCTGGAGGTGGGCTCGTCCAGGATCAAAAGTTGCGGCTGGGCCACCAAAGCCCGGGCGATTAAAACCCGCTGTTTCTGGCCACCCGATAAATCGCCGAAACGGTAGGAGGCCAGTTCTTCCACGCCGACCGCCCGCATCGCGGCAGAGGCCGCCGCATAATCTTCCTCCCGGTAGCGGGAGAAAAAACTGGCCGGGGTCAGGCGCCCCATCAGGACCACTTCCAAAGCGGAAACCGGAAATTCCCGGTCGATACTCCCCTGTTGAGGAACGTAACCGATGAACCGCCGGGCTTTCCGGGGCGGGCGGTCAAAAATCCTGATCTCCCCCGCGACCGGTTCTAAATTCCCCAGCAGCAAACGGAGGAGCGTGGTCTTCCCCCCGCCGTTGGGACCGACGATGGCAAAAAAATCACCGGCGGCGATCTCCAGATTGATGTTCTCCAGGATCAGGCGGTGATCATAAGCAAAACTTACATTGACAAGTTCAATCACATTCGCCATTAATGCCATAACTCCTTTGGATTGCCTGGGCAATCCGGCGCATATTGGCCAAATAATCCTCGGCCAGCGGATCCAGAAAGACCACTTGGCCGCCGACCGCCCGGGCCACCGTTTCCGCGGCCGCCGTATTAAACTGGCTTTGCACGAAAATGACCCGGATGCCTTCGGCTTTGGCAAAATCCACCCACCGGGCCAGTTCACGGGGGCCCGGTTCTTTCCCCTCCACTTCCAGGGGGATCTGTTCCAATCCGTACCGGTCGGTCAAATACCCCCAAGCCGGATGGAAAACCATCAATTTCTTCACGGTCAAACGCCGGAAGGCGGCGGCCAACTCCCGGTCCAGCGCATCCAGGTCAGCCTGGAAAGCCTTGAGGTTGGCCTCGTAAAAATCCCGGTGGGCCGGATCATAAGCGGCCAGCGCCCGGCTGATGGTGGCCGCCTGGATTTTCACATAGACCGGATCGAGCCAGATATGGGGGTCCTTCATGCCCTCCCCATGCCAGTCATGACCGGCTGCCGTCCCGTCGGTCTCCCCATGGAAATGAAAGGTCTCCATCTCCCGCAAAGGAATGCCTTCCCGGGTATCGACAATAATCAACTCCCGGTTGAGCGCTTCCAGTTTATCCAGCCAAGCGCTTTCAAAAGGGACACCAATCCGGAAAAAAAGGTGGGATTTGGCCAAAGCCTCCATTTGCTGGGGTAACGGTTCGTAGGTCTCCGGGTTATGCCCGGGGCCGACCATGACCTGAACCGATACCAAATCCCCTCCGATTCGCTCCACGAAATATTTCTGGGGCAAAATACTGACAAAGACTTTAATCTTGTCCGGGTGGTCGATACGGGCGGCCGTAAAATATTTGGTCCCGGCCCCCACGGCGATCACCAGGAGCAAGCCGGCAATAAAAAAGAGCATCCCTTTCCCGAACTGTTTTCCCAACCTGTCCACCCCGCTTCCTCCCCGGTTTTAATCATCCTTATCCGCGTTTTGCCCGGCTGTGCAAACCAGATGAAAGGAATGGCATTCTTCACATTTGGCGACCGTATGGTTCCGGGCAAAGATTTGCCAATGTTTCTGTTGTTCCGGAGTCAGAAAGCCTGTCCCCCGGCACAAAGGGCAAGTCCCTTTCAAGGCATTTATGATCGCCATCCGGATAAACTCCGAACGGTTGGGGATCCCTTCCAGCTCGGCACTTAAGGCCTCATCAACTTTAAAGGTGATTACTTCCTGTTTTCTTCTGTCACTCATCCAAGGCCCCCGCTTCCCTTCGCGCCACCGGCGTCCGCCGGTGGAAGACGCCATTTTTTCTTCTGTATTACCATGTAATACCGTTACTATTATGCGCGCCCGGATGCAAATTGTCAAGGGTTTCTCCCCGCTTTGCCCGGAAAATAGCTGCCGGTGGCGGTCAACCGCAACGCAGAAGATAAAGCGGCCTTCTTCCCGGCAGTCAATTGCGGGAAACGCCAAAATATGCTAAGATTAATAGGTTATCAGGGAGAGGAGGCTTGAAAATGGAAGCACTAAACCGGGATTTCCTTGCCAAGCTACTGGCCTTTCAAAAAAAAGAACTGACCGAATACCATATCTATAAACGCCTGACCAAGCTGGTGGCCAATCCCAATAACCAACAGATTTTATCCCGGATTGCCGAGGATGAACTCCGCCATTATCACTTGTACCGGAAATACACCCAAAGGGAGGTCCGGCCCAACCGTTGGCAGGTTTTCTTCTATTCCTGGATCGCCCGGTTTTTCGGTCTCACCTTCGGGTTAAAACTGATGGAAAAGGGAGAAGATCAGGCCAAAAACACCTATCAGGAATATACCGGCCAAATCCCGGAGCTGGCCCAGGTGATTTTGGATGAAGACCGGCATGAGCATCAGCTCTTGAATCTCCTGGAGGAGGATAAGTTGAACTATGTGAGCTCGATTGTCCTTGGTCTCAACGACGCCTTGGTCGAACTCACCGGCACCCTGGCGGGCCTGACCTTTGCTCTGCAGAACACCAGACTGACCGCCTTGTCAGGCCTAATCACCGGGATCGCGGCCTCTTTTTCCATGGGCGCCTCCGAGTACCTCTCCACCAAAACCGAGGGGGAAAACCGGAAGCTGGCCTTTAAATCTGCCCTTTATACCTGGTGGGCCTATGTCTTTACCGTGATCGCCCTGATCCTGCCTTATTTGCTCACCGCCAACTATTTCCTGAGCCTGGCTCTGACCCTCGCCATCGGCGTCCTTATTATCTTAGCTTTCAACTTCTATATCGCCGTCGCCAAAGACTGCCCCTTCTGGTCCCGTTTCCTGGAGATGACCGTTCTGAGCGTGGCCGTCGCCAGTCTTAGTTTTATCATCGGTTACCTGCTCCGGGTCTTCCTCGGGGTAGACGTCTAAAGATTAACCGGAGGGGACCCCTGTCCCCTCCGGAAAGGAGTTTTTCCCATGTTGACCTTTAAAGAATTTCCCTATCAACGGCCGGACTATTCCCAACTGGAGGCGGAATTCCGCCGGCTCCTGCAAGCGTTCAACCGGGCGCCCTCCGCGGCCCGTCAGGAGCAACTAATCGAAGAGATCAACACCTGGCGCCGGGAATATGAATCCATGGCCACCCTGGCGCGCATCCGGCACACCATCGATACCACCGATCCTTTTTACGACCGGGAAAACACCTATTTCGACGAAACCGCCCCCCTTTACACCGGTCTGATTTATGAATATTACCGGGCTCTCCTCACCTCCCCTTACCGTCCGGAACTGGAAGCCAGGTTTGGCAAGCAACTCTTCCGGCTGGCCGCCTTAAACCAAAAGACCTTCGCCCCGGAGGTTGTTACCGAGTTGCAAACCGAGAATAAACTGGCCAGCGATTATACGAAACTAAAGGCTTCCGCCCGGATCCGGTTTGCCGGCGGCGAATACAACCTGGCCCAGATGGCACCCTTTCTCGAAGCCCCGGAACGGGCGACCCGGCAAGCGGCCCAAGAGGCCTATACCGGCTTCTTCCGGGAAAACGAAGCCGAATTTGACCGCCTCTACGACGAGATGGTGAAAGTCCGCGACCGCATCGCGAAGAAATTGGGGTTTGCCAATTTTATTGAACTGGCCTACGCCCGGCTGGGCCGCTCCGATTATGACGCGGCGAAGGTCGCCGGTTACCGTGAACAAGTGCTGACCTCTTTGGTCCCGCTGACGGTGGAGCTAAGACGGCGGCAGGCCCGCCGGCTGGGCCTGGAAGCTCTCAAATATTACGACGAACCTCTGGCCTTTCTTTCGGGCAACGCAGTCCCCAAGGGAGATGTCCATTGGAAACTGGCCCAAGCCCGCCGGATGTACGAGGAACTCTCGCCGGAGACCGGCGCCTTTTTCTCCTACATGCTTGAGCATGAACTCTTGGACTTGGAAGCAAAGGCCGGAAAGGCCGGCGGAGGCTACTCGACCTATCTCAGCAAATATCAAGCCCCGTTCATTTTCGCCAATTTTAACGGCACCTCCGGCGATGTGGACACTTTAACCCATGAGGCCGGCCATGCTTTTCAGGTCTACTCCAGCCGGGGTTGGCCCATTCCCGAATACCACTGGCCGACCCTGGAAGCCTGTGAAATCCATTCGATGAGCATGGAGTTTCTAACCTGGCCCTGGATGAAGCTTTTCTTTGCCGAAGAAGAGCTTAAGTTTAAATTTGCCCATCTCACCTCCGCGCTGCTCTTTATCCCCTACGGGGTAACCGTCGACGAGTTTCAGCACTGGGTTTTCGCCCATCCGGAAGCCTCCCCGGCCCAGCGGAAAACGGTCTGGCGGCAAATAGAAGCCAAATACCTGCCGGACCGGGACTACGCCGGTAACGATCTCCTGGCCCGGGGCGGCTGGTGGTACCGGCAAGGCCATATCTTTACCGATCCCTTTTATTACATCGACTATACCTTAGCCCAAGTTTGCGCCTTCCAGTTCTGGATCAAGGCCCAAAAGGATCCGGCAGCGGCCTGGGGCGATTATCTCCGTCTTTGCCAGGCCGGCGGGAGCCGTTCCTTTTTGGAACTGGTGGACCTGGCCAACCTGGAAAACCCCTTCCGGGAAGGGACAATCGCCGCTTGTCTGCCGCCGCTCGTGGCCTGGCTGGACGGGGTTGATGACTGCCGGTGGTAATTGCAAGGGATCCTCTTTTCAGGAAGAAAGAATAAAGAGATTGCCGGAGCGCCGGCAGCAAGCAAACCTCCTTATTTAAACGGCAAAAAAAGCAAGCTTACCCAGGTAAGCTTGCTTTTTTTAGTCAATTTTCTCTTCCTTTTTTGCTCCCGCTTAATATTCCAATTCCCGCCGGGAACCGGTCACTTCAACCACACCGGCCAGGACTTGTTTTCCCGTCAGTTCCTGACTGCGGTGGTCCGGTTGCTGGCCACCCACGTAAATAATGAACTGCCCCGGTTCGATCCAGCAGCGCCCCTCTTCGTCAATGAGGGCCAAATCCCGCAGGGATAGGGTAAACGTCACCTTCTGTTTGGCCCCGGGCGCCAGCGCCACCCGGCAAAAGCGTTTTAATTCCCACTTCGGTACCGTGACGGAGGCTTCCACATCCTTGACGTAAAGCTGAACCACCTCTTCCCCGAAATAGGAGCCTTTATTTTCGACTTCCACCTCCACGGTGAGCTTTTGGTCGCTTCCCGTGTCCAGCCGGGCTTGCCCGATGGTCAAGCGGTCATAGGTGAATTCCGTATAGCTCAAACCGTAACCGAAGGGATAGAGGGGCTCCTCTTCCATATAACGGTAGGTCCGCCCCTTCATGCGGTAATCGGTGAACGCCGGGAGTTGCGCCATGGATTTGACAAAAGTAACCGGTAGGCGCCCGCCGGGGTTATAGGCACCAAAGATCACATCGGCCAGGGCCGTCCCGCCCTCTTCCCCGGGGTACCAGGCTTCGATGATGGCGGGAACCTTCTCCTGCGCCCAATTGATCGTTAAGGGACCGCCGTTAAAGAGGGCCAGGATCACCGGTTTGCCGGTGGCGACCACCGCTTCCAGCAACTCCTGCTGCATCCCGGGTAAATCCAAAGAAGTACGGTCGCCGCCGCCGTCGGAGTTGGCCACTTCCCCTTCTTCGCCTTCCAGTTCCGGCGAGATCCCGAGACACATAACGACCACGTCGGCCCGTTCTGCCGCGGCCAGGGCCTCGGCAAAGCCCTTGGTCGCCGGCTCGCCCCAGAAACTGGTCTCCCGGTTGTTCAGGCTGCACCCTTCGGCGTAATAAACCTTAACCTTGTCACCCACCGCCGCCCGGATCCCGGCCAGCGGTGTCACATACCGGGAAGGCGTCCCGTAATAATTACCCAAGAGAATACTTTTCCGGTCGGCGTTGGGCCCAATCACGGCAATCGCCTTCAGCTTATTCTTATCCAACGGCAAGAGCCCGTCATTTTTCAGTAAAACCATTGTTTTCCGGGCAGTCTCCAAGGCCAAACGCCGGTGTTCCTCACAATCATTCACCTCATAGGGAATCTGGGTGTAGGGCACCATTTCCGGCGGATCGAACATGCCCAGTTTCATCCGGGTCCGCAACAGGCGGGCGAGGGACCGGTCAATCTCGGCTTCGGTAATCAACCCTTTTTCCACGGCTTTGATTAAATGCCGGAAAATCCAGCCGCAATTCAGATCGCAACCTTTTTTCACGGCAAGGGCCGCCGACTCTTCCGGGGTTGCCGTATAGTGGTGATGCTGGTGGATATCCTGAATGGCGCCGCAGTCGGAGACCACATGCCCTTCAAACCCCCACTCCTTCCGAAGAATCTCTTCCAGAAGGACCGAATGGGCACACGCCGGCTCCCCGTTCACCCGGTTGTAGGCCCCCATCACCGCTTCGACTTTTGCTTCTTTCACCGCGTCGCGGAAGGCGGGGAGGTAGGTTTCGCGGAGATCTTTCTTGCTCACCTGCACATCAAATTCATGACGAAGGGATTCGGGTCCGCTGTGCACCGCATAATGTTTGGCACAGGCCGCCACCTTTAAATATTTGGGGTCATCCCCCTGTAACCCCTTGATGAAGGCAACCCCCAAACGTCCGGTGAGGTAGGGATCCTCGCCGTAGGTTTCCTGCCCCCGCCCCCAGCGGGGATCCCGGAAGATATTGATATTGGGACTCCAAAAAGTCAGACCCTTATACATCCCGCGGTCTTCTTGCCGGGCAAACTCATGGTGTTTGGCCCGGGCTTCATCGGAAATGGCGGAAGCAACCTTATAGATTAAGTCCGGATCAAAAGTAGCCGCCATCCCGATGGCTTGCGGGAAAACCGTCGCCACGCCGGCGCGGGCCACTCCGTGCAGGCATTCATTCCACCAGTTATATTCAGGTATCCCCCATTGACCAAGGGCGGAAGAAGAGAAGATCATTTGGGATACTTTCTCTTCCAAAGTCAGGCGGCTGATTAAATCGGCCACCCTTTCCTCCACAGACTTGCCGGGATCTTGAAAGACCGGTTTTGCTTCCTTTTTTTCTGGCATAATAATGCACTACCCCCTTTATCGCTGTCTTAAGGATAAATTTGCCGCCGGTGTTGGTCGGGAATACCTGTTTTCCGGTAAAAGTAAGTATTGATTACATCCCGCCATTCTTCCGCCGACACCAGCTGTTGCTTTAAGCGCTCCTCCACTTGGCGGAAGCGCCCTTCATCCACTTTTCCTGCGAGCCGTCCCCAGCTTCGGATTAACTCTTTCACCTGTTCCACCCCTTCGAAGTGGGTATCATAGATATGTTGAATAATGGTTTTCCCGTTCTTCAGCCGGTGGGTATAGGGCAGATGGTGAAAAAACAGGACCAACTCATCGGGGCAGGTGGCCACCTCCTCATAACGCCGGGCGTTTTCCGGAAAATACTGCCCGGTAAATCCGGTACCGGTGGCCATGGTCCGGTCAATCCCGATCCCGTGGCAATCGGCCCGGTGATAGGTTCCCCACCGGGAATACTCATAACCGTCCACATTGGGGCCGTAATGATGACCAGGGTTCACCATCCAGCCGATCCCTAAAGGCGCGGTGTAATTCTCATAGATCCGCCAGGAGGATAACAACATCCGGCTAATCGTCGCCACGACTTCCGGGTCGGGGCCGAAGGTGGCCTTCACCCATTCGTCGGTAATCTCCTCCGCCGTTAAATCCGGGTTCCAGCATAAACGGGCGAAGGCATAAAGGTTGGCCTGGGCCAGCAGATGACCGGTCCAGTTGGGAGCGTCCCCCACATTGGCCACCCCGGCGATCCCCGTATAGGGCTGTTGAAACAAGGAGCCGTCCACAATCCTTTTGACGTAAGAACCCTGGCCCCGGGCGTAAGTATCAAACTCCAGAACCTCTTTCCACTGGGGGGCCAGATAGCAAAGGTCAATCTGCTGGCCGGTATACTCCTGGGTGATCTGCAGCTCCAACATTTGGTTGGTGGCCGGCATCGCCCCGAAGAGCGGGGAAACCGGCTCGCGGACCTGAAAATCCATGGGACCGTTTTTGATCTGCAAGATCACATTGGGCGCAAAGGCGCCATCCAGCGGTTTAAAATGGTCATAGGCGGCGCGGGCGCGGTCGGTTTTCCGGTCCCGCCAGTCTTGCTGGCAATTGTAAACAAAACAACGCCAGATCACCAGCCCGCCGTAAGGGGACAAGGCCTCGGCCAGCATATTGGCCCCCTCCGCGTGGTTCCGCCCGTAAGTAAAAGGACCGGGCCGGTGTTCCGAATCGGCCTTCACCAAAAAGCCGCCGAAGTCGGGAATTCGCCGGTAGATCCCCTCCACCTTTTGCCGCCACCAGCGGCGGACCTGGGGATCCAGGGGATCGGCCGTCGGCAAGCCGCCAAGCTCGATGGGGCTGGCATAATTAATGCTGAGAAAGAGGCGGATTCCGTAAGGCCGGAAGACGGCCGCCAGTTGCTCCGCCATCGCCAGACGGCTGTCAAGGAGTTTCGTTTCTTCCGTATGGACATTCACGTTATTGACGGCAATCCGGTTAATCCCGACGGACGCCAGCAGGCGGGCGTAGTCCCCCACCCGCTCCAGGTTCTCCGTCAACTCATTATTCCGGTAAAAAAGGGACTTCCCCGCGTAGCCCCGTTCCACACTGCCGTCCAGATTATCCCAGTGGTTGATCATCCGGAGGGGATTCTTCGGCACCTCCAGCATCTGCAGCCGGTCAAGGGAGCGCCGGATTTGGAGGAGCCGAAGAAAAGCAAAAACCCCATACAGCAGCCCTTGTCCGGTACGGGCGGTCAACAGGAGATAGGGCCCGGGTTGAAAGAGGGTTTTTAAGAGAAAGCCCTCCTCCGTCAGGCTTGCCTTCTCCTCCGGGGTAACCAGCCCCCCGTCAAAAAGGGGATGATCCAGAAGGCCAAGGAGAATCCCTCGCTCTCCGGAGGGGCGGGCCGTTACCTCCGGCTGGACACCAAGGAGCGCTTTGAGCCCGGTCACCAGCTCGGTGAGGGCCGGGGTTGGGTCGCCGGCCGGCAAGGTGGTGATAATCCGGCCACACCACTCCCGGTAGTGCCGGACCAGGGTTTCATCTTCCACCCGTTCATAATTGAGCCAACACCGGTATTCTGCCGTTGGCCGCCAATCCAAAATCCATCACCTCCCGGCGCTTTCCTTGTTTTCTTTTTTTAACTACTGGTAGGAGAACCAATCACAACCGGCGTGGTTTTGACTTGGGGCACCGTTACCGCCGGTATATCAACCAAGATAAACCCAGTAAAACCGCCGGCCACATCGGTGCCGAGCAGCCGGCTGTTTACCCTAATAAAGATGGGGTCCTTCCGGCCGGATCCCATCCCGTAAGGCCCCTTTCCACAAAGGATATTTCGCCCACAGCAGTTTCATTTTTTCCGGGTCCAACTCTTGCCGCCGGATCTCCCGCTTGACGTCATACTTCCCTCCTTGGGAATCGCGACGGGCGCCCGGATAATAAACCTTGCCGTCGTCACCAAAGAACAAGAAAGGATCAATCCCCGGCGCGTCCCCCCCAATAGGGTTCCGAACAGGGGCCGGCCGGACCGGGGCGCGAAAACATTACACGGACCGGCGGACCACCAGTTCGGTGGGGAAGGCCGCCTTGACCCCGGAAGCTTCTTCTTCCCCCGCCAGGACCCGGAGGAGGATCTCAATGGCCTTCTTCCCCATTTCGAAACGGGGTTGACGGATGGTGGTCAGCGGCGGGTTGGTCAAGACGGAAAATTCCAGATCATCAAAGCCGATCACCGCAATTTCATCGGGAACGGACAAGCCGAATTCGGAAATAGCCTGTAAAGCGCCGTAGGCCATCGTGTCATTCCCGGCAAAAATCGCCGTCGGCCGGGGATTCAGCTGTAAAAGTTCCCTGGTAGCCCGGTACCCTCCTTCATGGAGGAAATCACCGGTCCGGATGTACGCGGGGTTGAAGGGGAGCCGGGCGCTCGCCAGCGCCTGTTTATAACCGGCCAGCCGGTCAATGGTCACTTGAATACCATGGGTCCCGGTGATATGGGCAATCCGGGTATGTCCTTTTTGGATCAGGTAGTCCGTCGCCAGGCGGGCCCCTTCTTCATTTTCCACCCAAATACAATTGACCTTTGGGTCGTCCAGCTTCCTTTCGATCAAAACAAAGGGGATTTTTTCCTGTAAAAGGTTTAAAACAAACTCGGTTTCCCGGATATTACTCCCGACGATGACCAGCCCGTCGACCCGTTCCGAATCCACCATCTTATGGAGGATATTGGTTTTCTCCAAGCTCTCATAGGAATTGGAAAACAACAAGGTATATCCGGCCCGGTCGGCCACGGTGTACATTCCTTTGATAATCCGGGAATAGAAGGGTTCGGAAATATCAGCGATCACCACGCCAATGGTTTCGGTTTTCCGGGTGACCAGACTCCGGGCCAGGGCATTCGGGTAATATTGCAATTCCCGGGCGATCTGGATGATTTTGGCCCGCGTTTTCTCGTTGACCCCGTATTTATTATTGAGGGCCCGGGAGACAACACTGGCAGAGACACCGGCTTTTTTGGCAATATCTTTAATTGTGGCCATAATTCAACTCACTTTTCGCAAACGTTTGTTAGTCTATTCGCCATTCTCCTGCCAAAATCCTTTTTTCCCACCAATGAAAAAGTCTGTCCGCCGGTGAACTTTTCCGTCGTGGCCGGCGTCTTAATTACGAGGTGATCAAGTTGGAACAGACCGTAATCCGCCTGGAAAAAGTGGCCAAAGCTTTCGCCGGGGTACCGGTGATCAATGATCTCTCCTTCACCGTACGGAAAGGAGAAATTCTGGGTTTTCTCGGGCCGAACGGGTCCGGGAAGACCACCACCATCCGGCTGCTCAACGGGGTGATTGCCGCCGACGCCGGCCAAATCACCGTCGCCGGTTTTGATCCGGTCACCGCCGGGAACGAGGTGCGGAAGCGCTGCGGCGTCTTGACCGAATCGGCGGCCTTTTATGAACCGATGACCGCCTTGGAAAATTTGCTTTTCTTCGCTGAATTGTACGGGGTCAAGCGGCCCAAAGCGCGGGCGGAAGAACTGCTTGCCATTTGCGGATTGCAGGAGGCCGCCCACAAGAAAGTCGCCGTCTTCAGCACCGGGATGAAAAAACGCCTCGGCATCGCCAAAGCCCTCTTGCACCGGCCGGAGATCCTTTTCCTGGATGAACCCGCCACCGGTTTGGACCCGGAGGGGGCCCGCTCGTTAATGGCTTATATCAAGGAGTTGAATCGTGCCTCCGGAGTGACCATCGTCCTGGCCACCCACCAATTAAAGCAGGTGGAAGAGCTGTGCCACCGTTTTCTCTTCCTTGATCGCGGGCGTCTCCTGGAGATCGGGACCTTTCGCGAACTGGCCGGAAAATACCTTACTTCCATCAGTTTGCAGGTGGAGACCGACCTGACGATCAGCGGCTCCCAATTCAAGGGTTTCCCCATTGAAAACAGACTCCCCGGTTCCCTCCAGTTCAGACTGGAACGGAAAGAGCAGATCCCCCTGCTTTTAAAAGAGCTGCTCGCCGTAGGGCCGGTTTATTCCTGTACAATCCAGGGGTATGACTTGGAAAGTTTGTACTTTAGAATCAAGGAGGAAAAAGCATGAACAAAAGGGCGGCAAAAGCCATCATCGCCAAAGACATCAAAGCGATCAGCAGCAACGTTCAGCTTTGGTTACCGATGCTGATCATTCCCCTCGTCTTCAGTATCGTGCTCCCCCTCGCCGTGGTCCTCCCCGCCCGTTTCTACGAGCTGGACCGGATCGGCAATCTCGAGCCCATCCTCAAACTCTTTAACCAATTACCCCCGGGACGACTCCGGGCGACTCTTTTCGCTTTGGACAGCGTTAACCAGCAATACATCTATTTGACCATCAATTACCTCTTCGCCCCTTTTTTCCTGCTCATCCCGCTCATGGCGGCAAGTGTAATCGGGGCCAACAGCTTTGCCGGGGAGAAGGAACGGAAAACATTGGAAACGCTCTTGTTTGCCCCGCTTGAGTTAAAGACACTCTTCGGGGCAAAAATCCTGGCCGCTTTTCTGCCCGCCTGCTTCCTCACCCTGGCCTGCTCCTTTCTCTACGGAACGATCGTCAACCTCGCGGCCTATCCCCTCTTTCAGCGGATCATCTTTCCCGAGGGAAACTGGCTGCTTCTGATCCTCTGGGTTACGCCGGCGGTCAGTTTGGGCGCGGTCCTCATTAACGTCTTTATTTCCGCCAAGGTGAAAGGGTTTCAAGAAGCGTACCAACTGGGATGCCTCGTCATCCTGCCGATCCTCGGCCTTTTCGTTGCCCAGCTCGCCGGGGTATTTCTGGTCAACAGCCTTTTCCTTTGCTGGCTGGGCGCCGCGGTCTGGATCATTGATTTTTTCGCCCTCAAAGCCGGCAGCCGTTTTTTAAACCGCGATCAACTCTTTACCAGCCAGGTTTCCTGAGTTAAGTTTAGAAAAGGGAGGAAACGGCATGAGCGGGAGACCATCAGCCACAGGCGGCACCGATCTAGCCCATGACCCGGAGACTTTAGCCGCCTTGCTCCAGAGCAATTACCGGCAAGTGTTGGGTTTTTTTCTCAAACTCACCCAAGATCCCAACCTGGCCCAGGATTTAACCCAGGAAACCATGGTCAAAGCAATAGTCCACATCAATCAGTACCGGCAGGAGGCCTCCTTCGCCACCTGGTTGATTTCGATCGGCGCCAATCTCTACCGGGATGGCTGGCGGCGCCAAAAAAGAGAGGAAAAACAGTATCAAACTCTTTACACCGCTGCTTACCGGTCGCCACCGCCGGCTACCGCCGGCGACAACACCATTGCCATTAAAGAAGCCCTCCGGCAATTGCCATTAAAAAAAAGGACCCCCCTGGTCCTGAAGTACTATTATGATTTTACCTACCAAGAGATTGCCGCGCTCCTGAAAATCCCCGTGGGGACCGTCCGTTCCCGTCTCCATGCGGCAGTCCGGGAGTTGCGTTCAATCTTAACCGAAAGGAAGGAAGCCAATGAAGAAGGAAATTGATTTCGAGGAGGCTGTTATCCCCATCAAACCGGCTTTGGATGCCTTTAACCGGGAGATCGAAAACCTGGTCACGGCAACCCCCGTTCCTCCGCTCTCCTCTTTCCAGGCGTTGGTGAAGCAAGCCCGGAGGACAGCCCGCCGGCGGCTGATCCTGGAGACCATCCTCTTTCCCGCGGTGGCCCTCCTCTACCTGACCGGAATGGGGTTCCTTCTCCGGCATGGCTATACCGTACCGCTCATCATCTTTTATCTTGGCGTCTCATTTTTCCTGCCGTTTGTCATCTTATTCGCCCAACCCGAGGCGCAAAGGAGGCTGGAACAATCATGAACACAATCGTTTGGTGGGGATATCTTCTCGTGGCCGCCCTGGTGCTAACCCAGGCGCTCTGGATCTTTCATGATGCGCGAAAACGGGGGGAAAATCCATGGCTGTGGGGGCTTTTGGGTTTATTGAATGTCCCTTCCTCCCTTCTCGTCTATTTGCTCGTAACCAGAAGAAAAAAAGGGACCGGAACCAAG
>DATCJZ010000050.1:0-88718 GCA_036562545.1 Capillibacterium sp. | reverse complement strand
CCCCTTGCGGGCCAGCAAGGAGAAGGGGGAGAAATACTTTGCCCGGGCCGGACAGGCCTTGGCCAACTTCCTGGAGGAAGTGAAGAAGTTCAACATCGTGGTCCCCGAAGAGAAACGGTCCTTCACCAACCGGGCCTGAGTAAACCGATCACCTAAAGAAGAGAGCCGCCGGCCAAGCCGGCGGCTTCCAAGAAGAAGGGGGTATCCGAGTGGCGATTGATTTGACGGCCGACCTTTCCACCAGGAAAGCCTTTAGTGAAGCCATTACCGAATTTGGCCTCAAGGATGAGCGGGTATTTTCGGTCGCCGCCGATTCCGAATCCCGTTTCGGCGCCTTCCGGAAAGAGGCATCGAATCGGGCGATCAACGTGGGGATTGCGGAACAAAATGCGATGAGTATCGCCGCCGGTTTGGCGTTTTGCGGCAAGATCCCCTTTATTTCCACTTATGCCACCTTTTTGACCATGCGGGCCTGTGAGCAGATCCGGACTGATATCGCCTTTGCCAATTTGAACGTGCGGATCGTCGGCACCAACGTGGGCTTTAGCTCCGACTGGCTGGGGATGACCCACCAAGCCCTGGAAGATGTGGCCCTCATGCGGTCGATCCCCAATATGACGGTCTTGGTTCCCGCCGACGGCGAAGAGACCTACCGGCTGGTGGAAGCCTTAATCAACTATGAAGGCCCGGCCTATTTACGGATCCGGGGCACGGAGAAAGAACCCCATATACCTTGCGCCGACCCGGTGGTGATCGGGAAAGCCCGGAAGATCCGGGAGGGCAACGACCTGACGATTATTGCCTGCGGCCGCTTGGTGTACGAGGCGATGCTGGCCGCCGACGAACTGGCCCGGGAAGGGATCACCGCCCGGGTTTTGGATATGCACACGGTGAAGCCCCTGGACGAGGAGGCGGTGCTCGCGGCCGCCCGGGAGACGAAACGTTTGCTCACCGTGGAAGAACACAATATCATCGGCGGTTTAGGCAGCGCCGTGGCGGAAGTCACCAGCGCCCGGTGTCCGGTCCCGGTCCAACGGATGGGGGTCAAGGACCGCTTTGGCGTCCCCGGCAAGGAAGAGGATCTCTTTAGCTTCTTTGGCTTGACGGCCGGCCACATCGTGGCGGAAGCCCGCAAACTCTGCGCAAAGGAGGAGTTCTAATGAAGATTGCCATTGGCTGTGATGAGAACGGCTATGAGATGAAGGAAGCGATCAAGGCCCATTTGACCGAGCTGGGGGTGGAATACGACGATCTGGGTTGCGGGAAAGACGAGAAGGTCTTATATCCGGAGATTGCCCACCGGGTCGCGGTCAGCATCATGGAGGGCAAGTACGACCGGGGGATTCTCATCTGCGGAACCGGTTTGGGGATGGCGATTACCGCCAATAAAGTACCGGGCATCCGGGCTGCCACCTGTCATGATGTCTATTCGGCGGAACGGGCCCGGAAAAGCAATAATGCCCAGATCATAACCTTCGGCGCCCAAGTCATCGGAACGGTGCTCGCCAACAAACTGGTCGATGTCTGGCTGGCCTCCGAGTTTGCCGGCGGCCGTTCCCAACCGAAGGTGGATTTGATCGACGAAATTGACCGGCGGTACCGGAAAAGCTAATTTGTCCGGTGAAGGAGGAGTGTTTTGATGGTGAACGGACACAGGGAGAGGTATGAATGTGATCTCCATTGTCACACCAACCGTTCCGACGGGAACAACACTCCCAAGCAATTAATCGATCGGGCCGCCGGTCTGGGGATGAAAGCCATCGCCATCACCGACCATGATATTGTTCCCCCGGTTACGGTGGAGGTCGAGGGTAAAGAGGTTGCGATTAGTGCCTATGCCCGGGAGCAAGGGTTGGTTCTGCTGCTGGGCTGCGAGTTTTCGACGGATACCTATGTGAACGATGTGCACATTATCGGTTACGGGCTGGACTGGTCGGCGCCGGCGCTCCAGCAGGAGATGAAGCGGGCCAAACTTAGTAAAAGCGAGGCCTACCGGAAACTCTGCCTGCTGCTGACGGAGAAGGGAATGCCCATCGACTACGAGCAGGAAATTTTAACTTATACCGACTTAAGCGGGGTAGTCCGCCAGCGGGACCCGGAAGAGGTGGAACGGAAGTTTATCTTCGAGAAGATGGCGGAAAAGGGTTACGCGGAAAGCTGGGGGGCCGCCAAAATCATGGTGCAGAGTGATCCGGAACTTAATGTGCGCCGGGAAAAGATCGATCCCCTCCGGGCCATTCAATTGATCCATGCCTGCGGGGGCCTGGCCTTTTTAGCCCATCCTTATCTCATCGATGAAGTGGTGGTCCGGCCGGATTTGGGCAAAATGACCCGGGATGAGTATATCGAACGCTTGATCGGCCACGGGCTGGACGGGATTGAAGCAAGGTACACCTATAATAAAACCAGCTATAAAGGGCAAAAAACGGTGGAAGAGATCGAACGGGAGATCAAAGCAAAGTACGGTCACCGGCTCCTTATCTCCGGCGGCTCCGACTACCATGGCAGCAAACCGGGGACGACCGATCCCCGGGAAATCGGGGAAGCAGGGATTAGTTATACCGAGTTTCTCCGGATCTTTGCGCCCCTTTTCTAGATCGATCAAGCAAAATGTATTCCAATTTGACCAACGGGAGGGTTGCGCATGTTAACGGCAGAGGAATTGAACCAACTCCAGAAGGAAGCAGCGGAAGTGCGGAAGGAAGCCATCAAGATGGCGACGCGGGCCGGCACCGGGCACCTAGGGCCGGCTTTAGGGATTACGGATGTCCTCTGGACCCTCTATTCCCGGCATCTGAAGTATGATCCGAAAAATCCTTCCTGGCCGGATCGGGACCGGCTGATCTTAAGTAAAGGCCACAGTTGTCTCACCCTTTATGTGACCTTGGCCAAGAAGGGTTTTTTTGCCGAGGAGTTACTCCAAAAGTATTGCCGGGAATTGGATACGCCCTTGGGTGGCCATCCGGAGCGTCGGCTGCCCGGCGTGGAGGCGAATACCGGTTCCCTCGGCCATGGTTTCTGCATCGGGGTCGGGATGGCGCTGGCCGCCAAGGCCGACCGGAAGGACTATAAGGTATATGCCATTTTAGGTGACGGTGAAAACCAGGAAGGTTCGATTTGGGAAGGCGCCATGGCGGCCGCCCACTATCATTTGGACAATTTAGTGGCCATCGTTGACCGGAACAATCTGCAAGTCAGTAACTACGTGGATAAAGTCATGAACATCGATCCCTTGGCCGACAAATGGGCCAGTTTCGGTTGGGGTGTCCGGGAAATCGACGGTCATGACTATAACCAGATCGATGCGGCCTTAAGCGCCGTTCCCTTTATTCCCGGCAAACCCTCGGTCATTATTGCCAAGATCGTCAAGGGGAAAGGCTTACCCATCGCCGAGAACAAAGTGGAATGGCATCACAAGGTGCCAACGATCGAAGAGTACCAGGAAATGGACAAATTGCTGGGTTTGGGTAATCTATAACGCAACAGAAAGAGGAGGAATCTTCATGGCATTTGACCGGAGCCCGCTCGAAAGATTACAGGCGATCAGTGATGACTTCGAAATTTGGTGGGATTCTTCGCCCTTGGTTTATTCCGCTTGGAAAGAGAAATATCTACAAGAGCTTCCCGCCGAAAAGCGGGGAAAATTTGCCGGGTGGCTGGAAAGACTCTACAATGAAGAAAAACCGGAAAATTCGGTCTTCCGCGGCGTGACGACCAATCCGCGGTTAACCAGAGAAACCTTGGACTGGATTCCGGAAACCTGCAAACCATGGATCAAAGAGATCAAAGAAAAACACAGCGGAGCTTCTCTGGGCGAACATGCCTGGATGACCTATACCAAAATTACGGCGGAAGGCGTCAAGAAGTACTTGCCCATTTTTGAGCATTCCAACTATAAATACGGTTATGTCAGCGCCCAAGTGGATCCCCGCCTGATCGTGGACACCCGGGAGATGTTGAGACAGGGCATCGGTCTCAAAGCCCTCTCCCCCAATATTATGGTGAAATCCCCCGCCACTAAACAAGGGGTCTATAACATCATGCTCCTGACGGCCTTGGGGATTCCCACCAACGCGACCGTCTGCTTTACAGTACCCCAGATCCTGGCGGTGGCCGAAGCGGTCCGCGTCGGTAAACAACTGGGCGAAGCCAACGGTGTCGACTACAGTCAATGGCGTTCGGTGATCACCATGATGCTGGGCCGCTTTGAAGAAGCGAAAGAATTTAAAGAGCAAGCGGCGGCCGTCGGCGTGGATCTGGATGATTTGTCCATCCGGCACTGGGCCGGCTTGGCGGTCTGCAAAAAGGCCCTGAAAATTCTGAAACAGGAAGGTTACGAAAGCAAACTGCTGCTCTGTTCGGCCCGGCCCGGCCCGGAGGTCGACGGTAAACTCAAGGTTTGGCATATTGAGAAGATGGCCGGCGAGCCCATCGTTTATACCATGAATCCCGATATGGTCGGCACCTTCTTGAAGTTGTATGAGGATGAACCCTTGGAGAGCCATGCCGGGGAGGATATTCCCGACGAGATTCTGGCGCAATTGATCAAAATTCCCTACTTCCGCCAGGGTTACTATGCTTACGGTATTGCCGATGAGGAGTTTGTCAACTTCCCGCCGTCGGTCACCACGGCGAAAGGCTTTGCCGGTGATATGCGCCTGTTGGAAGAGTTTGTGGAGAAAGTCTGAACGGGGCAGAGAAGCCAAGCGGCTTGCCTTTGCCCAACTCGTCCCGCGGGCAATTGAGGTTAAAATTGGAGTTTGGTGACGCGAAAGAAGCAAGCATAAAAGAAGCAGAGACTCAAGAAAAGATCAAGAACGAGCTAAAGAAAGAGATAACGAACGGGATAACGAAATAAGGAAGGGATCGGCCAATGCCTTTAGTCACTACCAAAGGGATGCTCCTCGACGCCCAGGAGAGAGGTTATGCCGTCGGCGCTTTTAACGCCAATAATCTGGAGATGGCGCAAGGGATCGTCATGGCGGCCGAGGAAGAAAAGGCGCCGGTCATCGTCCAGGTGAGCCAGGGGGGCGCGGAACACGGCGGTATCGAAGAGATGGCCGCCATCATCAGGAGTCTGGCGATGAAGGCTTCGGTGCCGGTGGCTTTGCACCTGGATCACGGCGTGGATTTTGTTTTCAACCTCCGTTGCCTGCGGGCCGGCTTTACCTCGCTGATGTATGACGGTTCCAAGCTGGATTTTGCCGAGAATGTCCGGATCACGAGGGAGGTCGTGAAGGCGGCCCATGCCGTCGGGGTCCCCGTCGAAGCGGAACTGGGGAAAGTACCGAAGGATCCGGCCGGTGTTACCCGGGAAGAGCTTGCCAGATACTTGACCAGCCCGGAAGAGGCGAAGGCTTTTGTGGAACAGACCAAGGTGGATGCCTTGGCGATTGCCGTGGGCAATATGCACAAGATGAAGCTTAAAGAGGCAAAGATCGATATCCCGCGGATTAAAGCCATCCGGCAAGTGGTCACAGTGCCCTTGGTTTTACACGGCGCCTCCGGGGTGCCGGATGAGGCGGTCCTGGAAGCCATCCGGGCGGGGATCTGCAAGATTAATGTCCACACCCAACTGAGTAAAAGTTTTACCGAGAAGATCCGGGAAATTTTCAACGCCGATCCGGAGACCGTCGATGTCCGGAAGTATCTGGGTGCCGCCCGGGAGGCCGTGCGGGAAGAAGTACGGGCCAAGATCCGGCTCTTCGGCGCCAGTGGAAAGGCTTCCGGGGTGCGGGAAGTTACCGTCGGACCGGAAGCAGATATCAAACAAGAGATTGTCGAATGAAGGTTGAAATTTAGAAATTTAAGTCTTCCGGAGCAAAACTATTTGCAAAAAGCCCTTTCTTGCCAGGCAAGAGAGGGCTTTTTGCCAGTTGGCCCCAGGGTTACCGGTCAAATGGGAAAAGCAGGAAATTAAGGGACGAGGGCGAAGATCTAATTACCTAAAGAAATGGACTGACAAAAGCAAGCGGCTAAGGGGGTGGGCGCCTTGCCGGCACGGAAAGGCCTAAGCCAATGCTTCCTGCTGGTCTTTCTTTTCACACTGCCGTGTGCAGGGAAGGCAGAATGGCGTTTTGATCCGGTCTTTACCAAACTGAAATGGAGCGAAGGGCAAGAACACTGGCAAGCGGGGGGAGGCGGGGGCTATTATACCTCCGGCTTCCGTTGGACCCATGACTGGCGCTGGCGAAGCCGGACCTCCGCCACGGAACCGGCTTATCTGCAAAGCGCCCTCCGGGGCCGGCTCGGGAAGGATTGGTGGCTGGGCGCCGCCGGCCGTTATTCTTTGGCTCCCAACTGCACTTTCCGTTGGCTTGAAGGGGAACTGGCCAAGACCCAAGCCCGGCCCCTGGCTTTTTCGCTTTGGGGAGAAGAGGAATGGCGCCGGGTGGCCGCCGGAGCTAACTTGGAAGATTACGACCGTCAAAGGCTGGGGTCGCGCCTGCGCTTAAGATTACATCCGCGGCTAATGTGGACCGGGGAACTGTCCAGGGAATGGAAGACCTATCCGACGCCCCGGATGTCGTCGGTCAAAACAGCCCTTAGTCAGGAAGTGACTTGGCAGGCCACGCCCCACCATTTCCTGGGGCGCTGGGCCGGAAGTACCCGGGTTTACCCGGATAATGCCTGGAAAAACTATCACCGTCAGTCTTTCCGGTGGGAATGGGAGTGGCTGCTCCGGGAGGAAACGGCGCTGACGGTCAAAGGCGGGTATTACTGGCAGACCAAGGGGACGGGGGAAGAGGGGGGAAAAATCCACTGGACCGGAGCTTTGGTTTATCCTTCCACTCCCGAATACAGAATTACTTGGCTGGCCTCGACAGCGAAAACCCTCACCGCTGATCTCCTTTTTGAGGAGGAAGAGGAGGAAGAGACGGAGTCCGTCCCCGCCGACTGGCGGCTGGGCCTTCGTTTCCAGGATTTATCCCCGCCGTTAACCGTCCGTGCGGAGCTCTTCTGCGTCTGGGCGGACGAGGTTACCGGCGGATGGCTGGTGCGCCTGCAAGGCCGGTATGGGCGGTTCGGGTGGACCTTGGGGCTGGCGCCCCGGGGAGGATTTTACACGAATGAGGAGAAAGGGTATTGGCTGGAGGTTAAGTACGACTTGGATTAAGGGGGGAATTTTATGTTAGTATACGGCGCTTTGGTTCCGCACCCACCGATCATTCTGGAGGAGATTGGCGGCGCAGAAACAAAAAAGGCAGTCCGCACGGTCGAGGCCATGGAGAACCTGGCCCGGCGCCTCGCGGCGGCCAATCCGGAGACCCTTTTGATTTTCTCCCCGCACGGGCCGGTTTTCCGGGACGGGCTGGCCATTCGGGGCGGAAAAAGGTTAAAAGGGGATCTTGCCCAATTCGGCGCGGCCAAAACATGGGAATGGGAAGTGGATCAAGAATTAAGCCGGGCGATCCTGGCGGAAACGGAGAAGGAGAATCTGCCCTGTGTGGAACTGGGGTCGGAGGATTTTTTCCGGTACGGAATCGATTCGGAGTTGGACCATGGTGTGTTGGTTCCCTTGTCCTTCTTGGCCGATGCTCAGGTCCGGCTGGTAGCGACGGGGATGTCGCTGCTACCCTGGGTGGAACAGTATGCGCTGGGGGTGGCCATCGGCCGGGCGGTCCGGAGTTCGCCCCGGCGCATTGCCGTGATTGCCAGCGGTGACCTTTCCCATTGCCTGAAACCGGGCGCCCCGGCCCCCTATGATCCGCGGGGGAAAGAATTTGATGAGACCCTGATGGCCCTTTTACGGGCACAGCAAAGGGAAGCCCTTTTTGAGCTTGATCCCGTCCTGGTGGAGAAGGCGGCCGAATGCGGCTTCCGCACCCTCCTAATGCTGCTGGGCGTCTTTGACGGCATAAAGGCGGAGATTGAGGTTTTAAATTACGAAGGACCTTTCGGGGTCGGTTACGGGGTGGTCGCCTTCGAGCCCCAGGGGACGGAGGCGACAGAAGAGAGTCTCTTGACGGCGCTCCGCCGGCGGCGGGCGGAAACGATCCGGCAGCGCCGGGCCGCCGAATCTCCCTTTGTGCGGCTGGCCCGCCTCACGGTGGAAAATTACCTTCAAGGGAAAGACTTGCCGGATGCCCTGGCTTTCCTGGCCGGGAGCGGGGAGGAGTTCTATACGGAGGGGAGCAGACAGGCCGGGGCTTTCGTATCGATCAAAAAAAACGGGCAGCTCCGGGGGTGTATCGGGACGATTTATCCGACCCAGCCCACTTTTGCGGAGGAGATCAGGCACAACGCCATTGCCGCCGCTTTTCAGGACCCCCGGTTTGACCCGGTCCAGGCTGAAGAACTGCCGGATTTGGTTTATTCCGTTGACCGGCTGGACATGCCCGAACCGGTGGCCGGACCGGAGGCTTTGGATCCCAAAAAGTACGGCATAATTGTCCGTCATGGCCATAAAACCGGTTTGCTCCTGCCGGACTTGGACGGGGTTGAAACCGTCGAGGAACAGATCGCCATCGCCAAGCAGAAAGCCGGGATTGGGCGGAACGAAGCCGTTGAGTTGGAGCGTTTCACGGTTACCCGGTATTATTGAGAAGGCTTTCCTAAAAGCTTCCGCCCGGATAGCGAGCCCAGTTTCGTTGAAAGCGAGCAACCGCTTTCCGGTTCCTCCTGAGCGAAAATAAAGAAGGGGAGGGATAAGCACGCGCGAAGCCACTCATTATCAAATCCTGCCCGACGGAAAAGTCCTTTGTACCCTTTGCCCCCACGGCTGCCGCCTGGCCGAAGGGGAAGCGGGGCGTTGCCGCGGCCGCGTGGCGCGGGGAAGGAAACTGTATGCGGCCAACTACGGCCGGGTTTCCGCGTTAGCCCTTGATCCCATTGAGAAGAAACCGTTGTACCATTTTTACCCCGGGGCGATGATCCTTTCGGTCGGGACGGTGGGTTGCAACCTCTCCTGTCAATTCTGTCAAAACTGGGAGCTTAGCCAGGATGAGGTGGAAACGGAGAAATTCTCTCCGGCGCAGTTGGTAGAGCTTGCCGTCGGGTTACAGGAAAAAGGGAATATCGGTTTGGCCTACACCTACTCCGAGCCCCTGGTCTGGTTTGACTTTATCCTGGAGACGGCCAGGCTGGCGAAGAAAGAGGGCTTGAAAAACGTCCTGGTCACCAACGGCTACATTAACCCCCAACCTTTGGCGGAGTTGTTACCCTATTTTGATGCGGTCAATTTGGACCTGAAAGGGCCTGACGCCTTCTACCGGAAGCACTGCGGGGGACGGCTGGATCCGGTGCTCAAGACCGCCGGCCGGCTGGCCGCGGAAGTCCATCTGGAAGTGACCAGCCTTTTAATTCCGGGGGAGAATGACCAGCCGGCTGCAATCAAGACGTTGACGGCTTTTCTGGCCGGGCTCGACCGGAAGATTCCCCTCCATTTTTCACGGTATTTTCCCCGGTACCGGATGGCGATCCCCCCGACGCCCCTGGCTACGCTGGAAGAGGCTTACCGGATCGCCCGGGCGGAACTTCCCTATGTCTACCTTGGCAATATTGCCGAGGCCGGGTATAGTTCGACCTATTGTCCCCGTTGCGGGGCCATGCTTGTGGAAAGGGAGGCTTTCCGGGTCAGGACCGACGGAATCAAAGAGGGCTGTTGCGCCCGGTGCGGAGAAGAGGTGGACTTTGTCTTATGATTCAAGTCTACACCGGTGATGGTAAAGGGAAGACCACTGCGGCGGTGGGGTTGGCCATCCGGGCCCACGGGCAGGGACTGCGGGTTGCCTTTTTCCAGTTTTTAAAGACGGAACGGGAGAATGGGGAAGCCCGGGCCTTGCGCCGGTTGGGCATTCTTTGCCGGCAATACGGCTCCGGCCGCTGGTTGTTTAACCGGGAGCCGGACCAGGAAGAACTGGCGCTGGCGGCCCAAGGCTTGGCCGATGCGGAGTGGGCAATTAAGGCCGGCTACCAAGTGGTGGTTTTGGATGAGATTAGCCATGCGGTGAATCTGGGCTTGCTGCCGGGAGAAAAAGTCCGGGCTTTGGCAGCGGACTTACCGCCCGGTGTCGAGTTGATCCTGACCGGACGTGATATGCCGGGCGATTTGCAAAAGATGGCCGATTTGATCACCGAGATGCGGGCGGTGAAGCATCCCTATACCCGGGGGATCGGCGCCCGGCGGGGGATTGAGTATTAGTTTTTTTACAAGTAATTCCGGCAGGAAAAAGAGGATGATAGCATAATATAGAATTGAAGATTACATATGCCAAAAAAGGAGTAAAAAGGGGTATTAATGCGATGCGGAAAAAGAAGTTATCTTATCTTTGCTTAGTGGTCCTGGTTTTGCTGTTTGGAAGTGCACAAAGCGTGGCGGCAAAGGGGCTTTTTGGCGGTTCCGATTTCATCAATACGCCAACCCAGCGGGTTTTATCCACGGGGGCGTATACCATCGGTGCCCACGCCGGTGAAGACAAATGGGGCCGGATTCAGGCGGACTTCGGTTTGGTGACCGATTTCGAGCTGGGGGCGGCCGTTGATCTGAACCAACATGATAATGAATTTTCGGCCCGTTTTAAGTACCGGCTCATTCCCGAGAGCAAAAACAGCTTTGGCTTGGCGTTGGGCATTCAAGACATCGGGAAGGAACGCTTCTCCCCTTATGTGGTGATCGGGAGTGTCATTTCCACGTATGATCTCCGTTGGAACATCGGTTTGGGCGGCGGTGAGCTTGGCGGTCTTTTCTTTGGGATGAGCAAAGTCTTTAACCCGCAGGAGTTTCCCCAAGTAACGCTGATTGGTGAATACGACGCCTATGATTTGAATCTGGGCGCCAAAATTCTTCTGAACAAAGGTTTGCTCCTGGATGTGGCCGTCATTGACATGGACCAATTTGTGGTGGGTTTGACCGTTTCCCTTTAAGGACAGGATCGGGATTACACAAAGCAGTGTAATTTATGAAAAGCCCGGGGAAGGAGGGCCTGCCAAGGGGTGGGCCGGAAGCAAGCATGAGGAAACCCTTCCCAACAGGGCTTTTTTCTTATGGTTAACCTTCTCCAGGAGGGAAGCTTTTTTCCCTTTTGGCGAGCCAAGGAAGACGGCGGCCATTATGGGTTAACAGTTGATTAGTATGGCAAAAAATGCTATTCTATATCTTGATAAACGTTTGCATAAGGATGATGTCAGTGCGGGTCACAATTAATGATATTGCCCAAAAAGCCCAGGTTTCCCCTTCGACGGTTTCCCGGGTGATTGCCGGCAGTCCTCTCATCAGTGCGGCGACCAAAGAAAAAGTCTTGAAGATCATGAAGGAGATGAACTATCACCCGAACATCATCGCCCGTTCGCTGGTGAACCGTTCGCCGCGGATTATCGGCGTCGTGATGCCCGGGATGGCCGAACAATCCTTCCAGCACCCTTTCTTCCCCGAACTGCTGGCCGGGATCGCTTCCCTGGCCAATAAAGAAGGGTACAAGATTTTACTGGCCAACGTGGCCACCCTTGACGAAGAAGAACAGATGGTCAAAGAGTTGACCTTTGGTGGCATCACGGCCGGGCTGATCCTTTTGACCTCCCGGGACCAAGACCCCACCGTTGACCAACTGGTGGAGACTGGTTTCCCTTTTGTGGTGATCGGACGGACGGAAAATCCCTATGTGAACTGGGTTGATAATGACAATATTTTAATCGGCTACCAGTTGGTGGAGCATTTTCTGGACCAGGGCCACCGGCGCATTGCCTTTCTAGGCTATTCCCCAGGGATTATGGTCACCAGAGACCGGCTGCACGGGTACAAAAAGGCCCTTGCCGACCACCGCATCCCTTTCCGCGAGGAGTTGGTGGTCGAGAGTGAATTTATCTCCGCCAACGGTTACGACCTGATGAAACGCCTCCTTGCTTTGGATGAGCGGCCGACCGCGGTCATTGCCTGCGATGATTTATTGGCTTTCGGGGCGATTAAAGCCATCCAGGAAGCGGGTTTACGGGTACCGGCCGATATTGCCGTGGCGGGCATCAACAATGTGCCGCTGGCCGATTACTATAACCCGCCCCTTACTTCCGTAAAGATTAACGCTTTTGCGTTGGGGTCCAAAGCCTTTGAGATGCTCCAGATGGTGCTGGCGAGCAAGGTAGAGAGTTACAACCGGGCGATTATTCCCGCGGAGTTGGTGGTGCGCAGCTCCAGTCTGGCCAGGAAAGAGTAAGCGCACCACCTCCCCGGACGGTGACCTTCCGGGCAAGGAACTAATATCGAGAGAAAAAACACAAGGAGGTGCCGTCGTGATTAAGGAAGCCATCCATCATCAACCTTTCCCTCCATATCTTTACGGCCTTAACGAGCAACGGATTGCCGTCCGTTTAAAGGCCAAAAAAGGCGACCTGCAAGAGTGTTATTTTTGTTACGGGGATCGTTATGCGCCGGTTAATCCGGTACCCCTGCGCCGGCTGGCAATGGTGAAAACCGGCAGCGACCTCTTGTTTGATTACTTCGAACTGGAAACAGAGGTGGAATATAAGCGGATTTGCTATTGCTTCTGGCTCTCGGACGGGACGGAAAGCACCTATTATTTCGGGGATGACTTTGCCGCCGCCTTGCCGGAGGACCGCAACAAATATTTTCTCCTGCCTTATCTGCGCCGGGAAGAAATTTACCGGCCGCCGGCTTGGGCCCGGGAAGCCATCATCTACCAGATCTTCCCCGACAGTTTTGCCAACGGGTGGCGGGAACTGATTCCGTGTCCAAAGGCTATTCCCAATCATACCGGCGGGGAGAGCCTGGCCCGCTTTGGCGGCAACCTGCGGGGAATCATCGCCAATCTGCCTTATCTGGCGGATTTGGGCGTCACTTGTCTTTATTTAACCCCGATTTTTACCGCTACATCCTACCATAAATATGATCCCGCCGATTACTTTACCATCGATCCCTGTTTCGGAGATGTGGAAACCTTAAAAGAGCTGGTCCGGGAGGCCCATAAGCGAAGGATCAAAATCATCCTGGACGGGGTCTTTAACCACTGCGGCCCTTACTTTTTCGCTTTTCAGGATGTCCTGGCCAAGGGGGAAAAGTCGCCCTACCGGAACTGGTTCTATCAGCTGAATTTTCCGCTGCGCTATGAGGATCCCCCCAATTATGAAGCTTTTGCCTACGTCAAATCCATGCCGAAACTGAACACCGGCGATCCGGAACTCCGTCGTTACCTTATCGAGGTCGGCACCTATTGGATTAAGGAAGCGGGCATCGACGGCTGGCGGCTGGATGTGGCCAACGAGGTTGAACACTCCTTTTGGAAAGAATTCCGGCGAGCGGTGAAGGCCGTGAAGCCGGAGACGCTTTTGATCGGCGAAGTTTGGGGGGACGCCCAGCCCTGGTTACTGGGGGACGAGTTTGATTCGACGATGAATTACCCCTTTGCCGACCTGTGCCGGGCGTTTTTTGCCGAAAGAACCATTGGGGTTGATGAATTCGACGCCCGTTTTCACCACCTCCTCATGCGGTACATGCGACCGATCGCCAATTTACAAATGAACCTCTTGGACAGTCATGATGTCCCCCGCTTTCTCTCCCGGTGCCGCGGGGACCGGCGCCGCTTCGAGCTGGCGGTTTTATTCCAAATGACGGTGCCGGGAATTCCTTCCGTCTTTTATGGGGATGAGGCCGGTTTGACCGGAGTGGCAGAAGGGGAATACCGGCAACCGATGCGCTGGGACGGAGCGGACGAGGCATTGATGGACTATTACCGGCGGGTAATTGGCTTGCGCCGGCGTTTGTCCGCCCTCAAAGATGGTGCTTACCGCCGTTTGCTGTTGGATATAAACAAAAATATTTATGGTTTTCTCCGGGAAAATGATAAGGAAAGGGTTTATGTTCTCTTCAACAACGGCGAGGAGCGGCAACACGTCGAGTTTCCGGTGGCCGGCCGGAAAAAGCTGACCGATCTGCTGAACGGCAAGGAATACCTCACGGAAGGGGAAAAGGTTAAGCTTGAATTGTCACCGGTGAGCGGTGCTGTTTTGATCTAGATCTTCCGGAGGGAAGCCTGCCGGCGACCGTGCAGGGAATAATTTATGTTACGGAAAAGTTGACATCTTGCCAAAATCAGGTTATAATTTTTTATGCCAACGTTTGCATAAAATAGCCAAAAAATCCGCGCGGCGGTTTAGGTCCGAAAAACGAGGTGCGAACGGTTTAAGGGGTACATACCTTTAAAATAAAGATAAAGAGGGTGATACCTGTAGAGGAAAGACAACCGGATCAATAAAATTACCATAAACTAAAGGAGGGTAAACTATGAAAAGGTTTGTATTGTTCCTTCTTTGTCTATTGGTTTTAGCCGGAACAATGGTTCCTGCTTATGCTTCGGAGGAAGGGAAGTTATTGATCTGGGCCGATGATTTGCGGGCCAATCTCATGCGGGAACTGGCCGACGAATTTACCGCCAAGTATAAGATCCCGGTGGAAGTCCAGGAACTGAATATGGGCGATATCAGGGATCAACTGGGGGTGGCCGGTCCCGCCGGCAAAGGTCCGGATCTGTTGATTGGCCCCCATGACTGGCTTGGACAGTTGATTGTCAACGGCTTGATCGAGCCCATCGATTTAGGGACTAAAGCAAAAGATTTTGCCCCGGTGGCCCTGGAGGCCTTTTCCTGGGGGGATGAACTTTACGGTGTGCCTTATGCCATTGAAGCCGTCGGCTTAATCTACAATAAGAAGTTGGTTTCTAAAGCACCGCAGACTTGGGAAGAATTACTGACCATCGGGGCCAAGGTTGCCAACCGGGCCGCCCAGCAGTGGGGCTTTTGTGTTCCCCATCCCGATCCCTACCATGAGTTTCCCATCATGAGTGCGGGCGGAGCCTATGTTTTCGGGAACAACCCCGACGGTACCCTCAACCCCGATGATATCGGCCTGAATACACAGGGTGGGGTTCAAGGCTTGCAACTGTTGAAAGCTTTGATTGACGAGGGCATTATGCCCTTGGGGGTGGACAGCAGCGCCACCACGACCCTCTTTAAAGAGGGCAAAGTCGGGATGATCATTGGCGGGCCCTGGGTTTTGGAAGACGTCCGGAAGGCCGGGATCGATTACGGGATTGCCAAGATTCCGCTGATTAACGGGCAGCGGCCGCGTCCCTTCGTTGGCGTGCAAGGCTTCATGATCAGTGCCTTCAGCCGCAATAAATTGCTGGCCAAGGCTTTTCTTGATGAGTATGTGATTACCGAAGAAACCATGTTTGCCCTCTATGAAAAAGGAAACCGTCCACCGGTCTACCTGCCGGCTCTGCAAAAGGTTAAAGATCCTGATGTAAAAGCCTTTTACGAGATCGCCAGTGAAGGGGTGCCGATGCCCAGCATTCCCGAGATGAGCAGTGTCTGGACCGCCTGGTCCAACGCGATTGAACTTGTTTTTAACGGGAAATTAACGCCCAAGCAGGCTCTGGACGAGGCGGTTGCCCAGATCCGGACCGCGATTGCGCAAAGCAAGAAATAAAGGGTTTGTTTGGATGGTGTCGGCTTTCAGCCGACACCATCAATTAATGACCCTTTTTTCGCGAAAGGGGGGGGATTAATGGCTTTCCAACGAAAACTGAAGCAGAAAAAGGCGGGGTGGGGGATGTCTGCCGGTTTTGGCCTGGTACTCAAGGTTTTCCTCCTTGGCCTCCTTAATGCGCTGGCCTTTTGGTGCTTGACCGTCTTAGTCACCGAGCAGCACTACTGGTTGGCGGCGCTTTTGCTGGTGGGGGCCGTCGCCATTGATTATATTTACCTTTCCGCCCGAACCTATCCGCTCCGTTTTATCCTGCCGGGCACGATTTTTCTGCTGGGTATGGTTGTTTATCCGATGGTATATACTATTTATATTTCCTTCACCAATTACGGCACCGGCCATTTACTCTCCAAAGAAATGGTGATTACCCAGTATACCAGCCGTGACATGTTAAGAAAGGATCTCCCGACTTACAAGGCGGAAGTCTTTAAGAATCCCGCCGGTGAGTTTGCTTTTTTGCTGGCAGATGAAACTGGTCCCCGGCTGGTGGCGGTGGACGGGGAAACCTTTGCGCTTTCCGACTCGCCCCTCGTGCCGGTCGATGCGGACGGGGACGGTCAATATGAACGGCTGGGCGCGTATGAGCGGCAAAGCGTCTTAAGTATCTTTCCGTACCTGAACCAACTGCAAAATTTATCCTTTGTCCATCAGGGTTTACATCTGAAAATGCGCAGTCCCAACCAATTTGCCTACTATACACCAAGGTACCAGTATGATCCCGGACGGGATGTCCTGACCGATCTGGAGACCAAAACCGACTATTTTGCCGTGGACGGTAATTTTGTGGCCCAAAACGGTCAGAGCCTGGATATCGGCTATAAAACCGTAGTCGGCTGGCGAAATTTCCGGAACCTTTTTACCGACCGGCGTTATTTTGACCCCTTTCTCCGGGTTTTCCTCTGGACGGTTACCTTTGCCTTCCTCAGTGCCGCCGAGACTTTTCTCCTCGGTTTATTCCTGGCGGTGCTCCTGAACGACGAAAAGTTGAAATTCCGTGGCTTATACCGGGCTTTGCTGATTGTCCCCTACGCCATGCCGTCCTTTGTGACCTGCCTTATTTGGCGGGGTTTTTTCAGTACCGAGTTGGGGATTGTCAATTCCGCCTTGCTGGTTCCCCTCTTTGGGAAAGCCGTTCCCTGGTTTCAGGATCCCTTCTGGGCGAAAGTGGCCGTTTTAATCGTCAATCTCTGGTTGGGTTATCCTTATATGATGCTGGTTTGCAGCGGGGCTTTACAGAGTATTCCCCGGGAATTGTATGAAGCGGCCATGGTTGACGGAGCGGGCGGTTGGAAACGGTTCCGGACGATTACCTTTCCGCTTTTGCTCACGCAAGTGGCGCCGCTCTTGATCTCCTGTTTTGCCCTTAACTTTAATAACCTCAATGTGATCTACCTGGTCACCAGAGGCCGGCCCCCGATTCCCGGCTCCCTGACGCCGACCGGGGCCACCGACATTCTGATCAGTTATACTTACCGGATGGCTTTTGAGACCGGCTCCGGCAGCAACTACGGTCTGGCGGCGGCGGTCTCCCTCCTCATTTTCCTGCTGGTTAGTTTGCTTACGGTCTTTAATATTAAATCTTCCCGGCTTTTCAGGGAGGTGCCGCAATATGATTAAGCAAAGGGGCGCAGGTCGGGGCTTGGATCTGCCTGGGCGGGCAGGGAAGAAGCGGCGCAAGGGCGGGTTTATTGCGCAGCTTTGGAAACACGTGGTGATCTGGATCTGCCTTCTCTTTGCGCTTTTTCCGGCGGTTTGGGTTATTTCGGCGGCTTTTGATCCCAGTAACAATATTGCCGGCCAGCGTTTAATACCGGCCCGTCCAACCCTGGACAATTTCCGCCAATTGTTTGACCGGAAAGCCCAGCCTTTTTTAACCTGGCTCTATAACTCCTTTAAAGTAGCGACCATTAATTCTTTCCTGGTGGTGATGGTAACCGCTTTGGCCGGTTATGCCTTTTCCCGGATGCGTTTCCGGGGGCGGCGGGCAGGGCTGCTGGCCATTATTTTGGTGCAGATGTTTCCGCAGATGTTGATGATGGTCGCCATTTACCTGGCCATCTTTTGGCTGGGCCAGTACCTTCCCTTTTTCGGCCTTGATACCCATGCCGGCTTGATCCTGGTTTATCTGGGCGGCGCCATGGGGGTCAATGTCTGGATGACCAAGAACTATTTCGACACCATTCCCCGCTCGTTGGAAGAATCAGCCATGCTGGACGGCGCCACCCCGTTGCAAATGCTGGTTTATATCGTCATTCCACTGGCCTTTCCCATTTTGGTGGTGGTTTTCTTCCTGCAATTCATCGGGGTTTACTCCGAATATGTCCTCGCGCGGGTCTTGTTGACCAGTGAGGATAAGTTGACCATGGCGGTGGGACTGCAGAGTTTCATCGGCGACCAGTACGGAAAACGGTGGGGGATCTTTTCCGCGGCCGCGCTGGTCAGCACGCTGCCGGTCCTCATCCTCTTCTGGCTTTTGCAAAAACAGTTGGTGACCGGTCTGACCAGTGGCGCGGTGAAAAACTGAATCCGGTGTCTACCGGTTTTAAGCGCAGTGCGGAGGAGGAAAGGCAAAAGTGGCGAGGCAAACGGCGGTAGAGGTATTTTCGGAGAAAATTAGCTTACGCTAATGGAGGAACGATGGATACTTTATGGCAAATCGTCAAATACCTGCACGCGAAGGCGGAAAAGGATGAACGCGACTACTATATCCCGGAAGCCTGGAACTACTTTGGGTATACCGCTTACGGGAAGGATCCGGCGCGTCCCGGGGAGATCCGGGTTTCCCCTTATCATTTTTTCCATGCCTGTTTAGAAACGCAGATTCTCGCCGGGAAAGGGGATGACGTGGCCGGCCCGGTCCGGCTAGAGGGTTCCGCCTCCCTGGACGCCGGGACGGTCATCTACGGAATGTTCCCCCGCGCTTTTACCGCCTGGTACCATGGGAAAAGCGGCCGGCTTTCCCCGGGAACCTTCCTGAAGGCCATGGCCTTGTTACCCCTGCTCAAAGAGCTTGGTACGGGCATTGTTTATCTCCTTCCGGTCTTCGCCACCGGCACGAAATATGCCAAAGGGGAGATGGGGAGCCCCTATGCCATTAAAAACCATTACCGTTTGGCGCCCGAACTCCATGATCCCCTTTTGGACGAAGCCTTTGGGGTCGAGGAAGAATTTAAAGCCTTTGTTGAAGCCTGCCACTGCTTGGGCCTGAAGGTGATGGTGGATTTTGTCTTCCGGACGGTCGCCCGGGACCATGATTTGCTCGGCGAGCACCCCGACTGGTTTTACTGGATCCGGTTCTCCGCGGATGATGGTTTTTCCCTGCCGCCGGTGGCCAAGGTCCCGCCCCTCACTTACCCGCGGGGGAAAGCCCTCCGGCGGTTGTACGGCGCCGAAGAAACCCGTTCTTATTTGCAGAAATTTACCGATCCGCCGTCGGTCCTCGATCCCAAGCTTTGGACCGAAGTAAAGGCCCGGCAGCGGCAGACGGGGGAGAACCTGCTGACGCTGGTTGAGGAGGCCTTCGGGATCACCACGGCGCCCGGCTTTTCCAACATGCTTAATGATCCGCAGCCGCCCTGGTTTGATGTGACCTACCTGAAGCTTTACTTTGATCTCCACCGGGAGGCCAGGCTTTGCCTTGGTAAGCCCGGTCCCGGTCCGGACGAAGCTTTCCACGGTTATGCCCCCTTTATTTTGCAGGACGGGGCCTGTGCCAACCGCTACCGGGGGGAGCAACCCAACCGCCGGCTCTGGGCATACCTGGTGGATGTTATCCCTTATTACCAGCGGGTTTACGGGATTGACGGCGCCCGGATCGACATGGGGCATGCCCTGCCGCCGGAGTTGCTCCGCACCATGATTGACAAAGTGAAGGCGGTCGACCCGGCCTTTCTCTTGTGGTCGGAGGAGTTTAATCCGAGAAATGCTGCGGCTTTAAAACGACAGGGCTTTCACTTGATTACCGGCAGTTTATGGGCCCTTTATAAAGACTGGGCGAAGCCGGGCTTTATGTCGGAGGTAATCCGGCACACCCTCTCTTCGGCCCTGCCGGTGACGGCAGCCCCGGAAACACCGGATACCCCGCGCCTGGCTTTTTCCTGCCGGGATAAACGGCAGATTGAGATCTTGATCTTCCTCAATTATCTGCTGCCCAATACCGTTCCTTTTCTCAATAACGGACTGGAACTGCTGGAACGGCAGCCGATGAATCTGGGCCTTGACAACACAGAAGAAGGCCGGTTTGTGCTGGAGCCGGAGGATCCGATGTACGGGAAACTGGCCTTTTTTGACAATTACTGTTTCCATTGGCGAACCACTGACTTTGCATGGATGTGTGGCATATTGCGTAAAGCTAACAACATCCGGACCCGGTTTTTCAGTGTTATCCAAAACCCCCGGAATTTCTTGCGTGTCTACTCCCAACGGAAACGCCAAAATTTGCTTTGTCTTGGGTATTATTCCGCCGCGGAGGAAAGGGGCCTGCTTTTCCTGGCCAACAAGGATCTGCAAGCGGCAGCCCGTTTCCGGTGGCGCCGGGTGCTGCCGGGGCCCTTCCGCACCGGCCGGGAAGTCCGCCTGCTTTATCCGGCGGAAAAGCGGAGCGCCTGGCGTTGGCCTTTGCCGGACGAAGGTGAATTGGCGCCGGGGGAAGTTCTTATTTTGGAGACCGGAGAAGAGGAGGACTAATCTATGGGGAAAAAAGAGAATACCCTTCCCACTGTTGCGTATTTTTGTATGGAATTCGGGCTGGACGAAAGTTTTCCGATTTACTCGGGGGGACTGGGGATTTTGGCCGGTGATATTCTGAAGGAAGCAAAAGCCGGCGGCTATCCCATGGTCGGGGTGGGTATTTTATGGCGGCAGGGTTATACCAGCCAGCATATTGATGAGCGCGGCTATCCCTATGATTCCTATTATGAGTACCGGTATGATTTTCTGGAGGATACGGGGGTGACGGTCCGTGTCCGGGTGCGGGGGCGGCCGATTAAATGCAAGGTCTGGAAATGTACCTGCTTTGCCAATGCCCCCCTCTACCTTTTGGATGCCAATCTGCCGGAGAACGAAGACCGCTTGATTACCGGCCAGTTGTACGGCTGGTTTTCCGAAGAGCGGATTGCCCAGGAGATGATTCTGGGGATCGGCGGGGTCAGGGCCCTCCGGGCTTTAAACCTGCCGGTCTCCATCTACCACTTTAACGACAGCCATCCGGTCTTTGCCGGGGTGGAATTAATCCGGGAATTGATGGATGAGGAAGGTTTGAGTTTCGAGGAAGCATGGGCCAAGGTACGGGCCAGGATCATCTTTACCACCCACACGCCGGTTAAAGCCGGGAACGAGGTGCATGATCATGAACTCTTAAGGTACATGGGGGCTTACAACGGGCTGACCTACGGACAGATGCTGCGCCTGGGGGGAGAGCCCTTTTCCATGACCGTGGCGGGGCTGCGCCTTGCCCGGAAGGCCAATGCCGTCGCTAAGCTCCACGGGGAGACCGCCCGGCGGATGTGGGGCGAGGTGCCGGGGACGGCCCCGATTATCCCCATCACCAACGGGGTCTTCCGCGGGACCTGGCAGGATCCGCGGATCGCCCGGGCCTTCGCCCGGAAGGAGGACTTATGGGTCCCCCACCAGCAGGCCAAACGGGAACTGATTGCCGAGATTTACCGGCGCAGCGGTGTCCGGTTCGACGAGGAGGTTCTGACGATCGGCTTTGCCCGCCGGGCGGCCCCATATAAGCGGGGGAATTTAATCTTCAGCAAGCCGGAGGTGATCGGGGAGTACCTGGAAAAGGGCCGCCTCCAACTGGTCTTTGCCGGGAAGGCCCACCCCAACGATCTGGCCGGGAAGGAGATTGTGGCCGAACTCTACCGGATGAGCAAGCATTACCCACAGAGTGTGGTCTTTTTGGAGGATTATGATATGAAACTGGGACGGATCCTCACCCGCGGCTGCGATGTCTGGTTGAACAACCCCCGGCGGCCCCAGGAGGCCAGCGGGACTTCGGGGATGAAGGCCGCGATGAACGGGGTTTTAAACTTAAGCGTCCTTGACGGCTGGTGGCCGGAGGGCTGTGTCCACGGGGTGAACGGCTGGCAGATCGGGGACGGGTACGAAGGGAAGGACCAGGACGTCCGCGACCGGGATGCCCTTTACCGGGTGCTCCAAAACGAGGTGCTGCCCGCCTATTATCAGCGCCGGGAGAAATGGGTGGCGATGATGGCGGCTTCGATTGGGATGGCCCGGGAGCAATTCTCCACGGCCCGGATGTTGAAGGAGTATTTTGATGAGTTGTATCGCGAATGAAGCTTGAAAGTTGGAGGGTTCGGCTGTTCCCTTTGGGGGACAGCCTTTTTCATGGGTCTGGCTGAACATTTCTTGGTGTTGATAATAGAGGAGCAAAGAACAAGGCGGGGAGTTTAAGAAAAGCTGGAGGGAAAGGGGAAGTAAGCCGGAACCGATCCGACATCCTGGTGAAAGCTGGTTTTTTTTTATTGATCAAATTCAACAAATGATGATAATATTAATTAGCCGGCTTTTGAACCGCATTTGATCAGCACAAAAGAAAAACCCGGCTCTTCAGAACCGGGAAATCTTTGCCCAAAATGGCGCGTCTGGCAGGATTCGAACCTGCGGCCTACGGATTAGAAGTCCGTTGCTCTATCCTACTGAGCTACAGACGCGGACCATTATTTATAATACCACAGTCCACTCGAAAGTTCAATCTTTTCATCCTTTATTTTTCCGGCGTGCTTAACGCCGGGTTCATTTCCAAAAGCTTAATTACTGTGAAGAGTATGAAGAAAAGGAGGATCACGATGGAGACCATCCGGGTACAAGTGGCCGGCGAGACAAAGATCGTGGCGAAAGGAACGACGGTGCAGGAGGTTTTGAACGCATGGCCAGGCGCGAGCCGGCCCCAGATCGTAGCGGGAAAAGTCGGAACGGAACTCCGGGAACTTTCTTACCGCTTGACCGAGGATGCGGCAGTAACCCCGGTAGACCTTTCCCATGTGGACGGGGTCCGGATCTACAGCCGCAGTTTGAAGATGGTCTTGATTCGTGCCGCGAAAGAGGTGTTCCCCGGCTGCCAGGTCAAGATCATGTATTCGCTGAGTAAAGGGTTGTACGGCGAACTCTATATCGGCCGGCATCTGATGGAAAAGGATCTGCGGCAGGTGGAAGAAAGGATGCGGGAGATCATTGCCGCCGATGAAAAGATCGAAAAGATCCGGATGCCGCTTGAGGAGGCGGTCCGGATTTTTGAGGAAGAAGGCTTGACCGATAAAGTAAATTTGATGGGCTACCGGCAAGCCAAAGAAATTCCCATGTACCGCTGTGGTGATTATTACGACTACTATTTCGGCTATATGCTGCCGAGTACCGGGTTTTTGAAAGAATTTGAGCTCCTCTTTCACCTGCCCGGTTTTATCCTGCGTTATCCGTCCCAGGCCTCACCGGTCAAAGTTCCCCCTTATGTGGAACAGCATAAACTCTCCCAGGTCTTCTACGAATACGAAAAATGGGGCGAAGTTCTCGGGGTGAGCGATATTGCTTCCGTGAACCGGCTGATCGAGGAGGGAAAAGGGGGAGAATTGATCCGGCTGGCTGAAGCGCTCCAGGAAAAGAAGATTGCGCAGATCGCCGATGAGATTACCCGGGAACGGGAACGGGTGCGGGTGGTTCTGATTGCCGGACCGTCTTCCTCCGGGAAGACCACCTTTATCCAGCGGCTGGCCATCCAACTCCGGGTCAACGGCGTCCGGCCGGTCTCCCTCTCGCTGGATGATTATTTTGTGAGCCGGGAGTTTACGCCCAGGAACGAAAAGGGGGAACCGGATTTTGAAGCCCTGGAAGCCATCGATCTGGAGCTTTTCAATGAACAGCTGACCGATTTGATTATGGGCGAAAAGGTGGAGATCCCGCGCTTCAATTTTATGACCGGGAAGCGGGAATACCGGGGTGAAGTGCTCCAGATCAATCCCGACCAGCCGATTTTGATCGAAGGCATCCACGGGCTGAACGAACGGCTGACCCAGGCGGTGCCGAAGGATCGCAAATTCAAGGTTTACATCAGCGCCTTGACCCAGTTGAACATGGATAATCACAACCGGATTCCGACGACGGACAACCGGTTAATCCGGCGGATTGTCCGGGATAACCAATTCCGTTCCCACGACGCCCTTACCACTTTACGCCTTTGGCCGGCGGTCCGGGCGGGGGAGGAAAAAAACATCTTCCCCTTCCAGGAGGAAGCCGATATCATGTTTAATTCGGCCCTCACCTACGAACTGGCCATCCTCAAAAAGTATGTGGAGCCTTTATTAAAGGCCATCCCGGCGGATGTCCCCGAATATGCCGAGGCGAAGCGGCTGCTCAAGTTTACCGCGTACTTTTTGCCCCTGGATGAGAAGGAAGTGCCGGCCAACTCCATTCTCCGCGAGTTTATTGGCGGCAGTTGTTTCCATTGCTGAGGTTTTTACGAAAGGATGCTTGACTCCAGTGGTGGAAGATGCTAAAATGGAACGAACATAACATAAATAGAAGTCTTTTTCCTTTTATCCGGTGGAGAATCCTGAACGAGGAGGCGGAAGATGCTCGCCAGTGAAGTCTTTCAACGAAATTTTACGGTTAACTCCTCAGGCCATCTGGAGATTGGTGGATGTGACCTGGTAGAACTGGCCCGTTCCTTCGGCACGCCCCTTTATGTCCTGGATGAAAAAATGATCAGGGCCAACTGCCGGGCCTATCTGGAGGCCTTGGCCAAGGTTTATCCCAGCTTTGAGGTGGTTTATGCCGGGAAGGCCTTTTTGACGCAGGCCATGTGCTGCCTCGTCAACCAGGAAGGCCTTGGTCTGGACGTGGTTTCCGGCGGTGAGCTTTATACGGCCTTGGCAGCGGGATTCCCGGCCGGACGCATTTATTTCCATGGAAACAACAAATCCCGCGCCGAGCTTTTAATGGCCTTGCGGCACGGGGTCGGCCAGATCGTCGTTGATAACCTGATGGAACTGGAGACGCTCATCCAGTTGGCGATGGAAACCAGAACCCGCCCCCGGGTGCTTCTCCGGTTGACACCGGGGATTGAGGCTCATACCCATACTTATGACCGGACCGGACAGGAAGATTCCAAATTCGGAATGGGGATCCGCGCGGGGATGGCTTTGGAAGCGGTCAAGCTGGCCTTGGCCTCACCCCAGCTTAAGTTGGTGGGTTTCCATTCCCATATCGGTTCGCAAATCTTTGAGGTGGCCCCCTTCAAAGCGGCGGTGGAAGTTTTGGCCGCCTTTTTGGATGAGGTCCGTGCCCAAACGGGTTTTGTGGCCCAGGTCCTGGATCTGGGGGGCGGTTTCGGGATTGCTTACAATAAAGCGGAGAAACCGGTGTCGATCCGGGAGTTTGCCGGCGAAATCGGCCGCTATACCCGGGAATGCTTGACGGCGCGCCAGTATCCCCTGCCCCGGCTGGTCTTGGAGCCGGGCCGTTCCATTGTGGGGGCGGCGGGGACGACCCTTTATACGGTGGGAAGCATCAAAACCATCCCCGGGATCCGGACTTACCTTGCGGTGGACGGCGGAATGGCCGACAACCCGCGGGTGGCGCTCTACCAAGCCGTTTACGAAGGGGTGCTGGCGAATAAGATGAATGAACCCTTGACTGAAGTGGTAACCGTCACCGGAAAATGTTGTGAATCGGGGGATATGTTAATCTGGGATTTGCCGGTCGCCCCGCCGGAGCCCGGGGATATCCTGGCGGTCTTCGGGACCGGCGCCTATAATTATTCGATGGCCAGCAACTATAACCGCCTGCCCCGGCCGGCGGTGGTTCTCGTCGCCGACGGGGAAGCCGCGTTGATTGTGGAGCGGGAGACCTATGCGCAAGTGGTGCAGAATGATCTGATTCCGGAACGGTTACGGATTAAAAGTACGGAAGAACGGATCGCCAGGTAGTTGCCTACTCAGCCTCACCGGAGGAGGGAAACCGCCATTTGGACTTGGCTGGGTAGATGCCCGGAAGGGTAATTATGCGCAAGCGCGACGAGGATGGCGCGAAGAGTGTGAACGCCGCAAAACCCGGGACAAGTGGGTATAAACAGACGGGAAACGCCTTTTCCGTCTGTTTTTTACCGCCGGAGTGACGGAAAGAAAGATGAGATTGTTTGGTCCCGGCCGGTAATTTGTGTTATAATTATTTTCGGGTCAATGAGCGGGGGAGGTGCATACTCCGCCCGCGCTTTGCAACGGGATGTTGGACGGCCCCTGTTCCTGTTTTTTTCGGTCATGCCCGCATCGAACCATTTCCCATGGCGCTGCGGAAGGGGCAAAAGGGAAGGAAAGGGGGAGCGCTGTTGGCTGTTGGACGAAGGGTGATTGACCTTTTCCGTCGTAAACTAAGCAAAGCCGACCGTGAATTTGCCGAAAGTTATCTGGATGAACCCGGCCTTTTTCTCTTTAATCAGATGAGTTACGCCGACCAAAAACACGCCGTCACCGTGGCCAGGTATCTTTTGTCCGGAAAGGTCGAAACGGAAGGGGCTGATCTGCAGCTTTTAATCAAAGGGGCCTTACTCCATGATGCGGGAAAAGTCAAGGGGGAGATTTCTTGGTGGAACCGGCTGCTGGTCGGCCTGATCCGCCGTTTTTTCCCGCGCCTCCGGGAGAAATGGGGAAAACGGGGGGAAGGCGGTTTAGCCCACGCCCTCTATGTTGACTTGCATCACCCCGACCGGGGGGCATATATGGCGCAGAGCTTGGGGATTGACCCGGCTGTGGTTGCCTTAATCAAACATCACCATGACGTACTGAATGAACAGGCCGCTTTGGAACTGGTCCTTCTGCAAACCGCCGATGGTAAAAAGTGAGATCCTAAAAGGGGAAAAAGAGACTTACCAGGTTAACCTGGAAGTGTTTAGCGGTCCCCTTGATTTGTTATTACATTTAATTGAACGCTCGGAGATTGATATTTATAATATTCCCATCGTGGAGATTACCGACCAGTTTTTGGCCTACGTCCAAAACATGGAGTTTTTGGATCTGCAAATTGCAGCGGATTTTCTCTTGATGGCCGCCACCCTGATGCAGATTAAAGCCAGGATGCTCCTCCCCCGTCCGGTGTTGGAAACGGAGGAGGAAGCCCTGGAAGAGGAAGATCCCCGTGTGGAGTTGGTGGAAAAACTGCTCGAATATAAGAAAGTAAAGGAAATGGCCGCCCAACTTCAAACTAAGGAACAGGAGGCCAGCAGGTACTTTCCGCGGACGGGCGGATCTTTCGCCGATTTGGAGGTGGCAGCCGCCGTTGAACCGGACGAGCGGGTAACCCTTTGGGATTTGGTGCAGGCCTTCAGTACCCTCTTGGAAAGTTTACTCCCCCGTTTTGAACTGAAGGGGATGCCGGAGCAGCAGTATTCGATCCAGGATAAAATGGATGAGATTCTCGACCGGCTGGCCCGGGCGCCCCGGCTCTCCTTTCATGCGTTGTTTGCCGAACAACCATCGAAAAAGGCGCTGATCACCTCTTTCCTGGCGCTTTTGGAGCTGATCCGGATGGGTAAAGTTTTTGTCCGGCAGGAAAGGATCTTTGGCGAGATTGTGATTGCCCGGTGGGAGGGGAAAACGTGAACTGGCGAGAGGCAAAAGCGGTGTTGGAGGCATTAATTTTTGCCTCTTCCGAACCGGTCACCATCAAGGAAATGAGTATCATCACCGGACTGAATGAAGAGACGGTACGGACTCTTTTGTCCGAAATGGCCGTGGAATATAATGATCAGCAGCGGGGCATTCAAATAATAGAGGTGGCGGGTGGCTACCAGTTGGTTACCAAACCGGAAATGGCGGTTTATGTGGAAAAATTAAAGAAGGTTCCGCGCCAGGCCCCGCTCTCCCAAGCCGCCCTCGAGACGCTGGCCATTATTGCCTATAAACAACCGATTACCAGGGCGGAAATTGAAACCATCCGCGGGGTCCGGGTGGAGAGCTCCCTCACGACCCTCCTGGAACGGGGGCTCATTGAGGAGACCGGACGGAAAGAAGGCCCCGGTCGCCCCATTTTGTACGGGACGACGAAGGAGTTTTTGAAGTATTTTGGTTTAAAAAGTTTGGATGAATTACCCGTGGTGGACGACTGGATTCTTAACCGGCAGATCGAGATGGATGTGACCGCCGACTGAAATCGGGGCAAGGAGGGGAGAAAGATGAAGTTAAAACTGGAATTTAAGCGGGATACTAATTATTATTTTGGTTTAGCCCTGCTGGTTGTCGCTTCAGCCTCGATAATCTGGGCTTTTTTCTTTGACGGTTTTGAGCCCGAGGATTTTTTGGTTTATTTTCTCATCTACGCCTGGGGGTATACCTTGCTCTTAAAAAGTGACACCGAATATCGCTTGGACCGGCTGGAAAAAGCCGTTACCGCCTTGCAGCGCGGGTTGGACCAATTAACGGCCGGCCCTCTGGTGGAAAACCAGGATCAACAAGGAGAAACCGGGGATGAGGAAGAGGGCGTAAATACAGACGACGCCGAATCAATGCTGGCAGCAAACACCACAGACACTGATCCCACAGCAACAGTAAGTACTTCAGCAAGGGAAAGCCAAGCAAATGCAGAACCGGAAGCAACTCCAGAAACAACTGGAGACGCATAAACCAAAGATAAACTCCCTTTTCCCCGAGAGTGGAAAGGTGGGTGGTGAACGGGCGATTGCGGGAAAACTCGGTGACAAGGTAGTCACTCACGCCGGACAACCGCCAGCTTGAGCGGCGTGGAGTACTGAGCAACAAGACCGGGTGAGGCGGCTAACCGGGAAGCAATTTTTTAAGTGCCATCTGGGTGAACCAAGGAACAATAGCTTTAGGAAAGAGGAGAGAAGAAAGATGATTGTTACTTCGAAAGCCATTTTGGAAACCAGCCTTCAAGCCTACAAGAAAGGAAAACCCTTTGCCATCGGCGCCTTCAACGTGAATAACATGGAGCAGATGCAAGGGATCATGATGGCGGCCAAGGAGACCAAATCCCCCGTTATTGTGCAGGTCAGCAGAGGGGCCTTAAAGTATGCCCAGGATTTGTATTTGGTGAATATTATCAAAGCCGGCGCCGAACTGAATCCGGAAGTTCCGCTGGCCATCCATCTGGACCACGGGAACAGTTTTGAAACGGTGAAACGGGCGATTAGTTTGGGCTTCACTTCCGTCATGATCGACGGTTCCTTAATGGAAGACGCCAAGACTCCTTCCACCTTTGAGTATAATGTCAAAGTCACCTCGGAAGTGGTCAAATATGCCCATGATCTTGGTGTATCCGTGGAAGGAGAACTGGGGACCCTCGGCGGGATTGAAGACGGGGTCGGTTCCGGCCGGACCCACCTGACCGATCCGGACCAGGCTGTTGAGTTTGTGGAGCGGACCGGCGTGGATGCCTTGGCCATTTCCATCGGGACTTCCCACGGCGCTTATAAATTCAAAGGCGAACCCAAATTAGCCTTTGATATTATCGAAAGGGTCCGGAAGTATTTGCCCAATACTTATTTGGTTTCCCACGGTTCCTCCAGTGTTCCCCAGGAACTGCTGGACATCATCAACAAGTACGGCGGGGATATGCCGGACGCCAAAGGGGTGCCCATCGCCGCTTTGCAGAAGGCGATTGCCTGCGGGATCAACAAGATCAACGTAGATACCGATATCCGGCTGGCGGCCACGGGGGCGATCCGGAAATTCTTCGTCGACAACCCCAAAGCCTTCGACCCCAGAGAATATAATAAGGTGGCCCGGGAAGCCATTGCCGCCGAAGTGAAGAAGAGAATGGAGGCCTTCGGCACGGCGGGGCATAGCGACGAAGTGCCCAACTGGGGTCTGGAGGAAATGAAGAAGCAGTATAAAGCTTGACAAAGCCGGAGACCAACATATATTATAGAAAAAAAAGAATAAGCATAACGATGAACGGAAGGAGTAACCCCGGCCAACCGATAGAGAAGGGGTTCGTTGGCTGGAAGACCCTGCGGTCAACCGGGGTGAAGGTCGTCCGTGAGTTCTCCGGTTGAAGACCTGTCCCACAGGGAATAAACCGGAGCGGTGAGCCCGTTACCGCCAGAAAAGCGCCTTTGCCTTCTTAAAAAGGCAGGGGAACTAAGGTGGTACCGCGAAATTGAACCTTTCGTCCTTATGGATGAAAGGTTTTTCTTTTTTCAGCGCGAATGAATATTAAGGGGAGGAATTCAGATGGACCGACTGCTTTCGAAGGTCTATGACCCAAAAACAGTCGAGGAAAAATGGTACCGTTTTTGGTTGGAGGGTAACTATTTCCATGCGGAGGTAGACCCGGCAAGCAAACCCTACGCCCTGGTCATCCCGCCGCCCAATGTCACCGGTAAACTCCACTTGGGCCATGCCTTAAACAATACCCTCCAGGATATTCTCGTCCGTTACCACCGGATGAAAGGGGACAACACCATGTGGATCCCCGGGACCGACCATGCCGGCATTGCCACCCAGGTGAAAGTCGAAGAAGAACTGGCCAAGGAAGGGACCAACCGGCATGAACTGGGACGGGAAAAGTTTCTGGAGCGGGTCTGGCAGTGGAAGCAGGAGTATGGCGGGACCATCATCCGGCAGTTGAAAAAACTGGGGTCCTCTTGTGATTGGCCACGGGAGCGCTTTACCATGGATGAGGGTTGTTCCCGGGCGGTAAGGGAAGTCTTTATCCGCCTCTACGAAAAGGGCCTGATTTACCGGGGCAGCTATTTGATTAACTGGTGTCCCAAATGCGCGACCACCCTTTCCGATATCGAGGTGGAACACGAAGACCAGCCGGGACGCCTGTGGCATATCCGATATCCCCTGGTGGAGGGGGACGGCTACATCCAAGTGGCGACAACCCGTCCCGAGACGATGCTCGGGGATACGGCGGTGGCCGTCCACCCGGCCGATGAACGCTACAAACACCTGGTGGGGAAAAAGGTGATTCTGCCCCTTGTCAACCGGGAGATTCCAGTGATCGCCGATGAGATGGTGGATCCCCAGTTCGGCACCGGCGCGGTGAAAATCACCCCCGCCCATGATATTAACGACTTTGAGACCGGGTTAAGACACAATTTACCCCAGATTACGGTGATTGGCTTTGATGCCCGGATGACGGAGGCGGCCGGGAAGTATGCCGGCCTGGACCGGTATGCCTGCCGCAAGCAGGTCCTGGCCGACCTGGCAGCCGGCGGTTACCTGGCCGGCGAGGAGCCGCTCGCCCATGCGGTGGGGACCTGTTACCGCTGCGGCACGGTGATTGAACCCCTCATTTCCAAGCAATGGTTTGTGAAGATGAAACCCCTGGCCGAACCGGCCATTCAGGCGGTGAAAGAGGGGCGAATCCGTTTTGTGCCCGAGCGTTTTACTAAAATCTATTTGAACTGGATGGAGAACATCCGGGACTGGTGCATCTCCCGGCAGCTTTGGTGGGGACACCGGATTCCGATTTGGTACTGTCAGGACTGCGGCGCGGAAATAGCCGCCCGGGAAGAGCCGAAGGCCTGTCCCAAATGCGGCCGGACCCGTCTCGAACAGGATCCGGATGTCCTGGACACCTGGTTCTCGTCGGGCTTATGGCCTTTCTCCACGATGGGCTGGCCCGATGAGACCCCCGAGCTTAAACACTTTTATCCCACTGCCGTCCTGGTGACGGCCCGCGACATCATCTTTTTCTGGGTCGCCCGCATGATCTTCATGGGGCTGGAATTTATGGGGGAGATTCCCTTCCATGACGTCCTCATCCACGGACTGGTCTTGGACAAGGACGGGAAAAAGATGAGCAAGTCCCGGCCGGAGACGAATATTGATCCTTTGGATGTGATTGAAAAATACGGAGCCGACACTTTACGCTTTACGCTGGCCACCGGCACCACCCTCGGACAGGACCAGCGCTTCCAGATGGAGAAGATCGACGGGATCCGGAATTTTTCGAACAAGATCTGGAACGCCGCCCGTTTTGTCCTGATGAATCTGGCGGATTATCCGGAAGACGCTGAGGAAAGCCTGGATCCGGCCACCCTTTCTTTGGCCGACCGGTATATTTTGTCCCGCCTGCAACGGGTGACCGCCGAGGCCGAAAGGATGCTCAACCGGTATGATCTGGGCGGGTTTGCCAATTTGCTCTATGATTTTATCTGGAGTGAATTTTGCGACTGGTATATCGAGATGGCCAAACCGGCTTTGCGCCTTGAGGGGGAAGCCCGCCGGACGACCCAGGCCGTGCTGGTGACCGTTCTCCGGCAACTGATGGTCCTGCTCCATCCCTATATGCCCTTTATTACGGAGGAAATTTGGCAGGCCCTGCCCCACCGGGGAGAGACCATCATGTTGACGCCCTGGCCCACGCCGGAACAACGTTTCATCGATGAACAGGCGGAAGCGGAAATGGGTCTGATTATGAATCTCACCCGCGCGATCCGGAATATCAGGGCGGAAGTCGGGGTGGATCCGGGCCGGAAAGTGGAAGCCATCTTCTTGGCTCCCGCGGCCAAACAGCCCGTCCTGACCGGGAATCAGCTCTATTTGCAGACTTTGGCCGGATTGAGTAAAATGGAAGTGAAGGCCAGTGACGCCCCGAAACCGGCAAAGGCGATGACGGCGGTGGTGGAAGGGGTTGAGATCTATCTGCCGCTGGCCGGAATGGTTGATCTGGATTTGGAATTGAAGCGGCTGCAAAAGGAGAAGGAGAACCTGGAGGCGGAAAGGAAGCGGCTCAACGCCAAGCTGGCCAATACGGCGTTCGTGACCAAAGCTCCTCCGGCGGTGGTGGAGAAGGAGCGGAAGAAACTGGACGCCCTGGAAATCGACTACGCCAAAGTCACCGCCCGCCTGGCTGAACTCTCCCAAGACTAATCCTGCTTAGATTAGGAGGAAGAAGATGCCGGAATTCACTGAAGACCAAGAACTCCTGGGGGTTTTTAAGGCGGAAACTTCGGAGCAACTGCTGAGTTTAGCGTTGATTTTAAGGGAATTGATGCGGAATCCGGCGAGCACCGCCCGGTACGCCGAGGAGTTGGACCGGCTGCTCCACACCATTAAGGGATCCTCGGCGGTGGTGGGAATGGCGTCCCTCAGTGCCCTCATGGCCGAGGTGGAAAAGTATGTGCGCGGTCTCCGGCAGCAGGGACAGCCACTGGATGCTCCGGCTCTTCATCTTCTTTTAGACTTAACCTTGGCGCTCTCCACTTATCTGGAGGAAACCTTCCCCGCCCCCTTTGCGGCGGAAGAGTGGATGGCGCGGCTCGAAGCCCTGGTGACACCCACCGGGGCATTGCCATCCCCGGCGGACAAAGAAACAACTCCACCGGGGGAAAGCGAACTTCCCCTGCCGGCGGGAGCGGTTGACGCGGAAACTCTCCCCGGCGCATGGGTCCGGCCGGAGATCCTCCAACCTTTCCTGACGACCCAGGGGGAATTAACCGCCGTTTTGGAGGAGATGCTTACGATCTACCGGCAGGGAACCAACGCCCTGGGCGACTGGGAGCAATTGGGCGTCTGCCTTGCCACGGCGACCGAGCTAAATTCCACCTTAAGAAGGCAGGCCCTGCGCCTGCCCTTGGTTGCGGTGGACTGGTTTATTTCCCGGGTGGCGGCGGCCAGCGGCCTTCCGGGAGTGGCGGCGGAGAGTCCCCAACCGGAAGCGGAGCTTTCCGGGGAAACCGCTGCCAAACTGATTCCACCCTTAGCCGCCTTGATGAAGGAATTGGGCTGGACGGAAAGAAGTCAGCCGGCCGGAGAGGCAAAGAAGGAAGCCTTTCTTTACACTGCGGAAGCGGGGGAGGAATTCCTCACCCTGACGCTGCGGAGGACAACCCCGTCCGTCGCCTGTGGGAGCGGGGAGGAGCTTATGCCCCGGGAAGCACCGGCCCGTATCCGGGAAGCCATCGGCCAAGTCCAAGGCCGGCTGGAATTGGATCCCGCCGGGAATTGGTTCCGGCTGACGGTGCCGGTTTTCCCGGCGACGGTTAGGTGCCTTCTTTTTCAGGCGGGGACGGAAGAATATGCCCTTCCCGCCCGGTATTGTTTATATCAGCTCACCGTAAAACGGGAGGAGATCCGGCAAAGCGGCGATCTCACTTTTATCTTCCGCTACCCGGAGGTGATTCCGCTGGTGGCGGCGGCGGATTTTTCCCTGCCCCTTGCGGGGGAGGATCCGGATTTAACGTTAATCCTTAGTGAAGTGGAGCGGAGGCATTTTGCCCTTCCCGTGACGAGGGTGGAAGGTTATGAGGATTTACTGTGGACCGGGCCGGAACGGCCGGCGGTAAAGGGGACGCTCTCCTTCGCCAAAGCTTACCGGCCAAACGGCCGTCCGGTTCTGCTGGCGGACGCCGGAGAACTTGCCGGCTTGCTTCCTAATTTTTAAGGGAATGTGGGGAACTTAATCGCGGATTAACCGTTAAAGTTTAAGTTGGGGTATTCTGGATGCTGCAGGGAAATCAGTTGTTGAGGAGGTTAGTCCAGTGGAGTTTAGCAAATCTGAGCTTAGGGAGTGGATTGAATCAATTGCCAGCACGGTCATCACGGCCCTTTTTATTATGGTTTTTTTGGTGCAAACATATAAAGTGGAAGGCCGGTCCATGGAACCAAATTTACATAACGGCCAAAGGTTGATTGTTGATAAGATTACTTACCGGTTTCGTCCGCCCCAACCCGGCGAGATTGTGGTGATTAAACCGAAAGATCCAACCAAAAAATTTGTCAAACGGGTGATCGCCACCGAAGGGCAAAGCCTCCAGATTGTCAACGGGAAGTTACGGATTAACGGGTTACCCGTTGAGGAACCCTACATTAATGAGCCGATGAATAATGATTATCCGCGGACGTTTATCCCCGACGGGACGATTTTTGTGATGGGTGATAACCGGAACTGGAGCATGGATAGTCGTGACGAACAGAATGTGGGTTTTATTCCCCTGGAGAATGTGGTGGGCCGGGCGGTTTTGATCTACTGGCCGTTAAACCAGGCCAAAATCCTGAAAGCCCCCACCCTCGAGGGAAAATGGGAATTTGACCGGATCGAGTTTAACAAATAAAGTTTCGGCTTATTCCAGGTTGCGGAAGAACTCCTCCATTTGTTTGAGCGGCCCCCGGCGGGGTTTTTTGTCTTTTGTGATACAGATCTGCTTCGTTTCTCCGGTTACCAGGAGCAGACCGTCGGGTTCACGGGTAATTTTATAAGAAAATTCAAGAAACGGCGGGCGGATGCTTTTCAGCGTCGTCTCCACCGTCACCAAATCATCGTATTTGGCGGGGGCATGGTATTGACAGCTGACGGCGAGGATGGGGAAGAGGTAACCTTCTTCTTCACATTGCCGGTAGGAGAAGCCATACTCCCGCAGGAACTCCGTGCGCCCCAGTTCCATCCAGGGAAGATAGCGGGAATGGTGCACAATGCCCATGGCGTCGGTCTCGGCATAGCGGACACGGAAGCTAACCCGGTTGGTGGGGTAAGTCATGGCGAAAACCTCCTCGTAAGCTGCATGGTATTTTTAATAATATTTATTATTATAGTACAGAAGGAAGAAAGGGACAACATAAGGGAGTCGCCGATCCCGCTGCGCCAAATTGCAATTTCGATCAGGTAAGACAAAATCAGGTTTATCCGGCAGGAGTATTACTTATAATAGAGAAAGACATTTTCTAGAAATTCTGATGAAAAAGGGGACGAGGGTAAGGATGCGCATTATTGTCACCAAAGATTATGAGGAAATGAGTAAAAAGGCAGCCTTGATGGTGGTCGCCCAGGTCCTGCTGAAACCGGATTCCGTTTTAGGCCTGGCCACAGGGAGCACGCCGGTGGGCTTATACCGGGAATTGATTGGCATGTATCAACGGGGTGAGGTTGATTTTGCCGGTGTCACCACCTTTAATTTGGATGAGTATTACCCGTTGGCGCCCGATCATCCCCAAAGCTACCATTATTTCATGGCTGAAAATTTATTTAACCATATTAATGTCAAACCGGAGCGGATTCACTTGCCCGACGGCACGGCCAAGGACATCAAAGCCGCCTGTGCCGCCTACGAACGGATGATTGCGGAGGCGGGCGGAATTGACCTTCAGGTGTTGGGAATCGGCGTCAACGGCCATATCGGCTTTAACGAACCCAATCCGTCCTTACCGGCGGAAACTCATCTGGTGGATTTGAGTGAAGAAACAATCAAGGTCAACAGCAGGTTTTTCTCTTCGGTGGACGAAGTGCCCCGGCAAGCGGTGACGATGGGGATCGGGACCATCTTGAAGGCCCGCCGCATTCTTTTGCTGGCCAACGGCCGGAATAAAGCGGAAGCGATCAAAAAGACCGTGAGTGGTTTAGTGACGAGCGCCTGTCCCTCCTCCTTCCTCCAAACCCATCCGGATGTTACCTTGATCCTTGATCCGGAAGCTGCGGCTTTGCTCGGATGAGGACGGATTTGCCGTCAAGCCGGGAGCGTAGGTTTGTGGCTTAGTCTTTAACGGCTGGAAGGGAGAGAACAATGGCAGAAGATTTAATCATCGGACAATTCAATGATTCCTACCCGCCGGTTATGGACGGGGTAGCCAATGTCACCCAGAACTATGCTTATTGGCTGAATAAAAAACACGGCCGGTGTTATGTGGTGACGCCGGCCTTCCCCGGCTATCAGGACCGGGATCCTTTTCCTGTCATCCGGTACCCGTCTTTACCCTTGGTTTTTCGCCCGCCTTACCGGCTGGGCTGTCCGCAGTTGGATCATAAACTCCGGCGGCGACTGAAGGAGATCCCCTTTGGTCTTGTCCATACCCATTCCCCCTTTTCCGCCGGCCAGTTGGCGTTGAAAATCGCCAGGCAAAAGGGGATTCCCATCGTGGCAACCTTCCATTCGAAATTCTACGATGACTTTAAAACGGTGGTCAAAGCAGACGCTGTCGCCCGGTTTGCGGTCCGGCAAGTGATCAATTTTTTCCAGCAAGTGGATGCGGTCTGGACGGTGAGCCGGGGGACGGCGGAGACCCTGCGGGCCTATGGTTACCGGGGAAAGGTGGAAGTGGTCTATAACGGGACGGATTTTGTCCCGCCGGAGGATCCGGAGAAGCGCCGCCGGGCAATCAATGAACGGTTAGGTTTGGCCCCGGACGAGCTTGTTTTTCTCTTTGTCGGGCAACATATCTGGCAGAAAAACGTGCGTTTAATCATCCAAGGCCTTAAAATCCTTCAAGAGGAGGGGATAACCTACCGGATGATCTTTGCGGGGACCGGTTACGCCGCCGCGGAGATGAAGGAATTAGTTAAAGAACTGGGCCTTACGGAACGGGTCATCTTTATGGGAAGCATCCTGGACCGGGACCTCCTGAAGTCCCTCTATACAAGGGCCAATCTCTTTCTCTTTCCTTCGGTTTATGATAACGCTCCGATCGTGGTCCGGGAGGCGGCCGCCGCCCGGTGCCCCTCGGTCGTGGTTGCCGGTTCGAATAGCGCGGAAGGGATTATTGATAATGTGAACGGCTTTTTGACGGCGAATGATCCGGCCAGCTTTGCCCGGCGGGTGAAAGAGATTGTCGCCAGTCCCCAACTGCTGGCGGCAGTGGGGGCGGAAGCGCAGCGGACGGTCTACCGGCATTGGGAGCAAATTATCGATGAGGTTGCCGGCCGTTACCGGGAACTGATCCGGGAGTACCGGAAGAAAACGTCTACCTTTGGTCCTTTTTCTATGGTAAAATAGGAGAGAAATATCGGGAAAGGCGGTTGAGGGGTGTCGGACAAAAGATATGTGGCGGTAGTCGGGTTTCGTCATCTTTACGGACGCAAGATCTTCAAACCCGAACAGATTGTCAAATTGGTTAAAGAACCTGATAATGCCTTTGATGATGAAGCAATCCGGGTCGAACTGAAACCGATAGGCAAAGTGGGTTACGTAGCCAATAGTACAAATACCGTCCCCCGGGGTTGTTATAGCGCCGGGCGGATCTATGACACCTTTGATCGGTTTTGCTACGGGATTGTACGGTTTGTGACGAAGGAAACCGTTATTGTGGAATTGCTGGATAAAATCAGAATGCAGATTGTTTTGGTGGAGACTGGCACAATACATCAATCCAACTGAAGTCATGGAAAGCGACTGGACGAATGAACGAAAAAGGTGAAACAGTGACCGTTTTGCGTTGAAGGAGGCTTTTCTGCCGTGTTGTGGACCTTTGTTTTACTGGTTTTCGGAATCGTTGCCTGTGCCAGTGCGGTCATTATTATCAGGCTTTCCCAGATTCCACCGGTTACGTTGGCGGCTTACCGTTTACTGGGGGCGGCCCTCTTTTTATCTCCGTTATTTTTTCGGGAATGGCGGGCCCGGCATGGCCGGTGGCCTTTGCGTCAGCTGTTAACCGTTCCCTTCTGGCCAGCTTTGATGCTGGCCCTCCATTTTATTACCTGGATTATGGGCGCCCGTTTAACCCCGGCGGCCAATGCTTCTTTAATCGTGAACTTGGCGCCGCTGGTGATGCCGTTCCTGCTCTATCTTTTTTTGCGGGAAAGGATCAACCGGAAAGAAGCCGTCGCGACAGTTTTCGCCTTGGTCGGCGTTGCCGTGCTTGGTTTCTCCGATTATACGATCAGCGCGACTTTTCTTCAAGGGGACGTCATCTGTTTTGTTTCAATGTTGTTTTTCAGTATTTATTTAGTCTTGGGCCGTAAAAACCGGTCCGGGTTGAGTCTTTGGCTTTACATGGTTCCCCTTTACTTTTATGCCTTCTGCTTTTGTCTTTTGTGCGCCCTTTGCCTCGAAGCGCCGCTCCGCTTTTACGGCTGGCGGGAAACCGGCCTGGCCCTGGCTTTGGCTTTAATTCCGACGGTGATTGGGCATACGGTTCTGAACTACGCCATGCGCCGGCTCCGGGGACAAGTGGTCAGTATCTTGTCGATGTTTCAATTTGTGTTTGCCGGGATCCTCAGTTATCTTTTCTTCCGGGAGGTACCCAGCGCCACTTTTTATGGGGTTAGTTTTCTGCTGACCCTCAGCGGGCTTCTGGTTACGTGGGGAGTTTCCCGGGAGGAGAAGGCTGTTTCCCGGCCACCGGCGGCGGCTACGGTCACCGGCTCCGGTAGAAGCCAGCCGGGCAGATGAGCAAATTGGGAAAGCGAAGGAAAGGGAAAGTAAATTCCGCCGTAAAGCAAAGGGCCGGGTCATCCACTGACCCGGCCCTTTGCTTGTTTTGACTTCTTCCTTTTTTACTCTTCGGTGGTAAATTGATATATGGTGGTCTGACGGTAAACTTCGCCCGGGTTCAAGACCGTGGTGGGAAAACCGGGGTGATTAGGGGAGTCGGGGAAGTGCTGAGTTTCCAGGCAGAAGCCGCTGTGCTTTCCGTATTTTACGCCCCGTTTTCCCGTGAAAGTTCCGTCCAAGCCGTTTCCGGTGTAAAACTGCATCCCCGGTTCGGTCGTGTAGACCGTCATGACCCGTCCGCTTTGGGGTTCATGGACTTTGGCCGCCAACGAGGGCTGGGTTCCTTCCCGGTTTAACACGTAGTTATGATCATAACCGCCGGGGAGCAGGTGAATCCGGGCGCCGATCCTTTGCCGGGTGGTGAAGTCCAAGGGGGTATCCATGACCGGTTTTATTTCACCGGTAGGGATGAGTTCTTGATCAACCTCCGTGTAGGACCGGGCATTGATGAAAACCTCATGGTCCAGGATATCACCGCAGCCTTCACCCTTTAAATTAAAGTAACTATGTTGGGTCAGGTTGACCACTGTGGGCTTGTCGGTGGTGGCCGAATAGTTAATCACGATTTCATTCCGGTCGGTTAACAAATAACGGACGGTGGCGGTGAGGTTACCCGGGTAGCCTTCTTCACCGTCTTTGGCCAGGTAACGCAGTTCCACGCCTACGCCATCCTTCTCCTCAAACCCGGCGGCCTCCCAGACTACCCGGTGAAAACCGTTAATCCCGCCGTGTAAATGGTTATTCCCGTCATTACAGGCCAGACGGTATTCTTGACCATTCAAAACAAATCGGCCTTTGGCGATCCGGTTTCCGTAACGGCCGACAATGGCGCCGATATAAGGATGGGCACTTAAATAACCGGAGAGTTCGTTAAAGCCCAAGACCACGTCATCCAGTTTTCCGGTCCGGTCCGGAACCTGGATCGAAGTGATAATTCCCCCCAGGTTGATCACTTTCACCGTCATGCTGTTCTTATTAACCAGCGTAAACTGGAAGATCTCTTTCCCGTCGACGGCGCCAAAGGGCGTCCGTGTCAGCTTCATATTTATCCCCTCCTTTTACTCCTTAATTACCATTTTAGTGGTCTAAGTTGACAAAAGCAAGGCTTGTTTTTTATTGAGCCGGTTGTTGCCCCTTGGGCAAACAGAAGCGGTAGATTACATGGGCGACCCCGTTCTCGTCGTTGGAAGACGTAACATAATCGGCTTCTTCTTTGATGGCCGGATCCGCATTGGCCATCGCCACCCCGAGGCCGGCGTATTTAATCATTGAAAGATCGTTTTGCCCGTCACCGATGGCGATGATCTCTTCCCGGGTCAGACCGTAATAAGCGCCCAAACGGGCTAACGCGTTCCCTTTGGAGACTTCATGGTCGAAAAATTCCAGGAGGAAGGGTTGGGAGGTACAGTAATTGACCGTCGGTGGTACTGCGGGGCCGATGGTCTCCAGCCAACGGTTGATCTTTTCCGGATCGTCATAGAAAAGGATTTTGGTTACCCCCCGGGCAATCAGCTCATCCAAGTTCTCCACGGGTAAAGGCTGCGTCCGGGTGATCTCTCCGTAGTTGTTGGCGTCCTGGCCGAGGGGAGAGACGTAAAATTGATTGTTCACCCAGAGAATAACGGTGGTGCGCAGACTTTTACCCAACCGGTATACAGGGATGACATCTTCGCCCCGCATGTTTTGGGCGTAAAGAATTTTCCGGGATTTTCCCGTCACAATCATGGCCCCGTTATAAGTGATAAACGGGAGATCCAAACCGATTTTTTCGATGATCGGCTCAACACCCTGAATGGGCCGGCCGGTGCAGATGGTAAAGATCACCCCGGCCGCCACCGCTTCCCGGATGGCTTTAATGGTTTCCGGCGTCAGGTTGCGTTTACTGTCCAGAAGGGTACCGTCGACATCAGCAGCAATCAATTTGTAGCTCATTTTCCTGCTCCTTACTTATTTTTCTTCCGTGTATATTCCACGACGGAGTGCAAAGGTTGGGAACCACCGGCCATGAGCGCGGCGGTGAAGATACTGTCGATGAGCGGGTTGGCTTCCATCCCCAATCCTCCGGCCAGCAACCGGAAACGATGGTTGGATAAAGCCAGTCCCAGACCAAAGGCAAAGGTCAGAAAGAGAGTAAGATAAGTACGGAAAGACACTCCTTGGCTGGCGCCCTTTTCCGGACTCTCTTTCGACACCGGGGGCATCAAGGGAATCAGCAAATTTTCAATGATCCGTTCAAAGATGAAGGTGATAATGGTGATGAAAACAAGGTAAGAGAGGAGTTGGTCCAGATTATACATGAAGACCCTCCTTTCGGCAAGTAGTTTCTTTTCTTATAAAGAAAGGGACCGTAAGGCCCCTTGAAACTACACTTGTTGCCGGCTCCTTGTTGCTTGTATGGTGAAAGCTGGGCATGCCATTGTCTTTGCCGGGCCGGGTGAATCCTTGGCAGTAATTATTCTTTCTCGGCATAGATGATACCGACCGTACCGGGGCCACAATGACTGGAGATTACGGCGCCGGCCTGGGTGACGAGAATTTCCCGGGCCACCTTCATTTCCCGGAGCTGTTCCGCGATGTAATTGGCGGAGTCGTGGTCGTAGCCATGGGTAACGAAGAGCCGGTGCTCATCGATGCGCTCTTTGGCATTGACAGCCCATTCGATCAGGCGGGCGTTGGCCTTGGCCTTACTGCCGCGGAATTTTTCCGGAACGATCATCTTTCCGTCGACCACTTCGATCCGGGGATGGATCTGCAAAACATTCCCGATAATGGCTTGGGCCTTGGTCACACGGCCGCCTTTGAGGAGAAAATCCATGGTATTGACGATAAAGGAACACCGCACCCGTCGGGCCATGGCAGAGACCCTTTGGGCAATTTCCGCCAGGGGCACCCCTTCCGCCGCCAGTTCGGCCGCGTATAAAACCTGGATGCCAATCCCGGTGGAAAGATTCAGCGAATCGGTGATGGCAATGGGTGCTCCCTTCAATTCTTCCGCGGCTAAACAGGCCGAGGTGTAAGTACCGGAGAGCTTGGAGGAGATCCCGGTGTAAAAAATCTCGTGGCCCTCGTCGAGCAAACGGCGGAAGATCTTCAAGAACTCGGCGGGGGTGACTTGCGCCGTTTTCGGAAATTCTTGTGAAGTGTTGATCTTCTCTAAAAACTGGTCGGGGGTAAGATCCACCCCGTCCCGGTATACCTGTTCACCGAAATAGACGGAAAGGGGAATGACTTCAATATTGTAACGGCTAATCAATTCCGGCGAGAGGTCTGCCGTGGAATCGGTGACAATTTTAATCGACATTATACTACGCCTCCCAGGAATTTTCTTTATTTGACTGCATGACGGTCGGACCGGTATTAAAAATAGGATAAAACCACTTCCGGCGTTTGTTTTCTCTTCATTTTTAAGCAGAGAAACAGCTCATTATGCCGGGGAAAAAAGAAAAAAGAAATAATGTCGGTGCTTCCCTTTACGAAAGGGAACCGACCTTCACCTCCTTGTCCAAAGTTAAAAAAATTAATCTATATTTTCTTCGCTGTCCCGGTACCTAAATCCTGCCGGCAGCCCGCCTGAAAAAGGGTAGCTTTTAAGGCGGCAGATCGTCTCCAGGGGAAGCAGGATTTTTTTCTTTTGATCACAAATATTATTGTTACAGGGAATTATATTGCCGAGTTGGGCGTTATCTTAAGCAGAGGAGATTATTCCCTATTATAAAAATCAAAGAAAGGTGTGGTTTCTTTGAACCAGCTGGAACAGTTGATGTCGGAGTTGGAACAGATGGGGAAAAATGTAGCCCAGGCCGTGCACCGTTCGATCGAAGCTTTGGTGAAGAAGGATCCCGAGATCGCCCTCGAGATAATCAGTCAGGATGATTTAATTGACAACCGGTTAATCGTGATTGAGGATCTAATCACCCAGTTTATTGCCACCAAGAACCCCCAGGGGAAAGAGCTCCGCAGTGTTCTTTCCGTCTTTAAGCTGGCAAGAGATCTGGAGCGGGTTGCCGATTACGCGACGAATATTGCCGAGATCGCTCTGGAGTTAAAGAATGAAGAATATATCAAACCGTTAATTCACATTCCTGAACTGGCTTCTTTAGCCCTTAACATGATTGATGTGGCATTAAGGGCTTTTCTTGACGGCAATACGGACCTGGCGGAAGCCGTTTGCCGGAAGGATGAAGAAGCCGATAATCTTTGTGACGATATTTACAAGGAATTAACCACCAAAGTATTGGCCCAAGGAGAGCCTTCCTGGGTACGCCAGACGATCCGTTTAAATATGATTGCCCGCTATTTGGAGCGGATTGCCGATCACGCCACCAACATCGGGGAAGAAACCATCCTGCTTTATACCGGAAAACGGGTTAAATACTAAACCGTCCGGTGGCGAAAAGACCCGCTTGGGGAAAAACACCGCCGGAGGCATGTTGCCGGACGCCTGCGGGGTGTTGCTCCCGTTGGCGGGTTATTTTTTCGTTTATCTTTTCCGGCAGGAAAACACGGCGGGAGGGTGGAATAATCTTTGTGGCGTTTGGATTTTTTGATGAGGAGCGGTTTAACATGAAAAAGCGGCTTGCCCTCTTTTTTTCTTTCATCTTCTTCCTGCTTTGCTTGGCCGGTTCCGGTTGGGACCGGACGGTGGAGGCAAAAGAGGAGCAACCGGCGGTAAAAATTGGCGTAATTGACCTAAATGCCATTAAAAGCGAAGCCCCTCCTTTCCGCCGGTTGCAGGAGAAAGCCAAGGCAAACCAACGTTTACTCGAAGAATTTACCGCCCAGGTTCTGCTGGAGCATCAACGGCAAATCCAGGCTTTGAGCCGGGATGAGCAGGAAAGGAGCCACGAACTGGCGGTGGCGGCCCAGACCAAGATTGACCAGAAAAGGCGGGAGCTTGAGGAGAGCTACCGGCAGGAAGAAGCAGCCGTCCTGGACGAATTCAACGCCGTCCTGGCCAAAGTAATGAAGGATAAACATTTAGATTGTATTCTTTTGAAAGGCGGCCTCCAGGTGGGCGGTGAAGATGTGACGGAGCAAGTTTTGAAGACCTGGGATAAATGGGGGTTGACCTTCTGGCAACGGCTGGGAATGTTCTTTACCGGGAAGGACCCCCGGACCAAGGCGGACAAGGAAGAAAAAAATGGGCAAGAGCAGGAGTAAAGGAGAGCGGTGAACAGTGGCGGAAAGTTTGTCGGGGAAAAAAGTGTTGATTACCGGCGCCTCCTCCGGGATCGGCGCGGCGATTGCCATGACTTTGGCCAAAGCGGGGTGCCAGGTTTGGGGAACCACCCGTCGCCTTGACAAGGTAGCGGCCCTCCCGGCGGAACTCCGAGCGAAGGTGCGCTTCCTGGCCATGGACGTGACCGACGATGATTCGGTCCGGGCCGGCGTGGAGCGTTTTCTGGCGGAAGCCGGGGGCATTGATATTCTGATTAACAACGCCGGTTTCGGCGTCTTCGGGCCGCTGGAAGAGTTCCCTCTCGAACAGACGAAAGCCATCTTCGAAACCAATTATTTCGGCGCTTTACGCTTAATCCAGGCCGTCGTCCCGGTAATGCGGGAGCAACGGAAGGGGTTAATTATTAATATTACTTCTTTGGCTGCCCGGTTTGTCATCCCCTTCCAGGTCCATTATTCGGCAACCAAATTTGCCCTGGCGGCGCTGACCGAGGGTTTACGCCAGGAACTCCGGCCTTTTGGGGTGAAAGTGGTGGCGGTGGAACCGGGTGATATCAAGACGAACTTTAATAATGTTACCCAGTTCGGCATCGAGGAAGATTCGCCTTACCGGCGCTGGGCCGACGCCTGTTGGCGGGTGATCGACGTCAATATGGAAAAGGCGCCTTCTCCGCAGGTTATCGCCGACAAGGTCCTGCAGATCGTAAAAACGAAAAACCCCCGGCCCTGTTATGCGGCGGGCGATTTCTTTTCGACGAAATTCCCCTTCCTGGCCCGGTTTGTCCCGGTCCGCTTCAAGGAGAAGCTGATCCGGATCTTTTACGGGGTTGATTTCCAATAATAAGCAGGGAAAAGCAGCTATTGCCTGACGAAAAAGAAAACGGCTCCCAAAAGACAAAAGAGCACCTCCCCGCCGGAATTTGGATGGAGGTGCTCTTTTACTGTTGTTATAAAAGGTACTTGGTGTTCCTTGGGCTTTGTTAAGCCGGGATAATCTCCAGCTCTTTGCCGACCTTGACCAAAATCTGGATGGCCCGCTCGATCTGTTCGGTGGTATGGGTCGCGGTCAGGCTGGTCCGGATCATGGTGGCATCAGCCGGCACGGCCGGGGCCACCACCGGGTTAACGTAGACCCCATTCTCAAACAGGACTTTACAGACGAGGAAGGTTTTGCTCATATCCCCGACCAGGATGGGGATGATGGGGGTAATCCCGTCCTTGACCGTAAAACCATGTTTTTTCAAACCGGTCCGGAACTGTTCGGCGATGGCCAGGAGATGACGGCGGCGTTCCGGTTCGGTTTCGATAATCTCCAGGGCTTTCATGGCCGCACCGGCCGCCGCCGGGGTCATACTGGCGGTGAAGATCAACGGCCGGGAAACGTGCTGCACATAATGGCAGACCGGCTCGGAGGAAACAAGGAAACCGCCGAGGGAAGCAAAGGATTTACTGAATGTCCCCATGATCATGTCAATCTCGTCTTCCAAGCCGTAGTACTCGGCGGTGCCGCGGCCGTTCGCCCCCAGCACTCCGATGCCATGGGCGTCATCCACGAGGATACGGGCATTGTATTTCCGGGCCAAACGGACAATCTCCGGCAGGTTGGCCAGATCCCCCTCCATACTGAAGACCCCGTCGGTGACGATGAGTTTGGGCGCGTCGGTGCCCAGTTTTTGCAGGAGTTTTTCCAGATCGTTCATGTCGTTATGTTCGTACTTGTACATCTTGGCGAAGGACAGCCGGCAGCCGTCGTAGATACTGGCGTGGTTCGCCCGGTCGCAAAGGATGTAATCACCGCGCCCGGCGATGGCGGAGATGATTCCTAAGTTGGCCAAAAAACCGGCGGAAAAGAGAAGGGCTTTTTCTTTCCGCATGAATTTGGCCAGCCGCTCTTCGAGGGCCACATGCAGGTCGAGGGTGCCGTTGAGAAACCGGGATCCCGAACACCCGGAGCCGTATTTCTCCGTGGCCTCGATGGCCGCTTGCTTGACCCGCGGGTCGCTGGTGAGGCCCAAGTAGTTGTTGGAGCCAATCATCAGGACATGCTCCCGGTTGCTCATGGTCACTTCCGTATCCTGGCCCGTCTGGAGTTCGTGAAAGTAGGGATAAAGTCCGGCGGCCATTGCTTCTTTTGCCGCAGTATAGTCATAACATTTTTGGAATAAGTCCATTTGCGCTATGCACCTCGTTCATTAAAATAAATAATATCCTGTTTATATTCTTGGATAATTTTCTTTCTCCTGCTTTAAATTTTCTTTTCCTGGAAAAAAATAGCCGGTCGCATCTTTCATTAAGGGAGAATCCGTAAAGACGGGGGCGGGACCGGGGGCGCGGTTGGACTGCCGGTTCCGGCGCGTACTCAAAATCAGGACGTGCCTAAGAGTTGCGCCAGGATTTCTTTCCGGATCTGTGTGATAGGGGTGAAATCCATACTTCCGAGGTAGTATTCTTCCAGTTCCGCATGGAGTTTTTTGGCCTTGTGCAGCCAATTGACGGCTCTTTCCCAGAGCTCAAGGAAAACCAGGCGGGACTCTTTTAAGGTATCGGTGAAGAGATGGTGGTTCTGGAGGAAGCTTGCGGTGTCAATGGACCGGCAGCGGTCGGCGGGAAGATATTTATGGGGCCAGGTGGAAGTGAGGACCCCGATTTTTAAGGCGGGAAGCCAAAGATGCTCGTACTTTTCGGGGTCGAGGGCGCAATGGAAAACTTCGGCGTCCAGCCCCAAATCAATGCTCATGGTCACTAAACGTTGGATGAACTCGGCGCGGCCGCTCCCGGGTGGCCCGTCCAGGATGTACAGGCGGGTGGCCTCCCCAAAGACCGATTCCAGAAAATGCACCGGGCCGTCGGCTGTGATGGCGCTGGCGAAAAGATGTCGGAGCCGGCCTAATTTACCGGTTGGCCGGCACCCGACAAAGATCTCCTCTTGGAGCTCGCTTAAGGCGCGCAACCAGGTTTCCTGATTCAGGCAGGAAAAATTGGTTTTCCGCCAATTCCGGTACACACCCAAAGCGGCGCTTAAGTAAACGTAGGCCCGTTCATAACAGGCTTTTTTCTTTTGGCTGATTGTAATGATCCGTTCCTTATTGGCTTTTAAACCTTGCCGGTCCCAGAAAGCCCCCAGATTGATGATCTCCTCGGCGACGCCGGGATAGCGCGGATCAAGGGTATGGGGGGCGGTTCCATCCAGAAAAGCAATTTTTAAAGAAGGAACCACCAGGCCGTCAAGGGAATTATAATCCGATGAGCAGTGGAGATACTCAAGGGGATAGCCCCGGGCGGCGAGTTCCTCGCCGATATTCCGCATCAAAGTGGACTTGCCTGTTCCCGGCCCCCCCTTCAGGATATAGAGATAGGTGGTCTTAGGGTCAATGACCTGATCATAAAAGGAATGGAAGCCTTTACCGGTATTGCCGCCGGCGAAAAAATGGCGGACGCGGGCTGTCTGCATTCTGATCCCCTCCCGGATATAAGTATGATTTTGGCCTTGCGGGCGTGCGCGGAAAGGATCCGGATAAAGAAAGCTTTATCTGTATAGTATACCCAGTACAGTATATAGGAGGTTCGATCATGGCCGGCCGAGGAAGAAAAATCCTGTTTTACCTGTTTATTATCTTTTTGCTGGCGGGAGCCGGTTATCTTCTTGGTGGCAATCAAGAGGTGGCGAAGGTGGGGGCCATCGCCCCCAATTTTCAGTTGGAAAATCTCGCCGGCGAACAGGTGGAATTAAAAAAAATTTACCGGCAAAATCAACTGACCCTGGTTAATTTCCGGGCTACCTGGTGTCCGTCCTGCCGGGCCGAGATCCCCGCCTTAAGCCGTTTTTACCGGGAATACCGGACAAAGGGCGTGGAAATCATGGCGGTCAACATCTGGGATGCCAGCAACCGGGAGCAATTACGGGCTTATGCTGCTAGCACAGGGATAAACTTTCCGGTCTTGATGGACCGGAAGGATCATGCCGCCAGAAAATACCGGATTATCGCGGTTCCGACCACTGTTTTCATTGACCGGCAGGGGCGAATTCGCGAGATTTATCTGGGGGCTTTGACCTATCAACAACTCCAAACCCGGTTTGAACGCTACCTGGCGCCGGAGAGTTAAGTAACGGCCGTTGAAAGGAGGATTGACCATGGAAACACCGGGTGTTTTCCTCTCTTACCTTGCGGGTTTGCTCTCCTTTTTCTCCCCCTGTGTGCTGGCCATGGCCCCTGGCTATTTGGCGGTCCTGACCGGGACTTTGCCGGGCGCGGAAGAGCAAAACCGGTCTCAAATGCTTAAAGCGGCGTTCTTTTTTATTCTCGGCTTTTCTTTTATTTTCATTATGTTGGGCGCCGCTTTCTCGGCGTTGGGACAAATCCTGGCCGGCCTGCGGATTGTTTTTTTAAAGGCCGGAGGTTTGCTCCTGGTTTTCTTGGGTTTATCCCAATGGGGAATTTTCCGTTGTTTCCCTTTGCAACAGGAGTTCCGGTTCCATTTGAAAAGGCCCCTGACGGGAACGGCCGGCTGGTTGCTGGCCGGGATAACCTTTGCCTTTGGCTGGACCCCCTGTGTTGGTCCAGTTTTGGCGATGATTCTGACTCTGGCCGGGGGTGCGGGCCGGGTGGTGACGGGTCTCTTCCTGTTGACCGTTTATTCTTTGGGTCTGGCGACGCCCTTTTTCTTGATGGCCCTTGCTTACGGCCGTTTCGCGATTTGGTCAAAAAAAATGCTTCCCTATACCAAATTCACCACGGTACTCTCCGGTTTTCTCTTAATTCTGGTCGGGGTTCTCCTGTTTACCGACCGCTTCCGGATGCTTACGATCTATCTCAACCAGATGCTGGGCGGACGCTCCTTAGAACACCTTTTATGGGGGATTAAATAAAATCCCAGCCGGAAATGGTCAGCCAAAAACGATCCCTTTCCCCGGTGTTTCTACCGGTGAGAAAGGTTTTTACCCATAATTCATCAAATTCATGATCATTGATGCCATGATTAAGATAGAAAAGGGTGTTGGGTGTTAAAGCCAACGGGTATTGAAGATGCCGGTGCTTACGGCGGGAACGGGCCACATTGATCACCTCTAACCTGTACTGTTCATAAAGAACCAAATTATACATAAAACCCGGAATTCCTTTCCATAAATTAACAGTTTTCTCCCGAAATAACTGTTTATCTTGAAGAAAGCCTTTGTCCCGATGGACAAAGGCTTTTCTGGATTAATCGGGATTTTTAAGGGACAACAGCATTTTCCAGGTACAAGGAGTGCCTTTGGATATGGTCCGGAATACGATATATTAATCCGGGAAAACCTCCGGGTGAGTTTGGTGCTTGAGAAAAAGCAGAGGAGGGGTTCTTTTGATGTACACGCCTGCCGACCGTATGCGTTTGGCCAGAGCTTATGTGCCATTTCAAATCTTCTCCCAACGCTTAAGTCCGATGGAAGGTTTGCTGAAGGGAACCATCTTTCCTGAACTGTACTTTCCATACCGGAGACAACATAAGTAAAGGGGGCATACCAGATGGACCGGGAGCGACTCGCGCTGCTTAAAGAATTGATGGCTTTGGAATTTACCGCCCTTGAGTTCAATCTTTATTTGGATACGCATCCCACCGACCAGCGCGCGTTAATGGAGTTTAACGCGATTCTTCCGCAATTAAAGGCGGTTAAACAAAAATATCAGGAACGTTACGGGCCGTTAACTGCCGAGGAACCCAGTTCCTACCCCTGGCAATGGATAAATGAGCCTTGGCCCTGGGAAATCTGTTACGAATAGGGGGTTGGTCCGCATGTGGATTTACGAAAAAAAACTGCAGTATCCGGCAAAGGTCGGTAGAGCCAATGTCAAAATGGCCAAGTACTTAATCACCCAGTACGGGGGGCCCGATGGGGAATTGGCCGCTTCCATGCGCTATCTGACCCAGCGTTATCATATGCCTACCCCCCAGGCCAAAGGAATCCTGACGGATATCGGGACGGAAGAACTGGCCCACCTGGAGATAATTGCCACTTTGGTCTATAAACTCATGGACCGGGCCTCCGTCGAAGAGATCAAAGCGGCCGACTTGGGTGCTTACTATGCCGATCATGATAAGGGCCTTTATTATGTGAATGGCGAAGGGGTGCCTTGGACGGCGGCCTACATTCAGTCCAAGGGTGATCCGGTGGCCGATCTCCATGAGGATATGGCCGCCGAAGAAAAAGCCCGGGCTACTTATGATTGGCTAATCAACCTTTCCGATGATCCGGATCTCAACGATACCCTCAAGTTCCTCCGGGAGCGGGAGATTGTCCACTTCCAACGCTTCGGAGAAACCCTCCAAATTGTCCAGGAGTACTTGGATGCCAAGAAATACTTTTAAAGTTAACCGGCTGCGGCCGGTTTTTTTATTGGCCCCCGGTCCGGTTGCTTATTTTCCGGCGGATCCGGGCATGCTATCACCGGAGCAATGCCCGGCTTGACCGGAAAAACTTGGAGGTGACAAGGTGACCAAGAGAAAACGGGTGGAAAATAAAAAGAAAACGGAGTTGGACAACTTAAAATGGGAAGTGGCCGATGCTTTGGATTTGGATGACGATCTGAGCAAGGGCGGGGATGAACTGACCGTCCGCGAAGCGGGAAAGATCGGGGGAAATATGGTCAAGAAGCTGGTGGAAAAGGGGAAAGAAGCTCTCCAACAGGAAGGGTCCGGTTCCGAAAGGACAGAATAAAAAATGTAATGGAAAAGGGAGACCGCCGAGCGGCCTCCCTTCTGGTTTATTGTCCCGCTTAACAGAAATAATAATTTTATATCTTTATTACCTTGTAAAAATTTGAATAAAAAAAGAGGAAATTAAAGGATAATGTATAATCTTGGAACAACAGGGAATTAAAACCTTGCAATTTGTATTCCGGGGGTGTTATTTTTGAAGAACCCAAAAAAATGCCTTGTCTTTCTTCTCTTATTGGTTTATTTTGTAACCCTTTGTACAATTAACGTTTTGGCAGAAAGCATAGTCACTCCGGCAGAACCAGAATTCACTCATCAATCTGATGATTTTTATGGTTATGTGGATAATGCTTATCGGCTTTATAAAATCACCTTAGAAACAACAGCAGAAGGAGAAACTATAAAATACGAAGGCGAGGTTGAACACCAGATCGAAAAAGTTTATGATCAAGATGGGGTTGTTGTTTTTCGGGAAGAGACGGCAAGTGTACTTGTAGTTAATGGGATGGAAATACCTTTAACTATGGATTTGGGGTTTATTGGAAAAAAAGCAACCGCTAATGGATACAACTATTATAACTTGACGGTCTACGATCCAGCGACCGAGGCGGAAAGTTATGATCTTAGCAAAATGGATGACCCTGATTGTTTGGAGTATATTGCCCCCCTCGAAATAGGGGAAAATACTCCCCAGGGTAATGTGATCGATTATGAAAATCTTACCGTGCCGGCCGGTAGTGGTAAGGCATACCGGATAGTCACGACTTATTCCGATGAAGAGAAGGACGTTACCCAAACCGTTTGGGTTGTACCTGGGATTGGTTTTGTCAAAATGATAGACCTTACCCAAGGGGCAACAGGCGAAGAAACGGTCAGTCTAGAATTAATCTCCTACACATATTGATTTTTCTCATATGAACAGAGAATTATCACGCCCCGGCCGGGGCGTTTTTCTTTTAGCCATTGGGCGCAAATTCACCGAAACATAATTGCTAAAACTTTCTTTTTGCGTTATCCTATAATAAGGGTGATTATCTTGGAAAATTGCCGGAAGCAGAAGTATTTTCTCCAGGTTTTCGGATGTCAGATGAATTTTAACGACGGGGAAAAGATCGCGGGCGTGCTGGAGAAGATGGGCTTTGCCCAGGCGGACACGCCGGAGGAGGCCGATGTTATCCTCTTAAATACCTGCTGTGTGCGGGAGAATGCGGAAAACCGTTTATACGGGCATCTCGGCAATTTAAAGCCGTTGAAGATAAATAACCCCGAGCTCATTATCGGGGTGGGCGGCTGTATGGCCCAACTCCCCTCGGTGCGGGCGAAGATCGAGACCGATTACCCCTATATCGATCTGCTCTTCGGCGCCTTCAACATCCACCAAATTCCCGAGTTAATCAGGAAAATCCGGGAAACGGGCAGCCGGATCCTGGACGTGCCCGGTGAAGGCGAGATCGAGGAGGATCTCCCGGTCAAGCGGGAGAACCCTTTCCAGGCGTGGGTGACGGTGATTTACGGGTGCAACAACTTTTGCACCTATTGTATCGTCCCTTATGTGCGGGGACGGGAGAAAAGCCGCCGGCCGGAGAAGATTCTGGCGGAGATCCGGGAATTGGCGGCGGCGGGGGTGAAAGAGGTCACCCTGTTGGGGCAGAACGTGAACAGTTACGGCCTGGATTTTCCGGCGGAAGAACGGACGGATTTTGCCGATCTTTTGGCGGCGGTCAATGAAGTAGAAGGCATTTCCCGGATTCGCTTCCAAACCTCCCACCCCAAGGATCTCTCGGACAAGTTGATTCAGCGGATGGCGGAGGCGGAGAAGGTTTGCGAGCATCTTCACCTGCCGCTCCAGGCCGGCAGTGATAAAATCTTGAAACTGATGAACCGGAAATATACCCGCGATGATTACCTGCGGTTGGTGGATAAGCTCCGGGCCCGCATCCCGGAGATCGCCTTGACCACCGATTTAATCGTCGGCTTCCCCGGGGAAGAAGAGGCCGATTTCCGGGATACCCTGGATCTGGTGAGAAAAGTCGGCTTTGACGCGGCCTTTACCTTTGCCTATTCCCCACGGGTCGGCACCCGGGCGGCCCAATTGGCGAATCAGGTGCCCGAAGCAGAAAAGATGGACCGTTTGTACCGCTTGATTGAGGTGGTGAACCAGCAGGCCAAGGCGGCCAACCAGCGCCTGGAGGGGACGGTCCAGACGATTTTGGTGGAAGGGCCCAGTCCCAAGAAGAAGGAGATCTATGCCGGACGGACGCGCGGCAACAAATTGGTCCTTTTTGCGCCCCCGGCCGGCGCCGCCGATCTGACCGGAAAAGAGATCAAAGTCCGCATCAGGAAGGGATTGACCTACACGCTCCAGGGCGAAGTCGTGGAATAAGGGAGGTGTTCTGATGTGAGTCAGGAGACTCCCATGCTGAAACAGTACATCGAGATCAAACAAGCCTACCCCGACGCCATCCTCCTCTTTCGCCTGGGCGACTTTTACGAGATGTTTATGGAGGACGCGGAGAAGGCCGCCGAGGTTTTGGAGATTGTCCTCACTTCCCGGGAGGCGGGGAAGGGCCGGCGGATCCCGATGTGCGGGATTCCCTACCACGCCGCCACCGGTTATATCGCCAAATTGATCGCCAAAGGGTATAAGGTGGCCATCTGTGAACAGATGGAGGACCCGAAGAAGGCGAAGGGCCTGGTCAAACGGGAAGTAATCCGGGTGATTACCCCCGGCACGTTAATCGACGAACAACTGCTGGAGGAGAAGAACAACAACTACCTGACCGCCCTGGTGAAGATGGCGGAAACCTACGGTCTGGCGGTGGCCGATCTGTCGACCGGCGATTTTTTTGTAACCCAAATTCCGGCGGAAAACGAATTACTTATTGATGAACTCAGTCACTGGCAACCCAGGGAGATTTTGATCTCCGAACAACAAGTCACCCTTTGGTCCTGGCTCAAGCAGCACTTGGATGTTTTGCTGACGCCCCGGCCGGCTCCGGATTTTCAGTATGAGACTGCCCAGGAACGTTTACTCGCCCATTTCCAGGTGGTTTCCCTGGAGGGCTTTGGCTGTCAGGAGCTGCCGGCGGCGGTGGCGGCGGCCGGCGCCGTCCTGGCCTATGCCTGCGAAACCCAAAAGAGTCAGTTGCAACATATCATTTCCCTCCGGACTTATTATTTGGGCGATTTCATGCATCTGGACCAGTATACCCGGCGCAATCTGGAACTGGTGGAGACTATCAGGGAGCATAAGACCCAAGGTTCCCTGCTCTGGGTGTTGGACCGGACGGTGACGGCGGCCGGCGGCCGCTTGCTCAAAAAGTGGCTGGAGCAGCCTTTGCGCCGCCGGGCTGAGGTGGAGGAGCGCCTGGATAAAGTGGAGCGCTTTTTTCTCCACCACCGGATCCGGGAAGCGGCCCGGAGCTTGTTAAAGAAAACCTGTGACCTGCAGCGCCTCTTGGCCAAACTGGCCTGCGGCACGGCCAATCCCCGGGATTTGCTGGCTTTAGGAAACACCCTGAAAATCCTGCCGGAACTCCGGAAGGAGCTTCTCCGGGAAGAGATGGGACCCGTGGCCGAACTGGCCGGGGAGATTGACCCTTTACCTGAACTGGCGGACCTCCTCAGCCGGGCGTTACGGGAAGATCCGCCGGTGACGATGACTGAAGGCAATATTTTCCGGGAAGGCTATAATCAGGAACTGGACACCCTGATCCACGCCACCCGGGACGGGAAACAGTGGATTGCCGGCCTGGAGCAGCAGGAACGGGAGAGGACCGGGATCAAATCCCTCAAAGTCGGGTATAACCAGGTCTTCGGCTATTATCTGGAAGTGACCAAAGCCAATTTGGCCATGGTTCCGGCGGATTACATCCGGAAACAGACTTTGGCCAATGCCGAACGGTTTATCACCCCGGAACTGAAGAAATATGAAGAATTAATCCTGGGGGCGGAGGAAAAAAGGGCCTCCCTGGAATATGAACTATTTTTGGACCTGCGCCAGCAGGTCCTGGCCAAGCTGCCCGTTTTGAAACGGCTGGCCGAGATCCTGGCCATGCTTGATGTCTATGCCGCGCTGGCCGAGACGGCGGTGCAAAACCATTATGTCCGTCCGGAGGTGGATGAGGGGAAGACCATTCTGATCCGGGACGGCCGCCATCCAGTGGTGGAGCAGGTCTTGCCGCCGGGCCGGTTTGTCCCCAATGATACCCTGCTGGACCAGGAGACCCACCGCCTCCAGATTATCACCGGTCCCAATATGGCGGGAAAATCCACCTATATGCGGCAGGTGGCTTTGATTGTCCTGATGGCCCAGATCGGTTCCTTTGTGCCTGCGGCGTACGCCCGCATAGGTCTGGTCGACCGGATCTTCACCCGGGTGGGGGCGGCCGACAATCTGGCCGGCGGGCAAAGCACCTTTATGGTGGAGATGAGCGAGCTGGCCAATATCCTCCACCATGCCACCGCCGACAGTTTGTTGATTCTGGATGAGATTGGCCGGGGGACCAGTACCTATGACGGGTTAAGCATTGCCTGGGCGGTCCTGGAGTACCTCTGGAACCCGCAAACCATCGGGGCGCGGACGCTCTTTGCCACCCATTACCACGAATTGACCACCCTGGCGAAGCGGCTGTCCGGCGTGGAGAACCTCAATGTGGCGGTGGCCAAAGAAGGGGAGGATGTGGTCTTCCTCCGGAAAATCGTCCCCGGGGCCAGTGACCGCAGTTACGGAATTGAAGTGGCCAAACTGGCCGGCATTCCCGGCACGGTGCTCACCCGCGCCGGCCAGATTCTCGCCCAGTTGGAAGCGAAGGGGTTGAAGGAGCGCTCGGCGAAAGTGGCCCTGGCGGCCGGCCCTGCGCAGCAACTGCCCCTCTTTACGGTGGAAGAAAGCCCGCTGGAGAAAGAGCTGCGCCAGTTGAACCTGAACGAACTGACGCCCCTTGCGGCGTTGAAACTTCTTTTTGAGTGGCAAAGCCGTCTCAAAAATAATAGGAAAGAAGCTTAAGCCAGAAGAAGGGATTGGGATGGGGAAGATCATACGCCTAGACGAAGTCACGATTAACCAAATCGCCGCCGGCGAAGTGGTGGAAAGGCCGGCTTCGGTGGTGAAGGAGTTGATTGAAAACTCCATCGATGCCGGCGCGAAGAAAATCGAGGTTTACCTGGAAAACGGCGGCCGCCAGAAAATCCAGGTGGTGGATGACGGCTCCGGAATGGACCGGGAGGATGCTTTACTGGCTGTGGAGCGGCATGCCACGAGTAAAATCCGGACCTTGACCGATTTGCAACACAACAGGACCTTGGGCTTCCGGGGTGAAGCCCTGGCCAGTATCGCCGCCGTCTCCCGGGTCATCCTGCAAACCTGTGTCGATCCGGGCGCTCCCGGTACGAAAATCCTGGTGGAAGGGGGAGTGGTCCGCGCGGTCGAACCGGTGGGCGTGCCCCGCGGGACCAATATCAGTGTGGAGAACCTTTTCTATAATACCCCGGCCCGTTTGAAGTTTATGCGGAGCATCCCGGCGGAGGTCACCAATATTAAGGAGATTGTCACCAGTATGGCCCTTGGTTATCCCGAGATCTCCTTCCGCCTCTTCCACCATGACATGGAACTCGTCCATACCCTGGGGAGCGGTGATTACGAGCAAACGCTGGAGCAGATCTTCAACCGTACTGTTTGCCAGGAGTTGTTTCCGGTGGAGGGAACCTATGGCCCCATGCGGCTCAGCGGTTATTTGGGCCGGCCCAATATTGCCCGGGGCAACCGGGGGCTCCAGTATTTCTTCCTGAACCGCCGCCTTTTCCATTCCCGGCTGGTGGCGGCGGCCGCCGAAAGGGCCTACGACACTTTGCTGCCGGTGGCCCGCTTCCCCTTTTTGCTCTTGAATATTGAATTACCCTTGGATCTGGTCGATGTAAATGTCCACCCCACGAAGATGGAGGTTAAATTCCGGGACGAAAAGGAGATCTTCCGCGGGGTGCTCCAGATTGTCCGGGCGGCGCTGGAAGCCAACGTGATCGGCGCCCAATGGCGTCCCCAGTATAAACCGGCCGTCTTGGCGAGGGGACTCCGTCCGGAGCAGGCGCCCATCGGGGAATTTTCCACGGCGCCCATGGGGGAAGAAGCCAGCAGTTTGGAACCCTCTTTCGGAACCGGGGGGACGGTGGTGAAAGAAAATACACTGTCCTTTGCGGAAGCAAAGACGCTGGAGTCCGTTCCGGCCGGGGAGGTTTTTCCGGAGGTTGGCTTAACGGAGGAGGACGAGGAGGAGCAGGCAGATCAGCCGGCGGCCGCCCCGGTGTCTGCCGCCGGTCCGGCGGGGGAGGAACAGGGGAGCGGCCGGGTGTTTACCCTCTTTGATACCTATCTTTTATGGGAAGATGCTTCCGGTTTGGTGCTGGTGGATCAACACGCCGTCCATGAACGCATCCTTTACGACCGTTTCCGCTCGGGGCCTCCCTTGAAGATGCAATATTTTCTTACCCCTTTGACCTTGGAACTAACTGCCGCCCAATGGGAGACCGTGCAGGCGGAGAAAGCGCTTCTTCAGGAGTTGGGCTGGGATTTTGAGGCCTTTGGCGGGGAGACGCTGATCTTACGCTCCGGCCCGCAGGATTTTTCCGCCTCGGCGGCGGAGGAACTCTTCCGCACTCTCCTTGATGAGTTGGGCGGCAACAGCGGCGGACGGGTGGAGGATCCCAAAGACCGTTTCTTTAAGCTCATGGCCTGCCGGCGGGCGATTAAGGCCGGGGACCGGCTGTCTCCGCAGGAAGCGGCCGCTTTAATCCGGGACTTGCGGCAGACCAAGGTCCCCCAGACTTGTCCCCATGGCCGGCCGACGATGGTTGTCATCACGAAAGCGGAGATTGAAAAGATGTTTCAACGGAGGTAACGTGATGGTACCCCTTATTGTGCTGGTCGGTCCAACCGCGGTGGGCAAAACGGAACTGGCGGTCAATTTGGCTTTGCATTTTGGCGCCGCCATTCTCTCCGCCGATTCGATGCAGATCTACCGGGGGATGGATATCGGGACGGCCAAACCGACGATGGAGGAGCGGAAGGGTATTCCCCATTATTTAATCGATCTGGTCCCTCCCGACCAGCCCTTTACGGTAGTCGACTATCAGGAGCACTATAATCAGGTGAAAAGCCGTTTGGACCGGCAAGGGATGATCTCCATCCTGACCGGCGGGACCGGCCTTTATATCCGGGCGGTGACCCAGGGCTTTATTTTTCCCGCGCCGCCGCCCGACCCGGAGTTGCGCGCGGCTTTGCGGAAAGAAGCGGAGGAGAAGGGAAGGGCTGCGGTCTATCAGCGATTAGTGGAGCTGGATCCGGAGGCGGCCCGGAAGATCCATCCCCAGGATCTCAAACGCACGCTGCGGGCTTTGGAAGTGACCATCGCCTCCGGGCGCCCCTTTTCCCGGCAGCAACAGGCGGCCCGCCGCGAATTGACGCCGGATATTATTTATATCGGGGTAACCCGCTCCCGTGCCGAGCTCTATGAGCGAATCAATTTGCGGGTCGACCGGATGCTGGCCGCCGGTTTACTGGAAGAGGTCGCTTCCCTTCTGGCGCAGGGGTACGGTCCGGAATTACCGTCGATGCAAGGGTTGGGCTATAAAGAACTGATCCCGGTGGTGCGGGGGGAGATGAGCCTCCCGGAGGCGGCGGCGCTCATCAAAAAGAGAACCAGGCACTACGCAAAAAGGCAGGAAACATGGTTCCGCCGGGAACCGGTGGAGAAATGGTTTCCATTAAGTCCCGGGGAGGAGGAGGTTTGTTCGGAAAAGATCTTGCGATATTTAGAAGGGAGAATAAACCAAGTGTCGAATAGTATAGAGTAATTAAGTAGATTAAGCTTAAAAAAGGGTTTGTTGTTTATTTTGGAGGTGTAATGTAATGAGTAAGCCCGTTATCAATTTACAGGATGGATTTTTAAACCAGGTCCGTAAAGAAAGTGTTCCGGTCACCGTTTATTTGGTCAACGGTTTTCAGGTCAGGGGTTTGGTCAAGGGGTTTGACAATTTTACCGTAATTTTGGATTGTGAAGGAAAACCCGAACTCATTTATAAACATGCGATTTCCACGATCATTCCTTCCCGGCCGTTACGGGAGTTCAGTGGGGAACCCAAAATCGAGTAAGCTTGAAAAGATTAGGGTTTGAAACTGGCAAACAAAAAGGGTAGTTTTGTTCTGCCCTTTTTTCATTTATGAAAGAAGATCATGGGTGCTCTGTGTTTATACTACTGGATAAGGCGGGATGGAGGATTCGGAGCTACCGTCCCGTAAAGGAGGTCTCTTCTTTGTCGTTTGCCGCAGATCCAGAATTCGCTTTCGTAAACAAAGCAGAACAAGAATTAGCCCCCATTTTTGCCGGGTTTGAAGAGAATGCCCTTTACAACCAGGATAAAGTCTTAACCGCCTTCCGGGAGGAGAAGGTCGGCAGCCATCATTTTACCACCTCCACCGGTTATGGCTATAACGACATGGGGCGCGAAACGTTGGAGCGGGTTTTTGCCCGGGCTTTGGGCGGCGAAGCCGCTTTGGTCCGGCAACAAATTGTGTCCGGAACCCATGCAATCAACCTTTGCCTTTCCGGGCTTCTCCGGCCCGGTGACGAACTGATCTTTGCCACCGGCCTGCCCTATGACACCTTGCGGACCGTTTGCGGACTGGAAGGAAACGCCCCGGGCAACCTCCGGGAATACGGGGTAAAGGTCACCACTATTCCCCTCCGTGCCGACGGGACGATTGATCAAGCCCGTCTCCTGGCCTCCCTCAGCCCGTGGACCCGAATAGTGGCTTTTCAGCGGTCCTGTGGTTACGCGACCCGGCGCTCCTTTACGGTTGGGCAGTTGGCCGAGGTTTTTGCCGTCCTGCGGCAGCGGCCGGCTCCCCCTATTATTTTTGTGGACAATTGTTACGGCGAATTTGTGGAGCGGGAAGAACCGCTGGCGGTGGGGGCCGACCTGATCGCCGGTTCATTGATTAAAAACCCGGGCGGCGGCTGGATTCCGTCGGGCGGGTATATCGCGGGGAAAAAAGATTTAATTGACCGGGTGGCGGCCAGACTTTACGCCCCCGGGCTGGGCGGGGAAGTGGGACCTTCCTTACTGAATTTGCGCCTGTTCTTCCAGGGCTTTTTCGACGCCCCGCACCGGGTCTATGAAATGCTGAAGGCGGCCGCTTTGTTTGCCAAGGTCTTTGCGGAACTGGGCTTTACCGTCATGCCGGCGGCCACCGAGCCCCGGACCGACGTGATCCAAAGGATCGATCTGGAATCACCCGCGCGGCTGCTGGCCGTCTGCCGGAGCTTGCAGCAGATTTCGCCGGTGGACAGTTTTGTCACCCCCGAGCCGGCCCCCATGCCCGGTTACCAGGAGCGGGTGATTATGGCGGCGGGGACTTTTATTAATGGCTCCACCAGCGAACTGACGGCGGATGGACCCTTCCGGCCGCCCTATAGCCTCTTTTTCCAAGGCTGCCTTTCCTATCTCCATGCCAAGCTCGGTTTAATTTCCATCTTAAAACAGCTGAAGGAATTCCGTTAAAGCAGGAATTGTCCCCCGTGTTAAGCTGACGGTGGTTGGGCAGCCGGCCTGTACGGTGAAAAAAGGGAGCCCATGAGGAGGAAACCGACAAAAAAGCGGGAATATAAAATTGTTGATCGCAGACGGGAGTGAGGAAATTGAGTTCGACCGTAGTGCTGATTATTGTTAAACTGGTTTTAGCGGGCGGATTAATGTTTTTCTTGTATAAAGATGCCCGGGCCCGGGATTATTCCTGGTTTATGTGGACTTTTCTCCCGGTGGTTATGATTTTGACCCCCGATTTGTTCAGTTCGATTTTTACGACCATCTTGATTTTAATGATGTACCTGATGACCAGACCCAAAGGGAAACTGATCACCTGTCCCCATTGCGGAAAGAAAGTCCATTATATCCTGGCTTTTTGTCCCCATTGCCGGCAGTCGGTCAAACGGGAGTGTTTGCGTTGCCATGATACCGTTGACTGGGATGCGGAACGCTGCCCCCACTGCGGGTCAACGAATCTGACCAAATTTTAAAACGGCCTTTGCCAGCAGCCGCCTCCGGGGCGGCTGTTCGTGTATTTATGACTGTTCGTGCAGGTATTTACCCAAGGGCGGCTACAGGAAAAATCTTTCCGGGAAAAGATAATTTATCGCTGCTCACCGCGTAAGATAGATCGTAGGCAAGGAGGGATTAACCATACCTACTATTGTGATTATCCGGTTAGTGGTCGCCACTTTGCTTGGCGCCGTGATTGGCTTGGAACGGGAAAGACATGGCCGGCCGGCCGGTTTGCGCACCCACATTCTGGTGGCTTTGGGTTCCTGTCTAGTCATGCTGCTTTCGATTTATGGTTTTCCTGAGGGAAAAGAAGGAGACCCGGGACGCTTGGCCGCCCAGGTGGTGAGTGGGATTGGTTTTTTAGGGGCCGGCACGATTTTGCGGGACGGAACCAGTATCCGGGGGTTGACCACCGCCGCCAGTCTTTGGGTGGTCGCCGGGATCGGCTTGGCAGCGGGGAGCGGCTTTTATTGGGCGGCGGCGGCCACGACTTTCCTGGCGGTTTTTGCCTTAGTCCTCCTGGATGACCTGGAAATAAAGTTTATTGCCGGCCCGCTGGTGCGGATCCGGGCGGAATTGGCCGACCAGCCGGGGGCGCTGGCCAGTTTAAGCCAGGTCTTTGCCAATCATGGGGTCAGTATTAAAAAAATCTCCATGGCTATTGATGAGGAAAGCAAAAAAGCATTAATTAGTTTACAAGTGAGGGGACATAATATCGATAAAGAAAAAATCCTGGCGGAGCTGTATTCCCTGCCGGGACTGACGAGTCTTGAATGGAACTGATTTTCCCATCAGGCAGCAAGGGAGGAAGGGAAGAGGATGGGCAAAGTTATACCCTTTCCCGCGCCAAGGCGGGCACGGGCGGCGGAGCCCGCTGAGCTTACGGATCAGATGATCCGCGATAAAATTCTGGCCGGAGAGGCGGAGTTGATCGGGGTCTTTAACCAGAATGGATTGCCATGCTCCTGTTACCGGATGGAATTTGATAACCAGGCCTATTATGTGTTCGACCTGACGACCCGGGACGGTAAAGAAGAATGAGAAAGGAGGTAATTAGCAAGCGCCGCCAGCAAAAATTAAGGGGGGATACCACCGTGTGCCAAGTGGAGGAGGAAGATCTGGTCCGGGCTTTAAAGAGGTTTAAAAGCTTGGCCAAACAGGATCTGCTCACCAGCGCCTTGACGGACGACCCGCATTTCTGGAAAACGCACGCCGAAGCTCGTCGGAACGAATACTCTCGTTTGCTTGAACTAATCGAGAGTGCCGGAGTTGAAGAGGCGTGCGTTTATGCATGGAGGCGCTACCAGAAATTCCGTTTAGCCGTTGGACCGGACCAAAGTCCGGAGCAGGCCGGCGCCAGGCAAGCCCTGGAGTTGTTCTTTAAAGTTATCGGGGTTACCCCGGGGCGCCTGGGAAAATGGCTGCGGGAAAGGGAGGAAGGGTTGGCGCTGTCCTTGGAGCTATTAGATGATGGAGAAATGCCCTTGGCCCAAGAACAGATCTAAAACAGTGAATTTACGGTAAAACCGCCCCTCGCGGCGGTTTTTTATTTTTCCTGCCGTTTTCCGTTCTGCTGCGCGGATAAGCACCTTTCTGTGGACCAGCATATACTGTACTAGTCCTAACTCGTATTTAGGAATGGTGCGGTTTTCCCTCGTGGGAGGGAGTTGGTCGGAGAAAGGAGGCCAAAGATTAATGGAGTATGATGGCAACCTGGAGAAAGAGAAACAGGCGTCGGCGGATGAAGAGAAAGCGGAGGAATTAACCGGGAACGAGCCGGCCGCCATAGATCGTGTTGAACAGAACCAAGAGCAGAAGGAAACAGTGGAAGAAGCCGGGGCCGGTTTAGCCGGTTCCTTCCCCTTCGTGCCGGAGGAAGAAGGGCCAACCTGGGTGAAGCCCGACCGGGTTCAGGTCCAAGTGAAAGCCACGGAACAACCCCCCGCCTGGGCGGAGGATTTTAATCCGCAGGTGACCCGGATCCGGGTCAGTAAGCAACAAAGTGAGGCGCCGACGGAGGTCCCCCGTGATCCAAGGATTGTTCAACGGCTGCAAGGAGCGGAGGTAACCGTCGGTACGCGGACCGTCCGGGCCGCGCCGGTGGTCCGTCCTACCCAGTTGCCGGCGCCGGCGCTGAAAGTACGGAACATCACCGGCGAGATCCGGAACGTCACCGTGGAGATCATCAAAGACAAGGTCATTGTCCAAGGCATTGTCCATAAACAAATCTTCTTTGTCACCCTGGATAATATTGTCCGGCATTTTGCCGAAGATGTTCCCTTTAGCACCTTTATTGAGATCCCGGGCGCAGAACCGGGCATGAACGCCCAGGTTCAGCCGGGGATTGAAAAGATTCTCTTCCACTTGACCGCAGACGGTTTGTTTGTCCGGCAAAAGATTATCCTGGAGATCTTCGTCAAAGTCACCCAGTTTGTGCAAACCGGCTTGGAGTTGGGGACCGGTCCCCTCCTCCTTTTACCCAGGGTGGTGGGGGAAGGCACCAAACAGGAACTGGTGGAAAATACCCTGACCCTGGCGGTCCCCGCTTTGAAAGTGGATGAAATCAGGGGCGAGATCCGGAACATCGAAACTGAGGTCATCCCCGATAAAGTAGTGGTCCAGGGGATCATCCATAAACAGATCTTCTTTGTCGACTTGGATAATAACGCCCGTCACCAGGCGGAAGACGTACCGTTCAGCCTCTTCCTGGATCTGCCCGGTGTGGTCCCGGGGGTCGACCTCCAAGTCCACCCCAGGATTGAAGGGATCTTCTTTGAACTGCTCGCGCCCACCGAATTACGGCAGAAGGTGGTCGTCGAAGTTTTTGTCAAAGCCACCGAAAACATTCAGGAAAGAGTGGCGCTCGGCGCCGGCCCCCTCTTCAAGGTCCAACAGGTGATCGGCGAAGGTGAGCAGCAGCTTTTAAACGAATCGGTAGTCACCTTGGAACGGCCGGCGCTCAAGGTCCGGGAGATTGTCGGTGAACTCCGCAACGTGGTGGCGGAAGTAATCCCGGATAAAGTGATTATTCAAGGGGTAATCCATAAGCAAATCTTCTACATCAGCGAGGATAATATCGAGTACCATCAAGCCGAGGAACGCCGCTTCAGCCTCTTCATCGATGTGCCGGGTGCGGCGCCGGGGTTGAATGTCACCGTCCGGCCCCGGATCGAAACCATCCTCTTTAACCTGGAGACGGCGACCACTCTCCGGCAGAAGGTAATCGTGTTTGTTAGCGCCATTGTCACCGAAACGATTCAGGTCCCGCTCGTTACCGGCGATTTCTCCCTCTTCAAACTGGAGCAGGTGGTCGGGGAAGGCGTTCGTCAAATCCTGGTGGAGCGGCAGGAGCGGATCCCGGTGGTCCCGGTCCGCAACGTGGTCGTCGAGGTTGTTGTTCCCCCGGCCGGGATTGTCACCGGACGGCAGCAGATCATCGTTGAGAATGTAGTAGAGTTGCCGCAACCGGCCGTCAAAATCAAGGAAGTTCAGGGTGAAATCAGCGATCTCCGGGCACGGGTCATCTTGGACGGTGCGGTGTTGATCGACGGAATCATCAACAAGCAGGTCTTCTTTGTCGGCGAAGACGGAGTGGTCCGTTCGGTGACCGAACGGATTCCCTTCTCCATCCTGGTGAATGTGCCCGGAATCACGCCCGACACCCCCTTCTCGGTCTCCGTCGAGATCGAAAACATCTCCTTCACCTTGTCCCCGGATGGCCGCTTCCTCCGGCAGATTATCGTCCTCAACGCGGAAGTCACCGGGGAAACCCCGGCGCCCCCGCCTTTCCAGGTCGTCACTTCCGTGACCGGGCCGGGGATCGTCACCGAGACCGTTCTGGTCCGGGCCCCGATCCAGACGCCGACCGGGGTGGAAGTGCGGGAGTTCCCGGTGGTGACCAACGTCACCGGCCCCGGCATCGAAAGGGTGGAACGGGCGGTCGTCCTTCTTGATGTGGTCAATGACGGCAATCCCAATCCGGTCCCGATTGAAGTGGTTACCGATGTCATCTTTGCCGTGACCCCGCTCCGGACCGTCCGGGTTTGACGAAATGAATAAACTTAGGGAAGAAGGGCACGCCCAGCCCTTCTTTTCTTTTTTCCTTCCCTTTAAGAAATGAGCACAATCCATGAGTGTTTCATATATTATATTAGCCAACCGAGGGGGTAGGTAAAAGGGGGCACTAGCATGGAGTTAGCACTGATCATCGGCGCTTTTGCGATGATTGCCGCTTTAATTGCCCTCTGTACATTCTGGTTTTACAACCTTCACCGCCGCTATTTGGTTCTGGAAGAAAACACTTTGGTTCCCGTGACAGCCGAAAATGACTATTCTTCTTCGGCGCCTGCCAGGCCGCAAGGGGAGGAGGCTGAAGAAGACCGGGGGAAGAAGCTTCTTGGGACTACTTGTGATTGGGAAAGGAAAGGGTCGCTGTCCCCTTGGGCGACCGAAGACGGGAAAAATTCTCCTTTCGGAATCACCCGGGCGCAAGCAATTGACGACAGTAGCGCTCAGCGCGCAGACGAAGGCAGGATCTTGCTGGCAAAAAGGAAGGAGAGTCAACAGGAAAGCCCGATTGGGGCGGAAGAGGTCCAGAACCAGACAACTGAGGAGAAAATCAGTCCAAGGGAAGCAGCAATTACGTTCGGGGAGACCCGGCCGGCTGGAGAGGAAGAAACGCCGGAGGAACCTTCAGGCCAGTTAAACCATCAGCCCGTGCCGGCTCTTCAGCCGGAGAGTCAATCCGGGGTTGACGAAGAGAAAAAAAAAACGAGCGCGGCGGAAAAACCGGAAACCATGTGCTCTCAACCTAATCCCGTGGAAGCGGCTCCTGTAGAAACTTCGGAAGGAGGAGATAGGTTAATGGATCCTTTGGTGCGGGCAGAGGTGGTCATCGGCGAAGGGACGAAGCAGTTACTGATCGAAACCAATGTCACTTTAGAACGGCCGGCAATCAAGATCCGGAACATTACGGCGGAGATCCGTAATTTGACCACTGAATTGATCCAGGATAAGATTATCATCCAGGGAGTGCTCCACAAACAGATTTTCTACGTTGGTGAGGACAACATTGTGCATCATCAGGCGGAAGACGTCCCGTTCAGCACCTTTATCGATATCTTCGGGACGGAACCGGGAATGAATGTGCAGGTCCACCCGGTCATCGAGACGATCCTCTTCTCATTGCTCAGGCCGACCCTACTCCATCAAAAAGTGGTGGTTGAGTTTTTCGTCAAGGTTACCGAGTCCAACCAGCTTAATCTGGTGGAAGGCACCGGTCCGCTCGTCCGTTTGGACCAGGTGATCGGCGAGGGGACGAAGCAGGAATTGATTGAAAACACCATTACGTTAAACGCACCGGCCCTTAAGATCGACGATATTACGGCGGAAATCCGGGACCTCTCGATTGAAGTCATCGATGACAAGGTCATTATCCAGGGCATCATCCACAAGCAAATCTTCTTCATTGGCCTCGACAATATCGAATACCACCAGGCGGAAGATTTGGAGTTCAGCACCTTCCTGGATATCCCCGGCGCCACCACCGGTATGGATGTGGTGGTCGAACCGACCATCGAGTTTATTCACTTCGAATTGCTGGATGAAAATACTCTGCTCCAGAAAGTGGTCGTTGAATTTTTCGTCAAGGTGACGGAGAGCATCCAGATCAATGTGGCCCTTGGCCCCGGCGCCCTCCTGAAGCTGGATACCGTGGTCGGGGAGGATACCAAGCAGTTGCTGGTGGAGAATACAATCACCCTTTCGCAACCGGCCATTAAAATCCGGGAGATCGTCGCCAAAGTCGAGCGGCTGATGGCGGAGGTCATTGAAGATAAAGTAATCATCCAAGGGGTTGTGCATAAACAGATCTTCTTCATCAACGAGGATAACCTCGAAATTCACCAAAGCGAAGACGTACCCTTCAGCACCTTTGTGGATATTCCCGGCGCCGTGCCGGGGATGGACGTCCGGATTAAGCCGGTGATCGAGACGGTCCTCTTCGAACTCTTGGACAGCACGACCCTCCGGCAGAAGGTCGTGGTCGAACTCTTCATCAAAGTCACCGAATCCCAGCAGTTGCAGGTACAGGTTGCGGCGCCGTATGGCCCTTACTATTTCTAAACCGCTTTTCCCCCGGAATACAGGCCTCGAAATTCAAAGGCCTGTATTTTTTTGCTCCATTCCTAACATATACATTATAAAGTGAAGAGCGCTTACCGGGGGGACAAGAATTAATGGTCAAGCGGTGGCGGGCCGATGAGCAAGTGATCGTCAAGGTCCCTTGGCCTTTGAGGGCAAAGGTCCACCGGATTGATCTGACCATTAATGACCTGGTGGTGAAGTGGGAAACCGGTTTTGTTCATTTGACGGTGGAGCTTGAACGGAAGATCCGGTACCTGCCGGCAACCGGAACTCTCCAGACCCTTACCGACCGGATAACTTACCAGAAGGAACTGGCGCTTCCGCCCGGCCTCATCCGGGGGCAACCGTTGTCCGCCAAGGCGACCAGCCTTTATCTGACCATCCACGCCCAGGGAACGGCCGCTGTTTTGGAACAAGGAATCGGACTCTCCTTTTCGGGCTGGGAAGAACACCCGCCGGCCGAGGTTCATTCCCCGCCGGAGGCAAGTTGGCTCATTCTGGGCCGGCAATTGGTGGCCCGGGAACGCTTCTTGCACACGGAAACCCTTTCCTGGCCGGAACTGGACCGGGAGCAGCCTCTCGTTGAGAAGGCCTTGCGGTGCGTGGAGTTCGCCCTCGTGCCGGAAGGAGTCCATTGCCAAGGGGAACTGCAGCTGGTCTTGGCCGGCGGTCCTCAAAAGACAAAGCAGTTTTCGGTGCTCATCCCCGCGAAGGTTCCGGCCGGCGCCGCACTGGCCGGGCAGGCGGAAATCATGGACCTGAAGATAACGGGTGGGGGTAAAATCATCCTCACCATCGCCATTACTTGGTGTCTCCTGCAAGAAAAACCCCTTCCGGTCAAGGTGGCGGCGGCGGGGGAGGAAGGGGACCCTTTTTTTCTCTGGCGTTTATACGAACAGAAAAACCGGCAGTGGACCAGGACCTTCCGGCTTCGCCTTCCGGAGCAGGCCAAACTTCTTGAAGAAGTGAGCGTGGCCGGGGCCAAGGGATGGACTGTTCCGGAAGAAAAGGGCCTCTTATGTCTGGGCCAAATTCACCTGGAGCTCTTCTACATCAACCGCGAGGACCAGGAAAAGTGTTACCGGCTCTGGCTGCCCTGGGCCGAATGGCTGGCTTTAGCCCCGCCGCCGGCGAGAGGGCTTTCCCCGGCCGGCGACCCGGTGTACCGCCTGGCGGTGAAGGAAGTAAAAGCAGAAGTGGTTGGTTTTACCGGCGGGCAGACGCTCACCCTCCTGCTGCAACTGACCTATGGGGTGGCGGCCGCGCGCAAGGAGAAAGCCATTCTCCCCCTTCCCGTCGGGAGAGGGAAAACCGTTCCTCTTTTCGCGGAAAAACTCATTTCCGAAGCGCCGGTCGAGTATTATGTAGAGATCCCGGTCCCGGCCCCCGCCGATTTTGCGGAAAGCCACCGGTTATGGTGGCGCCGGGGGGCGGAAAGGGGGGAAACGGTAACGGGCGGCGTCCTGCTCCGGGCAGAACCCGATATTATTTGGCAATACCGGAATAAGGACCACCAAATAAAGGTGGTTGAGGTCAAACCGGTTCTCGAGTGGTTCCATCCCTCGCCGGTGGTCCGCCGCGGTCAACAGGCCGGGGTGAAGGTTGAAGCCATCGCTTTGGAGCTGCAAAGGGACGACCGGGGCGCTTTCCGGATCCAGCTTTTGTTGAGTGGCCGCTTGACGGTGACGGCCGCCGAGATCCGTGCCGTTCAATTGGGCGGCCAGCCGGAAACGGCGGAGCAGCCGGCCTTGCCGCCCCCCAAAAAGGCGGTTTTGAAATGGGAAGAAAAACTACCCGGTGCGGTGCGGCAGATTCAATCGGCTCATTTTTTTTTAGGGGCTTTCCGCCGGATTAAGGCCGATGACCTTTTTTTACTGGAAGGAGAGGTCAGAGGTGAACTCGCCTATTGGGGCAAGGACGGCCGTTACCACCATTACCGGATAAAAAAGAGGCTTTGGGCCAGCTTGCCGCCGGAGTACAGCCGCATCCCGGTGTTGGTGCCGGTGCTGACCGGGTGGCGCTGTCTGCCTTTACCGGAATGGAAATGGGAAAAGGGTGGTGTCTGGTGTGAAATCGCCCTTGATTTGCTGGCTTTTTCCACAGATTCAAATTAGGGCAAGGAGGTGAGAACATGAGGGTTTTGATGCAAAACCGTTCTTCCGTCTTTAAAATGCTGGCCGGGGATAGCGTGCAGATGAACAAAACCCGGGAGGCCTTGCTCCAGTTGGGGGTGGAGGTGGAGGTTAAAACCCAGCCCACGACGGATTTTTCCCGTTATGACCTCGTCCATCTCTTTAACATCATTCCCATTGAAGAAACTTACCAATTCTACCAAAGGGCCAAGAAATACGGGATACCCATTGTCCTCTCGCCGATCTACTGGGATCCCCATGAATTTCTAATCAACATTGACTCCGACCGGAAAGAGCATTTTCTCTCCTGGTGGGCGAAGACCAATCATTTACGCCAGGAGGTTTTGGACGGAGTTGACCTTTTACTCCCGAACGGCCTGGTTGAACAGGAATTAATCCGGAAAGAATATAAATTGGTCACCCCCTGCCGCCTCATTCCCAACGGGGTGGATCCGGTTTTTTACTATGCCAACCCCGACAAATTCATTAAACGTTACGGCCTGAAGGGGTTCATCCTTTCGGTCGGCCGGATCTGCCGGCGGAAAAACCAGAAGGCCCTCATCCGGGCGGCCCGGGCCCTGGACCAACCGCTGGTTTTAATCGGCCCCATCAATGACTACCAGTATTACCAGGAATGCCGGCAGGAAGGGGAGGGGCGCGTCCGGTTTTTGGGAGCGCTGAACCAAAGCTGGATTGCCTCGGCTTATGCGGCCTGCAGTGTCCATGCCTTACCCAGTTGGTATGAGACCCCCGGTCTGGTCAACCTCGAGGCCGGACTGGCCGGCTGCAAACTGGTGACGACGGACCGGGGGACCGCCTGGGAATACCTGGGGGAGATGGCCTGGTATTGCTCACCGGATCCCCTTTCGGTCAAAGAGGCGTTGCGGAGCGCAATCTATTCCCCGCCGCCGGCGGGACTACGGGAACATATCTTAGCCAATTTCACCTGGGACCAGGTGGCCCGGCTAACCCTCCAGGCTTATCAGGAAGTCCTCCGCTAAAAGGAAGCTTCAAACCATCCTTTTCCGTTATAAAGTCCGGCGAAAACAGGCACATTAAATGGGGTGATCTTGGTGCGGGAAGCTATAACCAGGACCCGGCGGAGAAAGAACGGCCTCCTCAACCAGATCCTGATCTTAAACCGCCTGATGCTTAAATATAACCTGGAAGGGATTTTTGATCTGCTTTCCCGGCCGGGACGCATGGTTTACCTGAATTTTGTGGCCGGCATCGCCCGCGGGTTCGGGATTGCCGTTGGACTGACCATCGTCAGCGCGGCCTTTTTAGCCATCCTCGCTAAGATCGCCAGTCTGAATCTGCCGATTATCAGCAGTTTTATTGCCCGCCTTGTCCAGTTGGTCAACCAGCAGCTTCCCTATTAAATTAAAAGCTAATAAAAAACACCCTTGACAATTCTGCCGTGGTCAAGGAGAAGGATGGTTGTACATGCTGAGCAAAAAGAAGATCCGTCAATTGGAAAAGCGTCTCCGGGCGGAACTGATGGAATTAAGTGAGGATTTGGACCAAACCCATGACTTGGGTGGGGAGCGGAGCCTACGGGATTCGGTGAAGGAATTGTCGGCCTATGATAATCATCCGGCCGATCTGGGTACGGAAGCCTTCGAACAGGAAAAGGATTTGGGCTTGGCCAATGCCTTCCGCGTCCGGCAGGCGGCCATTGAGGAAGCCCTCGACCGGATCAAAGCGGGAACCTACGGAATCTGCCAACAATGCGGCCGGCCGATTGGCGGAGAAAGGCTGGAGGCTTTACCCTACGCGGCCACTTGCATCAAGTGCCAGGAGGAAAATGAGGCCACCGAATACCGCCGGGAGCGGCCGGTTGAGGAGGAAGTGCTGGCCAACCCCTTCGCCCGGACCTTTACCGATGACGAAGAGGAACAGGCCGCCTTTGACGGTGAAGATGCCTGGCAGGCGGTGGCCCGGTTCGGCACCGCCGAATCACCCCAGGACTTGGGGGGCGATGTGAGCTATGAGGAAATGTATGCCGATGAACCCAGGGGCCTCGTTTCCCCGGTCGAAGGGGAACAGGTCCAGGAGGAGGGTTTGGACGAACAGGTCCTGGCGGATCTGACGGAGCCGGGGGAATAACCCCCCGGCTCCGCTTTTTTTTGTGGTCTCCATAAGCTGGTATAAACCTGCAGCTGCAGCTATAAACAATTTTGATAGGCTGTGTCATCAATGCGAAGATACGCTTATGAATGTTCTTTTTTAACTTGTGCTCGTCTATTTCTTTAGCTTTTTCGCATACTGTTAAAATTTCTTCCAGTTTTGTAACAATCCCTTTCTGCCCGGCATGGAGAGAAAGATGGGAAATGTTGCCCGGATTCTTAATTGATAATTGGATTTGTCCTTCCTTTAACTTTATATTTCATGGCAGGCCGCCCCTCACTATGTTATCGATGTTTTCTCTGCTCCTCAAATATGTAAAAAAAAAGAAATTATCTCCAACCGGGCAGGGTGAGGGGAACGGGTAGCGAATATTTGACTTTATCATAATTGTTATTATTCTTCTTGTTTTGAACCATCTTGCCGTAAGGGAAGGTTAGAAGGGGAGGTTAAATGGATAAGCATGTTCTCGTGGATTTAGGGTTTACCTCGGAGCGGGTACCGGTGGGAACCCATACCTGTTTCTTCTACCGGGATGAAGCTTTAAAGAACCGTATAATCCTGAAATATATAGCCGCCGGCATCCGCAACGGGGAGAAAGTGGCCTGTATATCCGATTCCATGACCAAAGAGGCGATCCTGAACTGGTTCCGGCAGGAAAGGGTGGATACGGGCGGTTATGACCCGGAACGGGGTTTAATTGTGGAAGGGACCAAGGCGACTTACTATCCGCAGGGTTATTTTGATCCGGAGGAAATGATTGTACGTTTGCGGAAATATGTCCAAGAGGCCGTCACCGAAGGTTTTCGCCTCCTCCGGGTGACCGGGGAAATCCATTGGTTAACAGAGGGTATTCCCGGCGCGGAACGCTTTGTTGACTATGACCTGATCCTTAACACCCGGCTAAGAGATCTGCCTGTCCTCCTGCTTTGCCAGTATAATCCGAACCGGATGCCGGGTACGATCCTGATACAACTCTTATATGCCCACCCGAAGATTATTGCCAACGGACAAATTATGTACAACCCATTCCTCCTTTCATCGAAGAAAGGATGTTGGCCGTTTCCTTTTTTCAAGGAAAGAAAGGAAACAAGACGTTGGCTGGAGCGGACCTCCGCCGTTCTGTTGATGGTAACTACTTTATTAGGGATCATCTCCACCGTGCAAAAGAAGGCCGAATTTACGGAGGGTTTTTTACAAACTGTCTTGCGCTTGCAGGATTATTATCTTTTTTTAGACGGTTATACGGCCAAAAAAGGAGTATGGGCGGAAAAAGCCTTTCCCCTCAATTTTAGGGAAGTCCGGATTGAGATCCGGACGACCGATACAGTCTTCGGTTATCTTTCCCTGCCGGCAAAGTGGGGAAGGGCCAAGCCCCGCTTGCGGTTGCTCCTTTCCAATTACTTGAATCTCTTAGCTTTATCCTTGGAATGCACAAAGCATAGAGAGGGTTTGGAAAGGCTTAATCAGCAATTGGCGGCCGAAAAGGAGTTGACCACGCTTCTTAAGATGCAAAAGCTGGAATCCCTCGGGATGTTGGCCAGCGGGATTGCCCATGACTTCAACAACTTGCTGGCGGCAATCCTGGCCAACGTGCAACTGGCCGCCGTGAAACTGGAAAAAGGGTTGGGTGGAAGACAGGAAATGCAAGCAATTGAGAAGGCCACCCTAAAGGCGGCCAAACTGACCAAACAATTAATGGCCTTTGCCAAAGGGAACGCCCCGGTTAAACAGCCGGCGAAACTGGCCGAGATCATCAAAGAAACTGCCGAATTTGCCTTAAGAGGGGCGACGGTTATGTGCCAGTATTTTTTACCGGATGATCTTTGGCCGGTGGAGGTTGACGGCGACCAGATCAGTCTGGTGATCCAGAATTTAATCCTCAACGCCTACCAGGCGATGCCCGGCGGGGGCGTAATCAAAGTCTCCGCCCGTAATGTGATGATTCCCCCGGAGAATCAGATGTGGTTACGGCCCGGTCCTTATGTCCGGGTGGAGATCGAAGATCAGGGCCCGGGGATTCCTGCGGAGTTGTTGACCAAGATTTTTGACCCCTACTTTACCACGAAAAAAGAAGGCCATGGTCTTGGCCTCTCCTCCAGTTACTACATTATCCAGAACCACGAGGGCTATCTGGGGGTCGAGTCCAGAGTGGGTGAAGGTTCCACTTTTTATTTCTACTTACCGGCCACTGACGCCCGGCCGGTGGAGGAAAAAGAAGGAGCAAAATTCTGTTGCCCGCAGGGAAAGGGAAAAGTTCTGCTCATGGATGACGAACCGCTGATCCGGGCATCTCTCCGGGAAAATCTGGAACGCTTGGGGTATGAAGTGGCGGTTGCTGTGGAAGGTTCCGAAGCGGTTACCCTTTACGCCCAGGAACAAAAGAACCAAGCCCCATTTGACGTGGTGATTCTCGATCTGACGGTCCCCGGGGGGATGGGGGGGAAAGAAGCGGTGCGCCATATTTTAGCGTTGGATCCGGCTGCCAAAGTTCTTGCCTCCAGCGGGTATGCGGATGATCCGGCCATGACCGACTACCAAAAATTCGGTTTTTGCGGTGTCGTGCCAAAACCCTTTAAAATCGGAGAATTATGCGCAAAAATAAAAGGGCTGCTCGAGCCCAGAGAAGAGAATTAACTTTCCAGTTTTCGCAGGATGCCCAGGACCAATTCTTTGGCGTTATCCAGGTTTTGGGGGTTGACAAATTCCGCCCGGTCGGTCGGCCAGTGCCAATTGGGCAGGAGCCCTTCGTCGTCAAAGGCCATCAAGGTCACCGTGGGATACCCCCGCATTAAAAAGACCGTGCCGTCGGTGGTCAGCAGGTGGTAAGGGGCGGTTTGGAGGGGAATGTTTTTCTCGGCCGCCACCGTCTGCGCGAAGGAGAGTAACTCCGGGGAAGAAGCCTTCGCGCCCAGGATCCCTTCTTGGGTGACGGCGGTCAAATGGCCGGTGCCCAAATTATCCAGATTGATAATATATGTATCTAATGGGGGACGGTGTTGGCGGAGAAAAGCCAAAGCCCCGTTGGTGCCCGATTCTTCGGCGCCGGTAGCCACCAGCGTCACTTCGGTGGTCAGTAAGGGGAAACGGGTTAAGGCCTTGCCGATTTCCAACAAGACCGCCACGCCGGAGGCGTTATCGTTGGCGCCCGGGGTGTACTGGCCGGCAACCTCCCGGTGGATTAGGGTTAAAAGGGTAAAGAAGAGATAAAAGGCGCCGGGGAGGGAGAGGAACCAGAGGAGCATTTTGGGCAGGGTGGTCAGGGCGCCCAGGGCAAAGAGGATTACTTCCAGAACCATGGCCCCCACCATCAAAAGGTAATTCCGGCGAAAGCCCTTGACCATCTTCGGCGAGAAATTCAAAGCCGATTTTGAGCTGTCATAATGGGCGGTAATGATCGCTTTGCGAATGGGTTTACTGCGGGCCGGAACCTGCGCCACCAGGTTCTGGCTCTTTTTCTTCGGCAGCAAGAGCGAGAGGAAAGGATAGGTGCTGGCCTCCAGGGTGAAGGTGAGAAAAGCAAAGAGGGCGAGGATCAAACCCCAGTTGGGCCGGGAGGGAAAGAGGAGGACAGCCCCGATAAACAAGAGATTGATCAGGCTGAAAACCCAGGAAAAAGAGGTTACTGCTTGGAATGTTTCCTCTTTTACCGTCAATCCGGAACGGGACATTTCTTCCTTGAGATAGGCGGCGGCTTTTTGCTCTGTTTCGGTGCAGGAACCGCGGGGACCAATTTCTTCCGCTAAGCGCCGTACATGCTGATATGCTTGGGACATCGTAAAACCCCCGTTCTTTGCGAAATTTTCGGTTTGCCCTATTAAGGGATATGATACGACGAGGGGGGAGGGGTTCCTGCTTTAATTTATGTTAAGGAAAATTAATAAAGGAGAAAGCACGAAGGGTGAAGGATTAAACCGGGTAATTGCAGAAGTTAAAGCTTAATCTGGAGAAAACAGGGGTGGACCGATGTTAATTTTGGGAGTGGACCCGGGAACGGCCATTACCGGTTATGGCTTGGTTGAACAGGAAGGACAGCGGCTTGTGGCGCAAAGTTACGGCGTCATCCGGACCAATGCCGGATGTCCGCTGGTGGACCGGTTGAAAACCATCTACGACGCGATGAGCGGCTTAATCCGGGAATACCGGCCCGCGGTCATGGTGGTGGAAGAACTTTTCTTCAATAAAAACACCCGGACCGCCCTGGCGGTGGGGCAAGCGCGGGGAGTGATTCTTTTGGCTGCGGCCCACGAGGGCCTTAAGATTGCCGAGTTTACCCCTTTGCAAGTAAAAATGGCGGTGGCCGGTTACGGCCGGGCGGAAAAAAGGCAGGTCCAAGAGATGGTCCGGGTGATCTTAAAATTAAAAGCCGTGCCCAAACCGGACGACGCCGCCGATGCCCTGGCGATTGCCGTTTGTTATGCCCATTCCTGGCGGCGGACCGGTTTGGTGATAGGAGGAGAAGAATGATCGCCTTTTTACGGGGGACGGTCTTCGCCTGTACCGACGAAGCGGTCTTCCTTGATGTGCACGGGGTTGGCTTCCGGATTTTCATGGCCACCCCGGCTTTACGCCGGCTCAAAACCGGAGAAGAAGTCTTAATCCATACTTGCTTGGTCCATAAAGAAGACGCCATGCTCCTGTATGGCTTTCTGGACCCGGCTGACAAGGCCTTGTTTATGAAACTAATCAATGTTTCCGGCGTGGGGCCCAAGACGGCGCTGGCCGTCCTCTCCGTTCTGTCGGCGGATCAGTTTTATGCCGCAGTGCTTAGTGAAAACAGCAAGTTGCTGGCGAAAGTGCCGGGGATCGGACCCAAAACGGCGCAAAGATTGATTTTGGAGTTAAAATCAACCTTGGAAAAGGAAGCTCCCAAAGGCGGTACTGCCGGCGGTGCCGCTCCGTTCCCCACGGCGGGAGATGACGCCATTGCGGCCCTTGAGGCGCTGGGTTACGAACCGGTGGTTGCCTTGAAGGCGGTACAAGCGGTCCGGGCCCAAAACCCCGATCTCGATCTCCAAACGGTGGTAAAAACGGCTTTGCGTCAATTGATGAAGGAATAATGAGGGAATTAGCCGTTCGCCGCAGGTACGATCGTTTACTTTAAAAACTAATCCCGATTGATAAATTTGATTAAAAAGTAATAAGGTAATTTCATTAGGAGAAAAGAGGTTTTAGGGATGGAGGATACCAGGCTCATTAGCCCCCGGTTCCGGGAGGAAGACGCGGAACTGGACGGTTCGATCCGCCCCCGCCGGATGGACGAGTACATCGGCCAGACGCGGGTGAAGGAAAATCTGAAGATTTTTATCCAGGCCGCCCGGGAACGGGGGGAAGCCTTGGATCATGTTTTACTCTACGGCCCGCCGGGTTTGGGCAAGACCACCCTGGCCCATATTATTGCGGCCGAGTTGGGGGTACAGATTCGGGTCACCTCCGGTCCGGCCATTGAACGCCCGGGAGATTTGGCGGCTATTCTGACCAACCTGGAGGAGAATGATGTCCTCTTCATCGATGAGGTGCACCGCCTCAACCGCACGGTGGAGGAGATCCTCTACCCGGCGATGGAGGATTTTGCCTTGGATATAATCATCGGCAAGGGGGCCAGCGCCCGTTCGCTCCGGATCGATTTGCCCCGTTTTACCCTGGTCGGCGCCACCACACGGGCGGGGGCCTTATCGGCGCCCCTCCGCGACCGCTTTGGGATCATTAACCGGCTGGACTTTTACTCCAGCGCCGATCTGGAACAGATCCTCAGCCGGGCGGCCCGGATTCTGAAGATCAAAGCCGAGCCGGACGGCATCGCCGAACTGGCCCGGCGGGCGCGGGGCACCCCCCGGGTGGCCAACCGCCTTTTAAAAAGAGTCCGTGATTATGCGCAGGTGAAAGGGGATGGGGTCATCACGGCGGAGGTGGCGGCCGAAGCCCTCACCCGGTTGGAAGTGGATGAACAGGGGCTGGACCGGGTTGACCGTCTGGTCCTGGAGACAATCATCCGGAAATTTGACGGCGGACCGGTGGGGGTGGAGACCATTGCTGCGGCGACCCAGGAGGCGGTGGAGACCATCGAGGATGTCTGTGAGCCCTATCTTATGCAGATTGGTTTTCTGCAGCGGACACCCCGGGGGCGGATCACCACCCGACTTGCCTGGGAGCACCTGGGGTTAACCTACACCCGGGGGGACGAGACAAACCAAGGGACTTTGGAGTTAAGTTAAGGCTGCTAAGACAGGGAACTGCGGAAGGAGGAAACGACTCCCCCCGGCGCCGCAAAGCGAAGGGGGAACTAAAAATGGATCTGTTACTCCATACCTGTTGTGGACCATGCGCCACCTATTCGACGGAGTTTTTAAAGGAGCAAGGCTACACGCCAACCATGTATTATTATAATCCCAACATCCACCCCTATAAGGAGTGGGAGCGGCGGAAGGAGAGCCTGGAGAAGTTTGCCGCCTTAAAACAGATCCCCTTACTCCTGGAAGAAGAGTATGAACTTTCCGCGTTTTTACAGCAAACCGTTTTCCACGAACAGGAACGGTGCGGCATCTGCTACCGGATGCGGCTGGAGAAAACCGCCCAAAAAGCGCAGGAGCTGGGGTTCCCCGTTTTTGGCACCACCCTTTTGATTTCTCCTTACCAGAACCGGGAACTCCTTTGTCAAATCGGGGGGGAATTGGCGGTCAAATATAACCTGACCTTCTGTGCCGTTGATTTACGCCCGGGTTTCCGGCGCAGTCAGCAACTGGCGCGGGAATACGACCTTTACCGGCAGGGATACTGCGGTTGCATCTTCAGTGAACGGGACCGATATTATAAGCCAAAGAAAAAAGCTTAATAGGAGGTCTTTATGATGCTGAATCCTTTCGGAGCCATGGGCCGTCTCTTGATGATCGCCGGCTTGCTCCTCCTCGTGCTGGGCGTAATTTTTCAGTACGGAGAGAAAATCTTCGGCGGGAAGCGGCTACCGGGGGATATTCTCATCCAACGGGGGAATTTCACCTTCTATTTTCCCCTTGGCACCTGTCTCCTTCTCAGCCTTATCTTGAGCTTGGTCATGGCCCTGTTCACCCGGAGGTGACAGGGTGGGGCTTTATCATTGTGAAGGAATTATTCTTCGGACCCGTATTTTCGGGGAGGCCGACCGGCTTGTCACTTTGCTGACGAAGGAAAAGGGGAAGATCGAAGCGGTGGCCAGGGGGGCGCGGCGGCCCCGGAACCGGTTGGTGGGGGTCACCCAGCAATTCTCCTACCTGCGAGCACTGATTTTTACCGGCAAGGATTTGGACCAGTTGAGCCAGGCGGAACTGATTAAGTCTTTCGCCCCGCTCCGGGATGATCTGCTCAAGATGGCTTATGCCAGTTGGTGGGCGGAGCTCCTCGATACCTTCCTGCCGGTCGCCGAAGTCAACACCGACATCTTCCTGTTTACCCTGGCCGGTCTGGTGGTTTTGGAGCAGACCGCCGATCCGATGCTGCTCTCCCGAGCCTTTGAACTGCGCTTACTAAAGTATTTGGGTTATAACCCCGTTTTGGACTGCTGTGTCCGGTGCCGGGAAAGTGCGGACGGGGCTTTGGTTGGCTTTGCCCCGGGGGAAGGGGGCATGCTCTGCCGTTCTTGTGCCGACGCGCAGGGGGAGCTGTTGATTCCCGTCCGGCCGTCGGCCCTTGCGGCGCTCCGGGATCTCTACGGGACCGATTTGCGGGTGGTCGCCCGCCAACCGGTGGATCCGGCTTTAGGTAACGAACTGGGCCGTTTGCTCTTTGCCTTTATCCAGTGGCGGGCGGAAAAACCCTTAAAAGCGCTGACTTTTTTACAATCTTTACTGGTCGGACGCTAAGCGCCGGAGACGGGATTTAAATTGACAGATCTTCCCGGCCTTTGTTATACTTGTATATTGAGATCTTTAAAGGATGAGAAGGATGCCCGAACGAAAACTGATACCGGCCTTTCCCCGGGCGTACCGGATGATGTTGGCCTTTTCCGCCTTTAGCTTTCTGCTCAGTATCGCCGGAGGCTACCGGGTCTGGGCGGAAGAGCCGGCTTTAGCAAAGGAGATCATTGAGCGGATTATCGAAACGAAATTCGCCGTCATTGTTGAGCAGATGAGCAACACCGGCTGGTGGGGACAGGTCTTCATTATCTTTGGGAATAATTTAAAGGCGGCGGTTTTAATTTTGCTGAGCGGCCTTTTCCTCCCCATCCTTCCGCTGGTGATGGGGATTATGTCCAACGGAATGATGATCGGGCTGATGCTGGGCTTTTTTGAAGCGGAAAGACTGGTCCGGAAAAGCACCTTTTTTTTAAGCTTGCTGCCCCATGGGATCTTTGAAGTGCCTGCCATCTTGCTTTCGGCAACGGCCGGGGTGATCTGGGGGGCACGCAGTTGGAGGAGCATTTTGGGGGGAGGAGGCTTCAGGACGGTGGGCGACCATGCCCGGGAGAATTTGCCTTATCTTCCACTGATTATTGTTCTTTTCTTCATTGCGGCGCTGATGGAGGTTTTGGTGACTCCCCGCTTGGCTATCCTTCCCAGCTATGCGTAAATCACCATCTCCCCCGGGCCGAATGGTCTTTCCTTGCTCCGGTGAAGGGAAACACCATCCGTCCCCGGCCGGGAAATGTTTTAAGCAAAATGGTTTTTCCCACGGTAACGGGCAAGCCGGATTAAACAACGGGCGTATTTAGTTGCCGGTAAGTTAAGGAGGAACGATGATGGAGAACGAAAAAACACCAACGGCCACCACAACGATGGAGAAGATTGTGTCTTTGGCGAAGCGACGCGGTTTTATCTTTCCCAGCAGTGAGATTTACGGAGGCTTAAATAGTTGTTGGGATTACGGCCCGCTGGGGGTGGAACTGAAGAACAATGTGAAACAAGCCTGGTGGCGGCGGATGATCCGGCAGCGGGCGGATATGGTGGGTCAAGACGCCAGTATCTTGATGCATCCCCGCGTCTGGGAAGCCAGCGGCCATGTGGCCGGCTTCACCGACCCCCTGGTGGATTGTAAGCAATGTAAACAGCGGTTTCGGGCCGACCACTTAACGACGACAGTCTGTCCGGAGTGCGGCGGGGAACTGACCCAACCCCGTAACTTTAACTTAATGTTTAAGACCTTTATGGGGCCGGTGGAAGACCAGGCCGCCGTGGTTTACTTGCGGCCCGAGACGGCCCAGGGGATTTTTGTCAACTTCGGGAATATCTTGACCACAACCAGAAAGAAATTGCCCTTCGGGGTCGGCCAGATCGGGAAATCCTTCCGGAATGAGATTACCCCCGGCAACTTTACCTTCCGGACCCGCGAATTCGAACAGATGGAGATTGAATATTTCGTGAAGCCCGGGACCGACGAGGAATATTACCGGCACTGGGTGGAGGTCAGGTATAACTGGTATCTGGAACTGGGGTTGAGTCCGGAGCGCCTCCGCTTGCGGGCCCACGAACCGGAGGAATTGGCCCATTACGCCAAGGCCTGCACCGATATTGAGTATTACTTCCCGATGGGCTGGTCGGAGCTGGAGGGGATTGCCAACCGGACCGATTTCGACCTGAAACGCCATTCGGAGTACAGCGGGAATCGGCTGGAATATTTTGACCAGGAAACCAATGAGCACTACATCCCCTATGTGATCGAACCATCAGCCGGGGCCGACCGGGCCACCCTCGCTTTCTTGATCGATGCCTACCATGAAGAGCCGGATAAAGATGAAATCCGGGTCGTCCTGCGGTTCCATCCGGAACTGGCCCCGATTAAAGTGGCGGTGCTGCCTCTCTCCCGGAAGGAACCTCTTATCAAGATGGCGGAGGAGATCAGCGCCGAGTTACGGCGGTATTGGAACACCGACTATGATGACGCCAAGTCCATCGGCCGCCGTTACCGCCGGCAGGATGAAGTGGGGACCCCCTTCTGCGTGACGGTGGATTTTCAGTCGCCGGAAGACAAGAGCGTGACGGTCCGGGACCGGGATACGATGGAGCAGGTCCGGATTTCCCTGGACGAATTGGTCCCTTATCTCCGGGAGAAACTGGGTTAAGTTAGGAAAAAATAAAAACAAAGTGGCGGAGTGGTAGGCCACTTTGTTTTTTTTGGGAAATGTTACTTTTCGGGTAGCGGGCGGAGGAGATCCAGAACTCCCAAGACCACGTGCGCCAGGCCGAAACCGAGGATTCCCGTGCCGAGACGGCTCTGGCGCATGGTTGCCCCCAGCCCGGAGACCACCGCACCCAAACCGGTCACCAGCCAACCGGTGGTGGTGCCCTTCATTTTCACACCTCCCGGTCATATTTTTCTCCATGGTCGCCCGGAGAATGCGGACCAATTTTTGTGTCAGGATATTTTCCGTTCGGCGGCGGCCAGGGGAAGATAAAGCCGGTCATAATATTCCTCCACCATGCGCCGGGCGGAGAATTGTTCCGTGCAGGTTTGGATGCTGGCCTGCATCATCTTTACCCATTGGGCTTGATTCTGTTCATAGGTGGGCAGGATTTCTTCGGTTAAGACCCGGTGCAAAGCGGATAAATCATGACTGTCCTGGTCGGGACCGGTGTACCCGTCCCCGAACTGCCAGCCGTTCTTGCCGTGGGCGCAACCCTCCACCCACCAGCCGTCCAAGGTACTGAAGTTGAGCACCCCGTTCATGCCGGCCTTCATGCCCGAAGTGCCGCTGGCTTCCAGCGGCCGCTGGGGGTTGTTCAGCCAGACGTCACAACCCCGGGTCAGGATCTGGCCCAGCCGCATATCGTAATTCTCCAGGAAGACCACCTTGCCGGGGAATTGACGGGCCAAGGCCACAATCCTGGCGACCATGTTTTTCCCGCCCTCATCCTGGGGATGAGCTTTGCCGGAGAAGACCAGTTGGATCCGGCCCTTTTCCAACAGGGGCAGGATGGCTTCCCGGCTGCGGAAAATAAGGTCTCCCCGTTTGTAGGTGGCGGCCCGCCGGGCAAAACCGATTAACAGGACGTCCGGGTTCAGAACTTGTCCGGTCTGACGCCGGATCTCCGCCAGCAAGTTTACCTTGTTCTCCCGGTGGGCCCGGAGTAAGCGTTCCGGATCCCCGCCGGCCTGGGCAATGTTCGGCGCCTGCCAGGTTCCTTGGTGGACCCCGTTGGTGATGGCGATGATCGGCGCTTTCCCACTGACCTGCTGCCACATACATTGGGCGGTCTCCCCGTGCAGCCGGGAGACGGCGTTGGTCAGGATCGAGAGGCGAAGCCCGGCCACGGTCATATTGAAGGGATCTCCGCCAATCCGTTTCATCTGTTCGTAGGAGAGACCGTTGTACGCGCCGACATAGGCGAGGGCGCCGTGGTGATGGGCTTCGTTCCCCGCCGGCACCGGCGTATGGGTGGTAAAGACAATCTCCCGCCGGACGGCGCTTAGCGCTTGCTCAAAGGAGAGACCGGTCCCCATTTTTTCCCGGATCAGCTCAATGCCGGCGAGGACGGCGTGGCCCTCGTTGAAGTGGTAGAGGTCGATCGGCAAACCAAGGGCCCGGAGCGCCCGGAGACCGCCGATGCCGAGGATGATTTCCTGGGCAATCCGGTCGTCGCCGCTGCCCCGGTAGAGGGAATGGGTCAGCCACGGCTCCTTATTCTCCGGCAGATCGGCGTCGAGGAGATAAAGGGGGGCGTTGCCGAAGTGATCCACCAGCCAGACTTTACAGGTCACCGGCTGCTGCTTGATGGTAACCTGGACCTTCACCCCCGTATCCTTGAGAAAATCCATGTTGTACTCCGGAGCCAGATCATAGGGATAACCTTCAGCATTAATATACTGGGCGGTATAACCTTTCCGCCATAAAATACCGACTCCGACCACCGGGTAGCCAGCCTCGGCGGCGGCTTTCAGATAGTCGCCGGCCAGGATGCCCAAGCCCCCCGAATAAATGGGAAAATCCGGGTGTAAGCCGAATTCCATACAAAAGTAGGCAACCGTTGGCCTTTTTTTCGCCTTATCCATTGAAGTAGCCTCCTTCTTTAGGTGTGCAAAATGGTTGTAAGAGCAAGCGGAGAGAATAAAGGATTGAACTATAAATGGAGTAAATTAAATCAACAAATGCCATCATTTCTTCGCGCAGAGATCAAAAGAGAGGATCTGTAACTGATTCTTAATATACCATAAAAAGACCAGCTAAATATAGCTTTAATTATTTCCAGCTTAACATAATGATGCTTTTTTCAAGACAAAGGAGGTGATCCTGGATGGTCTGGCAATTTTGGCTAACGCTTTTTCTGGCGGTTCTTTTATTCATTAACCTCTACTTAACCGCGGCGGTGTATGTGGATGCGAAAAAACGCGGCCTTGACCAGCTCAATCTCCCCCCGGGCATTTGGGCCCTGGTCACCTTCATCTTTCCGCTTTGGGGGTTTTTTGTTTACTGGCTGATGCACCATTCGACCTTGGCCTTTCGGGAAAGGCCACCTTATTGAGGATTTTCAGCATTGAGCGGCCGGGCGGCGGGGCATACTGAAGATAATTCCGGTGATCGGCGGGAGGAAGTTAAAAAATGCACCGCGTGAAGATTCATGCCCCGGCCAGTCTCAATTGGCAAAACCCCTTTTTGCATCTATGGTATCCCGGGCATAATGAGGCCTATCAAGATTATCCGGTGACCGCCTGGGACGATTACGGCGCCGTTTTCGAGCTTGAACTGAAACGGAACTACTTTTGCTTTAAATACGGGGAGAGAAGGGACGCCCAGGTCATCTGGGAACCGCTGGAACGTTGCTACGGCCAGCACCTGGGGCCCGAAGTCTGGACCGTCAGCGCGCATTCTGAAGTATACCCGCAAAGACCGGCGGCGGTGGTGGGTTCGGTCCGGGAGCTTTTTCCCGAAATTGCCCCGCTCGTCCGGGAGAACCAATACTTGCCCGACACAGATGTGAGCGGGCAAGGGGTGGTGGCGATGTTGGGCGCCACCTATTTAAAGGACGGGACCACCCTGTTCGGTTTTTTTCACCCCCGTGCTGCCCAGGTTTACCTGGTCGGGAACTTCAATGACTGGCAGTCGCCCTACCATGACCGGCCGCGGCCGGAGCTCTTTCTCCCCATGCAGTTATACCGGGGTTACAATGACGAACCCAACCTTTGGCTTCTCCGGACCGGCCTGCCCGACCCGGCCGATCCGGAGAAGAATGCCTATCAATTCCTGGTGGTCGGCGGGGTGCCCCTCAACGAAAAGCAGCAGCCGGTAAAGCTGGTCCAGGATCCCTATGCCCGCCGTTATGGTGGGGATTACAACCGGAATGATTGTTTGGTGATTGACCCTTCCGTTTACCAATGGCAGGACCACGACTGGCGGACACCGCCGGTGGACCGCCTAATCCTTTATGAATTAAACATCTACGGCTTCACCGATGAGGATCCGGACATGCCAAGGGAGATAGCCGGGACCTTTCGCGGCACCATCCACCGGATCAAAGAGGGCTATTTTGAGAAGCTGGGGATTACGGCTTTGGCGCTGATGCCCACCTCCGAAGCGCCCACCGCTTTAACCGATAACCGCCTGGGTTATGACCCCTGCGGGTTTATGACTATTGAACGGGATTTTGGCACCTGCGACGAGTTCAGGGCGCTGGTGGACACCGCCCACCGGCACGGTTTGGCGGTCATTGTCGATCAGGTTTTTACCCATACCTCCAACTTTTTTAACCCGCTTTGGCAATTGATTCAGGATGGAACCCCCGGCGGCTTTTATTTTTCCGGTTCTTCCCCCTGGGGGAACCGGGTGGCGACGGAGAAGGAAATCGTCCAGAATATGCTGATTGACGCCTGTAAGCTGTTTATCCGGGAGTACCACGTGGATGGTTTCCGCTTTGACGCCACCCACAGTTCCTGGATGGACCATACTTTCCTCCACCGGCTGGCCTACGAGATTAAGGAGAAGGGTTTTAAACCCGACTGTATTCTTATTGCCGAGAACCTGCCGAACGAGGCCGATCTCAACCTCCAGGGCTACAACGGCTATGCCCAGTGGTGCGATGCTTTCCACGACAAGATCAAGGCTTTGCTCCGGGAGGGGGTCTTCCGGGACTGGACCGACAACTCCCCGGCTTTCCTCGGGAGTATTTTCTACTTCTCCAAGGATTTTTTCGCCGCCCACACCAACAACGTGGTCAACTACTGTGAAAGCCATGACGAGCACAGTGTCCCCTATGAGGTGGCCACCCGGGGGGACGGTTTAATCTGGGAACCGGCCAAGGAACGCAAAGCCCGCTTGGGCTTATTCGCCACCATGGTGGCGCTGGGACAGCCCATGATCTATATGGGGCAGGAATTCGGGGTGGAGCGTCCGCGTAACCGGGTGGATCTGAACTGGCCCGCATTTTTGGAAAAGCATCATTTTTACCAGTGGGCTTCCGCTTTGATCCGCTTGCGCCGGCGTTATCCGGGGCTCAGGATTTACGGTTATGATCCGGCGCCGGAAGGGATCTTCCAGTGGCTGATTGGCCCCTGGCTGGGGGAGAAGCACGGCGGGGGGAGAAAGGTGATTGGGTGGGCCACCAATCCCGGCCCGCCCTGGGAACGGATGGTGGTTTTGCTGAATTTTGAACCCTATGATGTGATGGTGGATCTGGAGTTCCCCTTACCCGGTTACTGGGTTAAACTGGCCGATATCGACAGCGTGAATGACCTGCCGCCGGAGGGGGAGAATTCCATTTACCACCCGGCAACGATCAAAACCGGCGGTCATTTTGGCGGCTTTACCCTGCCATCATCTAGCGGGTTCATCTATAAATGGGAAGGCGGACTTTCCTAAGCCGGAAAGACGGGAGTTTGACATAAAAAAGAGGGGGTTGGGGGCGGGATTTACTTTAAGTGGACTGTATATCCTCTCTTTTGCTCCTCATATAATACTGTTACGGAGGGGGGTAGACCATGTCCACAATCCAAATCGGCACCGGGTCCCTCTTTAACCTGAGGTCCAATTTCGAGCCGGAGATCAGCCGCTGGGAAAAAGAGGGTTTGACGCTCCGGGTCGAAGAGGCGAAATTGGGAAAGTTCAACTTCCTCAATTTTACCTTTGGTCAGCCGGAGAAGGGGGCCGGACAAAAAGAGGAGGATACTTTCCGCCAAAACCTTACCTTGGTCGTGACCAACCTGCTCTTGGGGGAAGTCTCCCAAAACCTCTTGCGCCGGATGATCCGGATCGACCATCCCTATCTCACCTCTGCCGAAGCCGAACTCCTTTCCCGGAAAGTCCTCTCCTCCCTGACGGCCGGGGAAAAGAAACGGATCGAACGGGTGCAAAAGGAAGTCAGCGCCTTTTTAAGTGAGAACAATGCCATTTTTCTGGAAGGCTTTTTCCGTTTCCGCTTAAAGGATTATTTTTCCGAACTCAAAGAAAACCTGGAAGAGGCCATCGACCAATTACTGGCCGACAAGGAATACCAGGAATTTATCAAACTCCTCCGCTATTTTGTGGAGATTCAGGAGCCGAAAATCCCCGAAGTCCATGTCCTCTTTTATTCCAAGGAGAAATTCCGCCTGCTGGATGAGGAGGAAAAACCCCTCGAGCAGGAGTATCTCTTGAAGGTGCTCGGGGATCTGAAGGATGAAGGCCTGAAATATGAAGATCTTCTGCTCAGTGCGCTCATCACCCTTTCCCCGGAGCGGATCATCCTCCATCATTCGGAAAAGACCAATATTGTCAACACCATTGTCAATGTCTTTGCCGGCCGGGTAACCTTTTGCCGCGATTGCGAATTATGCCGGAATACGGAGGGTAATTAAAAAACTCATCCCCGTAATTTTGGGTGGGTTTATTTTTTTTTATCCTGATTTTCGTCTGGTTGACTTTCTCCCCGGCCAATGGTATACTGATTTAAACATACCAACCGAACGTGAGGAAGGGAAGAGTACCCCGGCTAAACCTTCTGCCAGAGACAGGCGGTTGTAAGCTGGAAGCCGCCTGGAAGGAACCGTGGGGAAGACCACCCCGGAGCGGCTGTGAGGAGCAGCCCGGTGGAACCGTTATCTCCGCCAAAGCGCACCGGCTGTGTTAACCTGGGGCTCAAATCCGGGGTTATTGACTGGCTGGTGAAAAAAGGTGGAACCGCGGAACCCTCCGTCCTTTACAGGATGGAGGTTTTTTTTTCAAAAAACAGGATAGAGGTGATGAGGCAAATGGGGAAAGTTGTTCAGATCGGGATTGCGGGGATGGGGGTGGTGGGGACCGGTGTGGCCAAAATCCTTCTCCACCAGGGTTCACTCCTGACCGAACGGACGGGCCGGCAGTTCCGGTTGAAAACCGTTGTCGACCTTGATTGGGCGCGGGACCGGGGTGTCGACCTCTCCGGCGTGCAGACAACCACCGATTTTAACGCTTTACTTTCCGATCCGGAGCTCGACATCATTGTCGAGACGGTCGGCGGGATTGAACCGGCCTGTTCCATGGTCCGGCAGGCCTTGGCCAAAGGGAAACATGTCGTCACCGCCAATAAAGCCTTGATTGCCCTGAAAGGGCGGGATCTCTTTAAAGAAGCCCGGGAAAACGGGGTGGATCTCCGTTTTGAAGCCAGTGTCGGCGGGGGAATTCCGATCATCAAAAGTCTGCGGGAAGGGTTGGTGGCGAACCGGATCAAAAACATCTACGGGATCATTAACGGAACTTCCAATTATATCCTTACCCGGATGCACCAGGAAGGAATGGACTTTGCCGCGGCGCTTCAGGAAGCGCAAGCCAAGGGCTTTGCCGAAGCCGATCCCACCCTGGATGTGGGCGGGGGGGACGCCGCCCACAAACTGACGATCTTGGCTTCGCTGGCGGCCGGCGGTTTTGTTGATTTCCAGGCGATTCCGGTGGAAGGGATTACCGAATTGACCGCCTTGGATATTAACTTCGCCAAAAGTTTCGGTTATGTCATTAAATTACTGGCCATCTGCCGGTTCAACGGTAAGCTGGACCTCCGGGTCCATCCCACCCTGGTGCCGAAGGATCACCTCTTGGCCGCCGTCAACAATGAACTCAACGCCATCTTTGTTACCGGCGATTATGTGGGGGATACCATGTTCTATGGTCCGGGGGCGGGCCAGGCGCCGACCGCCAGCGCCATCGTGAGTGACCTGGTGGATTTGGCCCGGGGGATCGGCGCGGAAGGGGAGAACGCAGCGTCCGTTATTAATCCCGAGAAGGAAGTGCCCCTCTTTTCCCTGGAAGAGGTCACCAACCGGTTTTACCTTCGTTTGTTTACCCTGGACCAACCGGGTATTCTCGCCCAAATCGCCGGGGTGCTGGCCAAATACGGAATCTCCATTTCTTCCGTGGTCCAGTTGGAGACCCACGGGACCGCCAATTACGTCCCGATTGTTCTGCTTACCCATGAAGCTTCGGAAAAAGCGATGCATCAAGCGCTGGCCGAGATCAAGAAGTTTTCCTTTGTCCGGCCGGATATTTTAAGATTACGACTTTTTAAATAAACTTTCCATGACAGGAGTTTGTTTTCGGGTTATAATAGCAAGGGAACTTGACGAATGAACGAGGAGGAAGAAGGATTGAAAGAGCGGGTACAAGAAGCGCTGAATAAAATCCGTCCGTCCCTGCAAGCGGACGGCGGTGATGTGGAACTGGTGGAGGTTACGGCTGACGGGATTGTCCGGGTCCGGTTGCAAGGGCATTGCGCCGGGTGTCCGATGTCGATGATGACCTTGAAGAACGGGATTGAACGGTATC
>DATCJZ010000022.1:0-5455 GCA_036562545.1 Capillibacterium sp. | reverse complement strand
AAAGATCCGCCGCTCCGTATAGGCCTCGCGTTCCATCCGTCCCGCCTGTTCCAGTTGGTCCATGATCTTGAGGAGCATCTCCGCAAAGAGCACCATCTCGCAGCTGGTATCCACGGCGCAACCCAGGTATTTGTTTCTGGGTGAATTGTCCATGCTTGCCCAGTCGGTCACGTATAGATAATTGACATGCCTGATGTGGCACCAGAGGGCTTTATAGTACTGAAACAAAGGCTCGACCACCAGCTCCAGCCGGTCCAGGTCCCCGGTGTGTAAAAAGCTGACATACTCCGCCCAGGCCATGATGGGATGGTTGAGCGCATCCAGCGTGAGATAGGGCGGCGTGGGGACTTCCCTCCCTAAATCGGGTTTGTACATCTCCGCATAAGGAATGTCCTGCACGGCATTTAAGCGCCGGTAGCCGTAATGGTTGTGGAAAAAGGAGTAAAGCGGCTTCCCGTGGACATTCACCCACTTGGGGAACTCTTTTCCCGTCGCCCGGACGATCTCCCGGGCGATCTCGCCGTCGGGCAATTGCTTGCAGTAAAAGTTGTCCAGGGAACAGATCCCAGGCAGGTAATTGTGGAACAGGTTGCAAAACATCGTAATGAAGGCCGTATCCCACATGAAAATATTTTCATTAAAGGCCGCATCCACAAAGTTGCTGACAAAACCGCTCTCCCGGGTGGGCCGGTGGCTGTTTTTAAAGGCCAGTTGCACGGCATACCAGTAACAATCCAGATATTCCTGGTGGCCGCCGAGAATCGGCTTGGGCAGTTGCTCCTTGACCGCCGCAAAGGATTTAAGCGGCGCCCCGTCGTACTCCTTTTTCTTAAAATAGATGCCCCTGGGGAGGCGGTCGAATAATTGATCAGTCTTTTCCACGTCGCTTCTCCTCGCCAAGATCTTTTGAAATGAGCTGTCTAGGTCAGCCGTTATCAATAGATGACCAGAGTTTGAATTTTCTTGGGTCCCAGCGGGATGGTCACCCGGTTATCCTGAACGGCGATTTCAGCGCCGGGATTTTCCATAAGATCCGCATAGTAGCACCGGTGCACCTCGAAGCCGAAGTCGATCGTGACTTCCGTCCTTTCCTCCCTGGTGTTATAAAGACGAAGCACCAGGCCGGAACTGTACTCATGCTTCTTCAGGGCGCTCAATAAAACCGCCCGCTGGTCCAGGCGGAGGAAGGACCGGCCGCTGAACTCCCGTTCCCCCGCGGCTTCCTCCGGTTTCTTCCTGAGGTCAAAAGCCCGCATGGGATAAGCGTACTCCTGCCAGAGTTCATTGATCCTTCCCTGGTCAAAGCTTAAAGCATAATAGAAAGTATGCTTCCCGAGTTCCCGGGAACCCCGGGTTTCCACAATCGGGGTGGTGCTCTCCTGTCCGCTCAACCACGAAATGGGAATCCCGCGGAAGAGATGGGTCGTACTACGCAACAGGGTAAGATAGAGATCCAGCCCGGTGGCCGAAGGTTTGGTGCTATACTCGTATAAGCCCCGGGTCATCAGGTAGAAGGCGCCCTCCTTCCCGCGAATCCCGGCATAATGCTGCATGGGCTTAAGAAAAGACTGGGTGGACCTTAAAGCCGGATCGAATTCATATAAGCGGTTGTCCCGCTCTACCTCGTCGAAACTGACGAAGGAAAAATCCACGGCATTGGTAAAGTCGGTGGGAAATTTGACGGTCAACACGTGATTAAGGGCGTTGTTTTCCACTTCCACCCGAAAATCAATCCGGGGACAGCCTTGATAGAGCGTGACGTAAGTAACGATGGGACAGTCCACGTCCTCCCCGTCCCTGCCTAAAAATTGCGCATCCGCCGCCCTGGAGACGGACAGGACCAACCTCAGCTTCAAGGTGGAGGCCAGCGGCGAATTCCTGAAGACGGAAACCCCGCGCAAAGTGGCGAAAACATGCTCATCCTGCAAGGGGGAGACGTGCTGGTATTCATCGCCGATCTCACCCCGGCTGAGGTAGGTGTTCAACCCCCGGTATTCCCGGTTATTCTTTTTATCCAGGACCGTTAAACTGCCATCGGCCTCCGGCGTCACCCGGTAAAATTCGTTCTCGATCCACCGTTCCGCATTCTGGAGCCGGACATAGAGTTCCGCCTGGCGTTTCTCCATCAGCGCCAGGGGTTTGACAAGATAGCGCTTGAAGCCCAGGGCCGGCACATCTTTCGCCAGAAACCGGATTTTGAAACACTTCCGGTAGACCTTTTCTTTACTCCGGTATTTAAACTCCCTGGTGATGACCTCTTCCCACTGGTCCAGATATTCGTAGGGGACCGCCGCCCGGTTTTCATCATAAAGCGCAAAGTCGGTGATCTCCCGCTGCCCCTCCACATGGACGACGGCCTCGACCACGGCGGTCCGGTCAAACTGGAGCGGGTTGAAAAGACAGAGGTATTGTTCATTCTCCGCCAGCTTGTCCGTACTGATCAAGGAGGCCAGCTTTTCCCAAGCCATTTCCGACAGGCGGCCGGCAATGGTCTGGGCCTCCTTAATGTAGCCGGCAATATCCTCCATCACCTCATCGACGGAGCAGCCGGTAATCCCGTCATGCCCCAGGGCTTTGAGGATCTTCTTCCAGGCGTAGGTGATTAACTCCGCCGGATAGGCGCCGCCCATTTGGTACGCGATGGTGTTTAACGGCTCCGTATAGCGCTCTATTTCCCGCAAAACTTGGTACATGCCAAACTTCAGTTGATAGCGGGTGGAGGTGGTCGCGGTCGGGTCCGGGCCGTACCGGAAGTCCCTTAATTCACCGGTTACCTCTTTTAAATCCGCCTTTTCCGCTCTGGCCAGGGCCAGCTTGGCATAATCCTCGATGGAACCGTTTCTAATCTCCCAGGCCGGAAAGGCCGCCCGGACTCTTTTTAACAGTGTGGTAAACTCCGGGTCCTGGTAGAGATGGTCGGAGCCGTTCACCAGGAGGATGGTCCCAAGTTTACTTTTGGCCCCCAGAGTCTCGACCGCCTTTTTAAACTGCTCCTCGGGGGAGAGTCCCAGTTTACCCCAGCTTTTCAGGCTCCAGTAGCCCAGCAACATGTACTCCGCCAAGACTTTGGAACCGTCCGGCGCTTTCCAGATAAATTCCTTTCCGCCCAGCGTATCAAGATGACAACCGCGGAAGAAAAAAGCGGATCCGATCCCCACCCCGTTGAGGATCTGGGGCATTTGCGAGATGTGGCCGAAATTGTCCGGAAGATACCCGGCCCTCATTTTCCCGCCCATCTCCGTGCAAATCCGGTGGCCAACCAGGAAGTTGCGGATTAAGGCTTCGCCGCTGGAGAGGAATTCGTCGGGCAGGTTGTAAAGGGGGCCAAACAGGATTTTCCCCTGCGCGACCAGGCTTTTGATCCGTTCCTTCCGGTGCGGGAAGATCTCCAGGTAATCCTCGAGCACGACGCTCTGGCCGTCAAAGGTATAGCAGACAAAATCCTCATCCTGCGCCAGGAGATCCAGTAAATGATTGAAGACATCGCATAAGCGGATCCGGAAATCATTAAAGGTCCGGTACCATTCCCGGTCCCAATGGGTGGAAGCGGCGACAATTACTTGATACATGAGCATCTCCTGCCTTAAACGATCCGGTAAGTCGTCGCGGGATCAAAGAACATGGCCTTGCCGTCCCTCACCCGTAAGGCGACTCTGGTTTTGGGTTTAATCTCCATGTGGGTGGTGGTCATGATCTTGGTCGCGATGCCCCCGACGTCCGCGATTAAAATGGCGTGGGTCCCCTGGGGTTCCACAAAGTCGATGACGGTGTCGCAAAGATACCCCTCGCCGGTTGCTCCGCTGGGGGCAAGCTCAATAAACTCGGGCCTAATCCCCATGTCTACCTCTTGATTGAGATAGGGGCGTAACGCATCCCGCAGGTTCCCCGGAATCAGGTATTTAAAGCCCTGCCCGACGGCGAAGAATTGGCCGTCCAGCTCTTCGAGGCGGACTTTGAAGAAGTTGGTCGGGGGCGTCCCGATAAAGGAGGCCACAAACTTGGTGGCGCAGTTATGATAGACTTCCATGGGGGTACCGACCTGCTCGATGACCCCCTTGTTCATGACGACGATCCGGTCGGCCAGACTCATCGCTTCGGACTGGTCGTGGGTGACAAAGATGGTCGTCGAGTTTTCCTTATTGTGAATATTCTTCAACTCCGTCCGCATCGAGACGCGGAGTTTGGCGTCAAGGTTGGAAAGGGGTTCATCCATCAAAAAGATCCGCGGTTTGACCACAATGGCCCGGGCCACCGCCACCCGCTGCCTTTGACCGCCGGACATTTGGGTGGGATACCGGTCCAGCAGCCCGGTAATGTCGGTAGCCTCCGCCGCTTCCCGGACCCGTTGCTTGATCTCCTCCTTCGGCAGCTTCTGCAGTTTCAGGGGGTAGGCGATATTTTCAAAGGCGGTCATATGGGGCCAGAGGGCGTAGCTTTGAAAGATCATCGAAACGCCCCGCTCCTTGGGCTTCAGCCCCAGTATACTTTTGCCCTCGAGGAGAATGTCGCCCCCGCTGACCTCTTCCAGGCCGGAGATCATCCGGATCGTGGTGGTTTTCCCACAGCCCGACGGCCCTAAAAGCACAATAAATTCCCCTTTTTCGATGGTCAAATTGATCTTGTTCACAACCAAAGGACCGTGCTTGGTATATCTTTTTTCCAGATCTTTAAGGACCAGATAGGCCATTTTAATTCCTCCTATAGTTCAACTCCGCCCCACATTTCGTTGACATATTTCCGGACAATGAAGGTAAAGACCAAAGCCGGTAAGATCAAAATGACACTGCCGGCCGCGGCATATTGAATCCCGCTGGAAGTGGTGCCGATTGCTTTGTAGACGACCAAGGCCAGGGTCTGGTTTTGGTCGGTCAGGATCAGGGCGGAGATGGTATCATTCCAAGCCGTTAAAAAGGCATACATGGAGCTGGCCGCCAGCGCCGGAAAGGCCAGGGGCAGCGTAACCCGCATAAAGGTCTGGAACCGGTTGGCGCCGAAGACTAAGGAAGCTTCCTCCAGTTCGGCGCTGATCCCCTGGAAGATACTGGCGGTGATCCACGCCGTAAGGGCAATATTGGGCACTGAATACAAAAGGGCCAGACCCAGTAAGGAATCGAACAAACCGAAGCGAATCAGGAGAATGGCCATGGGAATACTGATCCCCACCGCCGGGAACATCCGGACGATCAGCAAGGAAACATTGATCGCTTCTTTAAATTTAAAATCATACCGGGCCATGGCGTATCCGGCGAGGCTGCCGATGGCCAGGGAAATCAGGATCGTATAAAGCGAAACTAGAATACTGTTTTTCAAAGCTGGCATCGCCTTATTGACGATGGCAAAAAACTGCTTGAAATTATAGAGCATATTCTTGCGGTACGTGAATTCCATGGGCCCCTGGACCCGGGTCCGGCTGAAATCGGCCAGGAGCTTCTCCCCGGAAACAGTCACCCCGTAC
>DATCJZ010000013.1:0-2137 GCA_036562545.1 Capillibacterium sp. | reverse complement strand
CACGCCCTGGCGGGACCGGAAAAAGTACGTGGCGAAAATCGGGGCGGTTTTCGGCCAGAAATCCCAGTTGTTATGGGATATTCCGCCCATTGACGCCTTTTATCTCAACAAGGCCATCTACGCCATTCCGGAGCGGGAGTTCAAACAGACCATGACTTACATGGTGGAACTTTTGGGCGTCGAGGGGCAGATCCGGAAACCCACCCGCCAACTCTCCCTCGGGGAACGCATGAAGTGCGAGTTTATCATGGCGATGCTCCATAAACCGGAGATTGTCTTTTTGGATGAGCCCACCATCGGCCTGGATGTGATCGCCAAAGACAAGATCCGCCAATTTATCCTGGAGATGAATCAGCGCGGGGTGACTTTCATCCTGACCACCCATGATCTGGGCGATATCGAGCATTTGGCCAAAAGGGTGATTGTCATCAACCACGGGGAGCTGGTCTTTGATGATACCCTGCCCGCTTTGCGCCGGCAGTTGGGGGAGAAGAAAATTATCGCCGTGACCACCATTCACCCCCTTCCCGCGCTGGACCGGCCGGGGATCACCGTGACCAACCGGATCTCCGCTTATCAGGCCGAATTGGAACTGGACCTGACCGCCTTTCCCCTCAACGAATTCATTGCTTTGGTGAACAAGAGCAGCACGATCCGGGATTTGTCCGTCCAGGAACCGCAGATCGAGGATGTGATCAAAGTTTTGTACGAAGGACGTTGACCGGGGAACAGGCCGGGACGGAAAAAGGTGGTAAAAATAATATAATTGTCAATATAGAGATTAAACCAAAAGCATCTCTGGGGAGATGCTTTTGCTTTTTTTGAGAATAATACTGGATCCAAAAAGGATAATTATTGACCAATGGAGAAATTATCCTATTTAAATTTATCATTATAGCATATCTATCTCCTTTGTCAAAATTGAGCAAAACGCCCTACTGACCGGTGCGGGGGGGTGATTGCGGGAGGAGTATCTTTTGCGCCGACCAAAAATTAAATTAAAATTAAGATAAGGAGGTCAAGCGATGAGGTTGAAAAAGGCTTGGTTTTTAATCTTATGTCTGTTGGCCCTTTCCACAGGGGTCTTGGCTGCGGAAAAGGGACCCTTTGTCGATCGGGTTTACTTTGATGTCCGGATGCAAACGGATATCGGCATCCAGGATGTGGCCGCCGGCAAAAGCGACATCTTCTATTACGGGGTGGATGGTCCCACCATTCAAGGACTGGACCGGGCCACCCTGGATAAATTGGAGATTTACTCCATTCCTTCGGGGAGTTGGAGCCTGCTCATCAACCCCATTCCCAACGAAGCTCCTTATACGGTGACGGTCGATGGGAAGGAGTATTTTAACCCCTTGGCCATCCGGGAAGTCCGGTTCGCGCTCAACCATTTGATTAACCGCCAGTACATTGTGGACGAGATTCTCGGCGGCGCCGGTGGACCAATGATGACGATGGCCACCCCCGGTCAGCCGGGCACTTACCGTTATAACCTGGTCGCCTCCAAGATGGGATTAACCCCCGAAGGCGATGAGGAAAGAGCCCTCCAGGAGATTAAAGCGGCGTTGACCGCGGCGGCCAACCTGCCCGCCCTCAAAGGCAAACTCAAAGAGGGTAAAGACTGGTGGACCTTTAACGGGGAGCCGGTGACCATCAAATTCGCCATCCGGGTGGATGACCCCGAAGGGCGGGCCAAAGAAGGCGAATATGTGGCGCAACAGATCGAGAAGGCCAAGATTAAAGTGGAACGCTTGATGTGGGACCGGGCCAAAAGCAACAACGAGGTTTACGGGGGTAACCCCGCCAACTACCAATGGCAAATTTACACCGAGGGTTGGGGCGCCGGCGCGACCCGGGCCTGGTGGGAACATATCGTCGCCCAGATGTATGCGCCCTGGTACGGTTATATGCCCGGTGGCGCCAACCCCGACAACTGGAACTACACCAACCCCGAGATTGACCGCTTAACCGAAAAGGCCTACACCGGCAGTTGCTTGACCGAGGAAGAATACTGGGAGACGGCGCTGGAAGCGTTAAGGCTGGGTCTGGAGGATGCGGTCCGGATCTATGTCTGCTACCAGAACCAATACTTTGTAGCCAATAAAGCGGCTTTTAACGGCAGGTTTGCCTACGGCCT
>DATCJZ010000012.1:0-64528 GCA_036562545.1 Capillibacterium sp. | reverse complement strand
TTGCCCACAGCCAGGTAATCCAGGAAGAAAAGGGGTTCGGCCCCCTGGACCAGCAGATCATTGACGCACATCGCCACCGCATCGATGCCGATAGTGTCATGTTTGTCCAGGAGAAAAGCGATTTTCAGCTTGGTGCCGACGCCGTCGGTGCCGGCGACCAGGACCGGTTCCCGGTAGTTGCCGCTTAAGGCGAAGAGGCCGCCAAAACCGCCGATCTCCGTCAGCACTTCCGGCCGGAAAGTCTTGCGGATATGCGCTTTCATCAAACGGACCGCTTCGTTGCCGGCGTCGATGTCCACACCGGCATCTTTATAGGTGTAACCCAACGCGCTGACACCTCCTGTCTTTTTCTGCCCCGGACCAATTGGGCGCCTCCCGGTCATCCGGGGGTTTTACCAGGTAACAGCCATTGAAGCAGGCCCGGCAAAAGCCCTCCTCCGGGAGATCCACCGCGGCCAGCAAGCCTTCTTCACTTAAAAAGCCGAGGGAATCGGCACCGATCTCCCGGGCGATCTCCGGGATGCTCATCCGGGCGGCAATCAGCTCCGACGAAGAGGAGATGTCCAGCCCGTAGTAGCAAGGGGCAATCACCGGCGGGGAGCTGATTAGGACATGGACTTCTTTGGCTCCGGCTTTGCGGAGCATTTCCACAATCCGGAGGGAAGTGGTCCCCCGGACAATCGAATCGTCCACCATGGCGACGCGTTTTCCGGCCACGATCTGCCGGACCGGATTCAACTTGAGCTGGACGCCCAACGCGCGCATTTCCGGGGCGGGCTGGATGAAGGTGCGGCCGATGTAACGGTTTTTGACGAAGCCCATCTCCAAGGGGAGACCAAGCTCTTCCGCCACCCCGGAGGCGACGGAGAGGGAGGAATCGGGCACCCCGGTGACCAGATCGGCGGTCACCGGATGTTCCCGGGCCAGGCGCCGGCCCATCCGTTTCCGGACCAGGTGGACGTTTTTGCCGAGCAAGTTACTGTCGGGCCGGGCGAAATAAATGAATTCAAAGATACACATGGCATGTTCCGCCGGCGGGGCAAACCGCTCGAAACGTAATCCTTGCCGGTCGATAATTACCATTTCCCCCGGTTCCAGGTCTTTGAGGAATTCGGCCCCGATGAGGTCAAAGGCACAAGTTTCGGAGGCCAGAACGTAGCCGCCGGCGGTTTTCCCGAGGGATAAGGGGCGAATGCCATGGGGATCACGGATGCCGATGAGCTGATCCTTGGTCATCAGGACAAAGGCGTAGGCCCCCTGCAGCTTGGGCAATGTTTTCAGCAGCGCCGGCACAATTTCCGCCTCCCCGGAACGGGCCACCAGGTGGGCAATGATCTCACTATCGGTAGTGGTCTGAAAGATGGAACCCTCCGCTTCCAACTGCTGCCGGAGGAGGCGGCCGTTGACCAAATTCCCGTTGTGGGCAATGGCCAGCGCTCCGTGGCGGTACCGGACCAAAAGGGGTTGGGCATTGACCGGTGCGCTGGCGCCGCAAGTGGAATAGCGGACATGTCCCACCGCCAGATCGCCTTTCATCTGGTCCAGCTTACCGGTGTCGGGGAAAACATCCGCCACGAGGCCCATCCCTTTTTCCCCGCTGATCGTTTCACCGTCGGCCACGGCAATGCCCGCGCTTTCCTGTCCCCGGTGCTGGAGGGCATAGAGACCGTAGTAGGTGAGGCGGGCCACCGGGCTGCCGGGGGCGTAAAGGCCGAAAACGCCGCATTCTTCTGTCATTTTGTCCGCCTTGCGCGGATCGGTGGAGATTAACATTGGATCGCCTCCTGCCAGGCGGCCTTAAGCTCAGTTACCGGTAAGTCCACCCGTGGGACGCCGTCGACGTAAATTTGGAACCGGTCCCCGCCGGCCCGGCCGATTTCCGTCAGGGGAACCCCTTCCCGGACAGCCAGTTCCCGGAGGGCCGGAAGGCTTTCCGCAGGCAGGGAGAGCACCACCCGGGATTGGGATTCTCCGAAGAGGAGGCTGTCCGGACGAAGCCCGTTGGTGGAGAGGGTCAGCCGGGCGCCGATTCCGTGCTCAAAGAGGCATTCGGCGACCGCCACCGCCAGTCCCCCTTCGGCCAGATCGTGAGCGGAACGGACCAGCCCCTGCCCGATGGCGGCCAGGACCACGCGGTGGAGGGCTTTTTCTTTCGCCAGGTCCAAGGCCGGCGGTTTGCCCTGCACCCGGCCGTGGATCACGGCCAGATATTCACTGCCGCCCAGTTCTTCGAAGCTCTCCCCCAGGAGCACGATGAGGTCGTCTTCGGCTTTGAAGGAAAGGGTGCAAGCCTTGGTGACATCGGACAAGAGGCCGACCATCCCGATGACGGGGGTGGGGTAGATGGCTTCCCCTTTCGTCTCATTGTAAAAGGAGACGTTGCCACCGGTCACGGGAGTCTCCAAGCTGCGGCAGGCGGCGCTGATTCCCTCCACCGCCTGGCGGAATTGCCAGTAAATCTCGGGTTTTTCCGGATTGCCGAAACAGAGGCAGTCGGTGATGGCAAGGGGCTCGCCGCCGCTGCAGACCACGTTGCGGGCGGCTTCCGCCACGGCGATTTGTCCGCCGACGTAGGGATCCAGGTAAACATAGCGGGCATTGCAGTCGGCGGTCAGGGCCAGGGCTTTTTGGGTGCCCCGGATACGGAGGACGGCCGCGTCCGATCCGGGCCGGACCACGGTGGAGGTGCGGACCATATAGTCATACTGCTGCCAAACCCCTTCCTTACTGGCCAGGTTGGGTGTAGCCAGCAGTTGCAGAAGGACCGTATTAAAGTCGGCTGGTTGGGGAATCTCAGCGAGATTGAGCTCCGCGGTACGCTCCAGATAAGCCGGTTTGCTGGAGGCCGGGTAGTAGACAGGACTGTCTTCGGCTAAACTGCGGGCGGGCACTTCGGCAACCACTTGGCCGTGCATCTTGATGCGGAGCAAACCGTCATCAGTAACCCGGCCGATGGTGGTGGAGGTCAGTCCCCACCGCTGAAAGACCGCGTGTACTTTTGCTTCTTTCTCCGGCGTGACCACCATCAACATCCGTTCCTGGGATTCGGCGATCATGATTTCGTAGGGGGTCATCCCCTCTTCACGGCAGGGGACTTTCGCCAGTTCGATCTCCATGCCCGTCCCGCCGCGGCTCGCCATCTCGGCAACGGCACAGGTCAGGCCGGCGGCGCCCAGGTCCTGAATGCCTACCAGGTCACCGCCGTCAATCAGTTCCAGACAGGCTTCGAGGAGGAGTTTTTCCATGAAGGGGTCGCCTACCTGCACGGCCGGCCGTTTTTCCGCCGAGGCTTCACTCAATTCTTCCGAGGCGAAGCTGGCACCGTGCATACCGTCGCGGCCGGTGCGGGCGCCGGCCAGAATCACCAGGTTACCGGCGCCGGTGGCTTTCCCCAGACGGATCTTCTCCGTTTCCAGGAGCCCGACGCACATGACACAGACTAAAGGATTACCCTGGTAACAGGGGTCAAAGTAGACCTCACCCCCCACGGTCGGAATGCCGATGCAATTTCCGTAACCGGCGATCCCGCCAACCACGCCGCTGAAGAGGTAACGGACCCGGGGGTCATCCAGGGTCCCGAAGCGGAGGGAGTCGAGGATGGCGATGGGCCGGGCACCCATGGTAAAAATATCCCGGATAATCCCGCCCACCCCGGTGGCCGCCCCTTGGTAGGGTTCGATGGCGGACGGGTGGTTGTGGGATTCGATTTTAAAACAGACGGCCAGGCCGTCACCGATCGCGACGATCCCGGCGTTTTCGCCCGGACCCTGTAAGACCCGCGGACCGGTGGTGGGGAAGGTCTTCAGGACCGCTTTGGAATGTTTATAAGAGCAATGTTCCGACCACATGACTCCAAACATGCCCAGTTCCACCTGATTCGGTTCCCGGCCTAAAATGTTGAGAATCATCTCGTACTCATTGTCACGAAGGCCAATCCGGCGCCAGTCTTCCGGTTTCATCGAGAGCCCTCCTTCCAGTAGTCGAGAATCGATTTAAAAAGCAAAAGCCCGTCGGTGGAGCCGAGCAGCGCCTCACCGGCCCGTTCCGGATGGGGCATCATCCCCAGGACATTCCGGGTTTCATTGCAGATCCCGGCGATATTCCCCACCGACCCGTTGGGATTGGCCTCCGGGGTAATCCGGCCCTCCCGGTCGGCATAGCGGAAGACAATCTGCCCCCTGGCTTCCATTTCTTGGAGGGTGGCCGGGTCCACATAATAATTGCCTTCGCCGTGGGCGATGGGGATGGAAAGGAGTTGGCCCGGAGCAAGGCCCCGGGTGAAGGGGGTGTCGGTGTTTTCCACCCGGAGGGTGGTAAAGCGGCAGCGAAACTGCAGGCTGGTATTGGCGTAAAGCGCGCCCGGCAGGAGCCCGGCTTCGGTCAGGATCTGAAAACCGTTGCAGATCCCCAGGACCAGCCCGCCGTGGCGGGCAAAGTCGACCACCGCCGGCATGACCGGGGAGAAACGGGCAATGGCGCCGCAGCGGAGATAGTCGCCGTAGGAAAAGCCGCCGGGCAAAATCAGGCAGTCGAAACCGGCGACCGATTGCTCCGCGTGCCAGATATATTCGACCGGCGCGCCCAAAACATCGCGGACCAGATGATAGGCGTCCAGGTCACAGTTGGAACCGGGAAAAACAATCACGCCGAATTTCATGCTTCTACCTCCACCAGGGTAAAGGTATAATCTTCGATCACCGGGTTGGTCAGCAAACGGGTGCACATCTCCCGGACCTGGGCTTCCGCGGCGGCCCGGTCGGGGGTGGCGATGGTTACCTCCAGGTACTTGCCGATCCGTACCCGGTTGACATTGGTATAACCCAGGGAAGTCAAGGCGTTTTCCACCGCCCGGCCTTGGGGGTCGAGGACACTCTTTTTGAGCAAGACCTTAATTTCCGCCCGCCACATTACTTATCGCCTCCGATCAGACGCCGGTATACTTCCTGATAGGCCTCTTCCACTCCGCCCAAATCCCGGCGGAAGCGGTCCTTGTCCAGTTTTTCACCGGTAGTCGCTTCCCAGAACCGGCAGGTGTCGGGGGAGATTTCATCGCCCAGGAGGACCCGGCCGTGGTGGAGGCCGAATTCCAGTTTATAGTCGACCAAAATCAGGTTGTGGGTTTTCAGGTGGGCGGTGAGGATTTGGTTGACGGCCAGGGCTTGTTCGGCCATCGCCTTCACTTGCGCCGGGGTGGCCAAGGAAAGAATGGCGATATGGTCTTCGTTGATCAACGGATCCCCGAGGGCGTCATTTTTATAATAGAATTCCAGGACCGGCCGGGCGAGGGGCGTCCCTTCTTGCAGGCCGAGCCGTTGTACCAGGCTGCCGGCGGCATAATTGCGGACTACTACTTCCACCGGGATAATATCCAGCTTCTTCACCAGCATCTCCCGGTCGGAGAGGAGCTGGACGAAATGGCTTTCCACGCCGCTTTGGGCGAGCAAAGTAAAGAAGAAAGCGGAGATCTTGTTGTTCAGGATGCCTTTGTTGTTGATGCGCCCTTTTTTCAAACCGTTAAAAGCCGTGGCGTCATCTTTATACTCCACCACGAGGAGATCGGGGTCGGCGGTGGTATAAACCCGTTTGGCCTTTCCTTCATAGAGGAAAGTGTTTTTTTCCATGCCGGAACAACTCCTTTCCAAAAAATAAATTCTGCGTGCTTTTAAATGCCAACGCGCTCAAAGATCGTGTCCACCTGCTTCAAATGGTAAGCCGGGTCAAAACAAGCCTTCAGTTCTTCCTCGCTGAGCACGGCCGTTACTTCCGGATCGGCGGCCAGTAAAGAGAAAAACGGGATTTGCTCCGCCCAGGCCCGCATGGCGTGTTTTTGAACCAAGTCGTAGGCGGTTTCCCGTTTAAGGCCTTTATCGATCAAACTGAGGAGAACCCGCTGGGAAAAGGTGAGCCCCAGAGAGCGTTCGAAATTGCGTTTCATGTTCTCCGGATAAACATGGAGATCGGTGATGATCCGGGTCATCTGGTGTAACATATAATCCAAAAGGATGGTGCTGTCCGGGATGGTGATCCGTTCCACCGAAGAGTGGGAGATATCCCGTTCGTGCCAGAGGGCCATATTTTCCAGGGCCGCCATGGCATTGGCCCGCACCACCCGGGTCAGGCCGCAGATCTGCTCGCAACTGACCGGGTTCCTCTTATGGGGCATGGCTGAGGAACCTTTTTGCCCCGGATAAAAGGGTTCTTCCACCTCCCGGGTCTCCGTCTTCTGAAGGCCCCGGATTTCGGTGGCCAGTTTCTCCAGAGTCCCTGCCGCGATGGCCAGGGTGGTCATGAATTCGGCGTGCCGGTCCCGCTGGAGAATCTGGGTGGAGATGGGGGCCGGCGTCAAGCCAAGCTTTTGGCAGACATAGGCTTCGACGAAGGGCGGGATGTTGGCGAAAGTGCCCACCGCCCCGGAGAGCTTGCCGCAGGCGATGGTGGCCCGGGCATGTTTTAGCCGGTCCAGGTTGCGTTCCATCTCCGCCACGTATAAGGCCATTTTCAGCCCAAAGGTGGTGGGTTCGGCGTGTACCCCGTGGGTCCGCCCCATCATGAGTGTATATTTATGCTCCCGGGCTTTGGCCTTCAGGGCGGCCACCAGTTTCTCCATGCCGGCGGCCAGGAGATCGGCGGCCTCAACCATCAAAGCCGCCAAAGCTGTATCCACCACGTCAGAAGAGGTCAGCCCGTAATGAAGGTATTTGGATTCATCTCCCAAATTCTCCGCGACACATCGGGTAAAAGCCACCACATCATGGCGGGTGACCGCTTCCAGTTCCAAAATCCGGTCCACGGAAAAGGTGGCTTTCTCCCGGATCCGGGCGACGGCCTCTTTCGGGACCACCCCCAGTTCCGCCCAGGCCTCACAGGCATAGATCTCGATTTCCAGCCATTTCTTAAATTTGTTCTCCAAGGTCCAGATCGCTGCCATCTCCGGACGGCAGTAACGCTCTATCATCCTGTTCACCTCGGTGTTTTTTCTTTTGGTTTCGGGAAATATGTTTGGGTTTCCGACAAACCGGGGAAGGACATGAAAAGATAAACAGAAAAGATACCCTGGTCAGCGTGGAACGAATGCGATCGCCCCCGTCATTGGCAAACAAAGCCGGTCAGGGCTGGTGCATGGCGGCCAGGTAAGCCCGCCAGCCCACCTCTTCCAGCCGGGTGGCTTTGGCTTCGACCTCGTGGGCAAGTTGCTCTTTGTAGGCCCGGATTTTTTGGCGGTAGGTTTCTTCGCTTGCCCCTAAAATCTCCACCGCCAGGATACCCGCATTTTTCGCGCCGTTGATCCCCACCGTGGCCACCGGGATGCCCGGCGGCATTTGCACCATGGAGTAGAGCGCATCGGCCCCGCCCAAGGCTTTGCCCAGGACCGGCACGCCAATCACCGGCAATTCGGTGTAGGCGGCGATTACTCCGGCCAAGTGGGCGGCGCCGCCGGCCCCGGCGATAATCACCCGCAGGCCGCGGCCGGCCGCCTCCTTCGCATAGGCTTCCACCCGAACTGGAGTGCGGTGGGCAGAGAGAACCGACAGTTCATACGGGACCCCGAAAGACTCCAGGATCTCGGCGGCCGCCTTCATGACGGGGAGATCCGAATCACTGCCCATGACAATTCCCACCAGGGGTGCGGTGTCCATCATTGATCCCTCCTTTTCTTTTTTGTTTATTGTTGCCGGCCGGCTTCCAGCCAAAAGACCGTCAGGAAAGAAAAAAGGAAAAAACCCAGCCAAGTAGGTTAACGGAGCGAAACCTACCCGGCTGGGTTTTTATCCCTTCGGTGTAGCACAAAGTGCCTGCGCCACTTGGACCTGCCCGCGTCGGCGGCGGAACCCTAGGCGCACTTTCACTCGTAGTCAGATAATTTACGGTTATCTGGTAGAGACTTTCAGGCCATATCCCTGAGATTATACGAGTTCATTTAGGCAATTATTTAATTTTTATTTAATTCCTTGAAATTACTTTAAGCGTAGCAGATTTTCGGGGGACTGTCAATACGGTTTACCCCGTTGCGACCTTTACCGTTTTGAAAAACCCGGCCTTGGCCCGACCGGAAGGGGAAGAACCAGGCGCACCACCGCAGGCCGAAGGTGGGGAAAGGTTGCCCTGGGAGAATGGTCAAGATTTCCTTGTTATTACCATCTGGTTAGTGTATAATAATTGTAATGCAGAGTTATCCGGGATGAAATAAAAATTTTTGGTGTACGGAAAAGTAGATGTGCCGGGGAACCTAAGTCTTGACACTTTCGTTAAAAGGGTTTAATGAAAAAGTATAGAGAAGGATTCCTGTTAGATAAGGAGGATTAGCTTGGCATTGGCAAAAAAAAGTGAAAAGAAGGAGCGGAAAAATCCTTTCCGCTGGCTCAAAGAGCTGCTCTTTAGCGAGGATGTCTATCGCCGGATTGGTGGTTATTTAGTCGCCGGTCTGCTCGTCTTTGCTGTGGCCTGGGTCTGTGGTTATTTCTTACTGAAAGAGGGCGCGCTGAAAAACACCTTGTTGGTGGATAAGCTTTTCGGGGTCAAAGGCGTCGCTGATCTGGGCAGGGGCTTGGCGGGCCGCTTGGGTAAATCCTTCAAAATTTTTAAATGGGAATTTGATACGGCGGAGGTCATTGAGACCTGGGGCAATACCCTGTTGGTTACCGGTAAAATCTTTGCCCATCATTTTCTGATCGCCCTTGTCTTTATCTTCTTCTTGAACCGGTTTAAAGTTGGCCGTTTTCCGCTGGCTTTGTTCTACTTTTTCTTGTATACCGTTCTGACCGGACTGGTCGTCGGGACCAACTCTTATCCCTTTCCGGCTCAGGGATTGATCCGGGCAGGCGCGCTCGTTACTTTCCTCCGTTTCGGGCTCTGGGTCTGGTTTTCCTATGCGCTGCTGATCGCCGCGACCACCCAGTGGACTTGGCTGCGCACCGGTTCGTTTCTGGACAGTTCATGGGAGAAAGTGGGGAAGTTTTGGAGTTGGCCTCCCCTCGACGGTGAGGATAAAGAAGTGTTTATCTTCGGTTTACTCTTTCTCTTGGTTTCCAGTTTTGCCGAAGCCCGTTTGGTCGTTTTTTACGGGCAGTATTTAATCTAAAAACACCTCTTAAGGGATCGCCCGGGACTCCCGGGCTTTTTTCATAAAACGAATATGGCTTGGGGGAAGCTAATGGAAACAGGAGGAAAAGGAGTTTTGGGATGACGGAGCATTACTATACGGTTGAACCCGGCTCGGCCCACCGGCCCAAGGAGATCGTGGTCAAGCTCCGGGGGCAGGAACTCCGCCTCCAGACCGATGCCGGCGTTTTCTCCCGGCAGCGGTTGGATCCGGGGACTAAACTTCTGGTGGAGAGCCTCGAGCTTTCCGGCGTGGAGGCGCCGTTGGACCTGGGGTGCGGTTACGGGCCCATTGGGCTTGTCATTGCCCGGGAACGGCCTGACGTTACGGTATATATGAGTGATCTGAACCGGCGCGCGACGGAGTTGGCGGCGGAAAATGCCGCCCAAAACGGCCTTGGGAATGTGGTCATCCGGCAAGGGGATGCTTTCCTGCCCTGGCAGGATCTTTACACGGCCGGGTTCCGCTTTGACTTGGTGGCGATGAACCCGCCGCTGCGGACCGGCAAAGAAACGGTGCTCCGCCTCTTTGCCGACGCCCAGGCCCATCTGCGGCCCGGCGGCGAGTTATGGACGGTTATCCGCACGCAGCAAGGGGCCAAAACCTATCTGCGGGAACTGGAAAGAATCTTCGGGACGGCGGGAACGGCCGCCCTCAAAAGCGGATACCGGGTGCTTTTTGCCCGAAAACAAACGGATTAACCTCCGCTCTTGACGAAGGGGTTATCTTCGCGTATACTAATATGTACTGCGGCGGGGTGTGGCGCAGCTTGGTAGCGCGTCTGCTTTGGGAGCAGAAGGCCCAGGGTTCAAATCCCTGCACCCCGACCAGTGGTCAAAGATCCTTCTTGACAAGGAAAGGCCCGATCATTTATAATGTAAAGGTCCACCAAAATGCGGGAATAGCTCAGTTGGTAGAGCGTCAGCCTTCCAAGCTGAATGTCGCGGGTTCGATTCCCGTTTCCCGCTCCAGATAAGGAAAAAATGACTTTACTCTGGTAAAGTCTTTTTTTTTACCCCAAGGCAGGTCCGGCTTTTCCCCGAGTTCGCCCCCTTTGCTGCTGCGGGCGAGGCCGGGCCGCCTGCCAGGATTACCCACTCCTTACTGGAACTCCTAGGGGCCCCTCTTCCCTATAAATTGACAAGTGGTAACAAAAAAGCGTATAATGATTAAAGATTGTCCAAACGAGGAAGGAGGAGCATTCAGTGGGGGAGTCATTGATCGTTACAGCGCTCATCATTATCTTCTTTGGTTCTTTCACCCTCTTAAGCCGTAAAGCCGAACATGAATTGGATCGTTACTATGAAGAAAGATTGAAAACCGGGAAAACATCCCGTTAGTCCTGGCCGTATTTTTTTATGCATAAACGAAATAACCGAGGAAAAAGGAGGAGTTCCAGTGCGACGGGATTTGCGCCGGAAAGTATGGTTCATCCTCATCCTGCTGGCGGTGGTGGGGATTTATACCATTCTTCCTATGTTTAACCCGACTTTGAAACAGTTCTTTTTTAAAGGACAGGATCCCTTGCGGCGGGGCTTGGACCTGAAAGGCGGTCTGGAAGTAATTCTCGCCCCCGATTACCGGGTGGAAAAACGGGTCTTGTCCGACGTCGAAACTTATGTCCGGAAAGGCTTGGCCGATTTAGGGGTGGCGGAACCGGCCGTGAGCTTGTTGGGGAAAGCCCATGACAATAACCGCTATGATGGACTGGCCTTTAAGTTTGCTTCGGCGGAAGAAGCCGACCGGGTGCTCAAGGCCGGAAAAATTAAAGAGAGCCTGAAGTGGCGCGCGGGGATTGAAGAGAAAAAGTTGAAGGTCGATGCCAAAGTGTCGGCCGGCGATCCCACGGTCCTTGAGGTTCTGGTCCAGGAGGATCCGGCCAGTTTTCCCAAGGATGCCTTGGAGCAGGCCAAAGTGATTATTGAAAACCGGATTAATGCCTCCGGCCTTTCCGAAACCGTCGTCCGCCTCGACCAGAACAAGGGCCGGATCGAAGTGCAGTTGCCGGGGATCCGTTCCCAGGAGGAAGCGGAACGGCTGCTGAAATCGACCGGACGCCTTAACTTCCGGCTCGACGGGAAGATTGTCATGTACGGCAACGATCTGAAGGAAGCCAAAGCCGACCGGGATCCCCAGACCGGCCAGCCGGTCATTCTCCTGACCTTTGGCAAAGACGGGGCGAAGACCTTTGCCGAGATCACCAGTGCGCATAAAGGCGAAATCCTGGCTATCTATTTGGATGAAGATGAGTTGATGGCCCCGGTGATCCAAGACGCCATCCCCGATGGCGAAGCCGTGATCACCCTGGGGAGGGCGACGATGCAACAAGCCAGGGATTATGCCGTCTTGATGAAGTCGGGGGCGCTCCCCGTCTCCCTCCGTTCGGTGCTGGTGTCGCAAGTGGCGCCGACCTTGGGGACGGAAACGGTTAAACTCAGTCTGATCGCCGGCGCCGTCGGGATTGTGCTGGTCTTCCTCTTTATGCTGGTTGTTTATGGACGGATGGGTGTGGTGGCTGATGCGGCTTTGGTCATTTACACCCTGCTGGTCATGGGGGCGTTGGCCCTCTTCCGCGGCGTGCTGACCTTGCCGGGCATCGCCGGTTTGATCCTGGGGATCGGGATGGCGGTGGACGGGAACGTGATTATCTTTGAACGGATTAAAGACGAAGTCCGTTCCGGGAAAGCGATCCATGCGGCCGTCCAGGCCGGGTTTAACCGGGCTTTCGTCACCATTATGGACTCGAATATCACCACTTTGATTGTGGCGGTGGTTCTGGCTTACTTCGGCACCGGCGCGGTCAAGGGGTTTGCCGTCACTTTGGCCATTAGTATTTTTGCCAGTATGTTTACCGCCCTTTATGTCAGTAAAGCCTTCCTGGAGATCTGGGTCGATAAGGCACCCGACAAGTTCTTTACCAAATACTTGGCTAGGGGGTGCAGAGGATGAATTTGCTGAACCTGATGAAGTACAATAAAATCTTTATCGCGGTGGCCGTGGTGATGATGGCCCTGAGTGTCGCCCTCTGGCTTGGAAGAGGCTTGAACTATGGGATTGAGTTTACCGGCGGCACCAACATCCGTTACCCGCTCAAGGCGAAGGCCACCACCAGTGAAGTGCAGGCGGCCCTGGAGACGGAGGCCTTGCGGGCGTTGGATTTGGAGCTGAGTCCTCCCCAGCCCTATAGTTATCTGGATCCGGAGACGGGGGCGCAGAAGTACGGGGTTTTGATCCAAACCCGCTTCCTCAGTCAGGAAGAAGAGGAACAGGTGCTGGCGGCCATGGACGCCGCCTTTGGCCCCCTGACGGACGACGCGGCGCTCCAGATCAACCAGGTGGAACCGATCATCGGGAAAGAGATGCTCCGGAGTGCCATTATCGCGGTCATCATCGCCTGGCTTTTGATGCTAATCTATATTGCCATCCGCTTTGAATGGAAATCCGGGGTTACCGGTTTGGTAGCCTTGATCCATGATGTTTTGTTGATTATCGGGGTTTTTGCGCTGCTCCAGAAAGAGGTCGGTCTGAACTTTGTCGCCGCCGCCCTGACGATCATCGGTTACTCGATCAATAACACCATCGTTATTTTCGACCGGATCCGGGAGAATCTGAAAACCAAGACCCGGGGCCAAACCTATGCCGAAATTACCAATCTGTCTCTGCTCCAAAGCATGCAACGGTCATTGAACACCTCCTTGACGACGGTGATGGCGGTCTTGGTCCTCTATTTAGTGGGCAGCCCGGCGATCAAAGACTTTATGCTGGCGCTCTTGATTGGTTTGACCGTGGGCACGTATTCCAGCCTCTTTCTGGCGCCTCCCCTCTGGACCTTCTGGAAAAGCGGGGAAGAGAAGAAAGAACGCCTGGATAAACTGGCGACGGCCAATGGTAAATAATGATCTTATTGGGTAACGCGAACCCCTTCCTTTTTGCGGGAGGGGTTCCTTTCTATTACCGGCCTGTTGGCCGGTGGCCGGATCACCCGCTTACAGAAGGAAATGGCCGGTTTGTACCGAACTAATTTACGTGTGAGCGGCAGAGTGGAGGTGGCTCCATGCAGTTAGTCTTTATTTTGCTCCTGATTTTTGCGGTTTTGGTGGCCATTTTTGCGATCCAAAACGCTTATCCGGTGACGATTTATTTTTTAAAATGGCAATTTGACGCCTCATTGGGCTTGGTCATCCTGATTTCTCTCCTAATCGGGGCGGTTTCCCTGGGCTGTCTTAGTCTCATCCATCAAACCAAGGCGAGATGGCAGGCGCGGAACCAGGGGAAGGAAGAGGAGTTCGCGGAGGAAGAAAGGGAAGAGGAAGGAAACGGGGAAATTCCGCCGGATACGAAAACCGCCCCCCCCATGGAGAAACCGGCCGCCGGAGCCGGCGGCGCGGGGGACACCATGATGAACACATCTGGAGGTGTCGAAGATTCATCCCAAGAAGTGGAAAGTTAGTCCAGTCGAAGACAAGTGTCCTCCGGAAATAATCGCGGAGTTCGGCCTGTCGCCCATCATGGCCAAGATCCTGGCCAAGCGGAAGATTACCACCAGGGAAGAGGCCCGCTTCTTTTTTCAGGGCGGCAGGACGGATTTGCCATCCCCCTTTCTCCTGCCGGGGATGGAGCAGGCGGTGGAACGCTTGGACGCCGCCCTGGCCCGGCAGGAGCGGATCCTGATCTACGGGGACTACGACGCCGACGGGATTACCGCCGTAGCCCTCCTTTTACGGACCCTCCGTCCATTGAACAAGGGAAATATCCTTTATTATCTGCCGAAACGATTGGCCGAAGGCTATGGCTTGCATCAACAGGCCCTGGCCAAAGCCGTAAAATATGGCTGCCGGCTGGTGCTGACGGTGGATTGCGGAATTACGGCGCTGGCCGAAGCGGCTTACCTGCAGGAACAGGGAGTGGACCTGATCCTCACCGATCATCATGAACCGGGGACCCAGTTGCCGCCGGCAGCGGCGCTGCTGAATCCGAAAGTCTCTCCTGCCTACCCCTATCCCCAATTGGCCGGGGTCGGGGTCGCTTTCAAGCTTCTGCAGGGTTTGGCGGCCAAACGTCCGGAGTTGGAAGGACTGTTATGGGAAAATATAGATTTGGTGGCCCTCGGGACCATTGCCGATGTGGTTCCCCTCCTGGGCGAGAACCGGGTCTTGGTCAAGGAGGGGCTGAAACAAATGGCCAAGACCACCAACACCGGACTGAAGGCTTTGCTTGCCCAAACGGGCCTGGCCGGAAAAGGGATCGAAGCCGGCCAGGTGGGTTATATTCTGGCCCCCCGGATCAATGCGGTGGGACGGTTGGGCGATCCTACGGTTGCCCTCAAACTTTTCCTGGAAGAGAATCCGGCCCGGGCCGGGGAACTGGCGGCCATGTTGGAAACCATGAACCAAAAGCGCCAGCGGATTGAGGAAAAAGTGCAGCAAGAAGCGGAGGAGTTGCTGGCGGCTTCCGGCCCGGTGGACAAGGTTTTGGTGCTGGCCGGACCTTGGCATCCGGGGGTGATCGGGATCGTAGCCGCCCGGTTGGCCGAGAAGTATTACCGGCCGACGGTCTTGATCAGCCTGGAAGGGGAAAGGGCCCGCGGTTCGGGACGGAGTATTCCCGGATTCCACCTGTTTCATGCGTTGGAAGCCTGTGCCGGATGTCTGGTGAAATACGGCGGCCATGAGGCAGCCGCCGGCCTTGAACTGGAGAAGGACCGCCTGGCCGATTTTAAAAGGGCCTTTACCGCCGTGGCCGAAGACCGGCTGACCCCGGAACTACTAATGCCCGCTTTGGAAGTGGAGGAGGTTATTCCGGTGGAGGCGGTGACCAAGGAACTTCTGGCCGATCTCTCCCGGTTGGCTCCTTTTGGCGAGGGAAACCCCGAGCCGGTCCTGGCCTGCCGGGCCGTGAACCTTCTGGCCTGCTACGGCGTAGGCAAGGACGCCAAACATCTGAAACTAAAGGTAGGAGACGCCACTTGCTCCTGGGACGTCATCGGTTTCAACTGTGGCGCCCTCACCCAAGAGCTGGCCGGGGCCGAAAGAGTGGATTTGGCTTTTAATCTTGAGCTTAACGACTGGAATAATCAACTGCAGTTAGTCTTAAAGGACCTGCGACTACCGGAAGCCGGCTGAATCCGGCTTAACCGTTTTTCAATTTTGACGCGGCGAAAACGCGACGGCCATTACCGCGTATGTTTTGAAAGGTGAGCCCGATGACGATTGAGGATTTATTGGAAAAAGCGGAAAAATACCCGCCGGAGGCGAAGGAGGAGATCCGGCGCGCCTATGAGTTTGCGGCTTCCGCGCACCAAGGACAGCGGCGGGATTCGGGGGAGGCTTACATTAATCACCCCTTGGCCGTGGCCAATATCCTGGTGGAGATGGGGCTGGACCCGACTTCCGTCATTGCCGCCCTCCTCCATGATGTGGTGGAGGATACGGAGATTGGCCTGGAGGAGATTGCCGGCAAGTTCGGGGATGAAGTGGCCTCTTTGGTCGACGGGCTGACCAAGCTGAGTAAGATCGTTTTCCAGAACAAACAAGAACAGCAAGTGGAGAATCTCCGCAAAATGTTTTTGGCGATGGCCAAAGATGTCCGGGTCATCCTGATTAAACTGGCCGACCGGATGCACAACATGCGCACTTTGCGTTATCTTCCTCCCGAGCGGCGAAAACGCATCGCCCGGGAGACATTGGAGATCTATGCCCCCCTCGCCCACCGGTTGGGGATGTACCGGATGAAATGGGAACTGGAAGACATTGCCTTCCATTATTTGGAGCCGGAAAAATACTACGAATTGGTCAGGATGGTGGCCCAGAAACGGTCCGAACGGGAGCGAGAGATTGAGGAGTACATCAAAGTCCTGGCCGACCATTTGGCCGAGTTGAATATTAAAGCCGACATCCAGGGGCGGCCCAAGCATTTTTACAGTGTTTACCAGAAAATGGTCAAGCAGAACAAAAGCTTCTCGGAGATCTACGATTTGATGGCCCTACGGGTGTTGGTCGACACCATCCAGGATTGTTATGAGGTGCTGGGGGTTGTCCATACCCTCTGGAAACCCATTCCCGGCCGTTTTAAAGATTACATTGCCGTGCCCAAGTCCAATCTCTACCAGTCTTTACATACTACCGTAATGGGTAACCAGGGGGCGCCGCTGGAAATCCAGATCCGGACCTGGCAGATGCATCAGGTGGCGGAATACGGGATTGCCGCCCACTGGCGCTATAAAGAAGGCAAGACCGTCAAGGATGAAGACTTTCTCCAGAAGATTGCCTGGCTCCGGCATCTCCTGGAGTGGCAGGGGGAAGCCAATGATGCCGACGAGTTCCTGGAGAACCTCCGGGTTAACCTGTTTGAAGATGAAGTCTTTGTTTTCACCCCGAAAGGGGATGTGAAAAGTTTACCGGCAGGAGCGACTCCGGTCGATTTTGCCTATGCGGTCCATACCCATATCGGCCACCGTTGTGTGGGGGCCAAAGTCAACGGGCGGCTGGTTCCCCTCGACTATCAGCTGAAAAACGGAGACATTGTACAGATCCTCACCGCCAAACAAGACGCGGGTCCCAGCCGGGACTGGCTGAAATTTGTCGTCACTTCCAAGGCCAAGAACCGGATCCGCCAGTGGCTCAGGGAGCAAAGCCGGGAAGAGTATATTTTACTCGCCAGGGAACAGTTGGAGCGGGAATTGAAAAAGAACGGTTATGACCCGCAAAACTTCTTAAAACCCGAACTGCTTCAGGAGGTCGCCTCCCGCCTCGGTTTCGTTCAGGGCGAGGATCTTTTGTTTGCCATCGGCGACGGGAAGGTGGCCGGTGGCACGGTTGCCGCGAAACTGGTGGCGGCGGTGGAACCGGAGAAAAAGCAGTCCCCCGCTCTGCCCGGGGAAAGACCTTTGGGGCGGCCGGGGGGCATCAAAGTGGAAGGAGTTTCCAACCTGCTGGTCCGCTTTTCCCGTTGCTGCAATCCGGTCCCCGGCGACCAGATTATCGGTTATATTACCAGGGGAAAAGGGGTGGCGGTCCACCGGGTTGACTGTCCCAGCCTGCCGGCGGAGACAGAACGTTTTATCCGGGTGGAATGGGACCAGGAAGAGACGGGTGTCTATCCGCTCACCATCGAAGTGGAAGCAGTTGACCGCAACAACTTGCTGGTTGATATCATGAATGTCTTTTCCCTGCTCAAGTTGAACGTCAGCGCGGTCAATGTCCGGACCAATAAAGGCCTGGCCTATCTGGACTTTACCGTCGAGGTCCGGCATTTGAACGAAGCCCGGGAAATGTTTCGCAAATTGCAACTGGTCAACGGGGTGCAGAAGGTTTTCCGGACGACGAAAGCAAGAAAAAGGTAAGGGGTAGCAAAAGCAAAAAGCAAGAGAAAAAGATGGGGGATAGGTCATGCGTGCCTTAATCCAACGGGTCAGTTCCGCCCGGGTCCGGGTGGGGGCCGAAATCACCGGTGAAATCGGCCCGGGGCTACTGGTTTTCCTCGGGGTCGGCCGGAACGACGGCCGGGCCGAACTGGAACAATTGGCGGAGAAGATTGTCCATTTAAGGATTTTTGAGGATGAAGAGGGCAAAATGAACCGGTCCGTGCTGGAGACCGGCGGGGGAATTCTGGTCGTCTCCCAGTTTACCCTTTACGCCGACTGCCGGAAAGGAAGGCGCCCCAATTTCCTGGCGGCGGCCCCGCCCGAAACCGGCCGTGAACTCTATGAGCAGTTTGTCGACACGCTGCGGAAAAAAGGGATGGAAGTGGCCACCGGCCGCTTTGGCGCCCATATGGCGGTGGAATTGACCAATGACGGACCGGTCACCATCATGTTGGATACCGACGAGTGGGCGGGCACCCGGTAAAGATTTTGCATAAAGGAGGTTTTTCCACCGGCCTCCGGAATATTAAAATAAATGGACAAACAGGATACCATTGGAAATGGGGTGATTCGGATGAGGAAAAAGCGAGGCAGGAGCTTAACGGTATTATCAATGATGGCTTTATTGCTGATCATCAGCGTCCAGATTGAAGCCGGGTTTCTTCCTCCGGTGACGGAAGCGGTGATCTATCCCGACGGGGTGGCATATCTGGTCCGGAAAGGGGAAACTGCCTTAGTAAACGGCGAATGTGTGCTGGATCTGCTCCCTCCGGCGTTGAATGGCAGTTTAAGGGTTTATTCGGAGGATCCGGGCTTGGAATTGGAGCAAGTGGTTGCCTTCCGGGAGGAAGTGGCGGAACAAAAAGCCCTGGCGTCTCTCCAGGAGCTTTTCCGGGAGAATGCCAATAAACCTTTGCAGTTGATGGTGGGCGGCGAGTTGGTCAGCGGGGTGCTGAAGGCCTTTTTGGAACCCTCTTATGTAGTGGTGACGGTTTCGAATTCCGACGGGGTCAGCACCGATGAGATTTATCCCCTCGACTCCATCTACTCATACCGCTTTCTGGAACCGGTGGTTTTGGAGCGAACAGAAACCGGATATGAGGGAAAACTGAGGATCCGTTTCCGGAAACCGGCGGTGCAGAAAGGCGCCTATCCGGTGGGGATCAGTTACCTGCAGACCGGTCTTTCCTGGAGCCCCGAGTACATCGTGAACCTGGATTCGGAGCAGAGCGGTGTCCTTTCCTATTCCGGGGTGGTCTGGAACGAGGCGACCGATCTGACAAATACCACTGTTTATCTGGTGGAAAAGGGAGCACAGTTTGCTTCCGAACTGTCGCCGCTGGTCTATTTTCCGACGGACCAGGGTTATGTGGCCAAACGGGCCGAGCTTACCGCGATGGGCCTGCGGACCGCCGCCGAACTGGCGAACGGGTCTTCTTCGTCAACGGTCGATGCCGCTTCTTTGATTATGTATAAACATAATAATGCGGTAACCTTGAAAAAAGGGGAAAGAATTCAGCTCCCCCTCTACCGCGGGGCCGTACGGGTGGAACCCCTTTACCAGGTGCGGCTCGCCCGTTCCCTCTTCAGCCAGGAGGTGGTGGTGGAGCCGGTCTGGAAAGTATACCGGGTTTACAATAACTCCTCCATCCCCTGGCTCGAAGGGCGGGTGCTGTTGATGATGAGGGACCGGCCCTTGGGGACGGGTGAATTCCCCTACATCGCCATCAATCAGAGCGGCGATATCCGGGTGATGACGGAACCGGAGATCCGGGTGCAGGCCAGCGAGGTTGAATTTGAGCGGGTGCAGGGTTCCCTGACCTACAAAGAGCAAGAATATGCCTTTGTCCGCGTCCGCGGGGAGATTACGGTGGAAAACACCAAGAACAGCCAGATCAAACTGAAGGTTACCCATCAAGTTCCCGGGGAAGTCCTCTCCGTCGGGGAAGGTGGTTCCGCGGTAAAAAAGGCGGTCTTCCAAACCGGACCGAATCCCACCTCCGAATTGAACTGGGAGGCTACCGTCTGGCCTCAAAGCCAGAGTAAGCTGACTTACACTTATCAGACTTATGTGCCGATTGGCGGTAGTGGGGCGGTCAAATAGGGAGGCCGGCCCAAACGATCCCGGCCGGAGAAAAGGGAAAGGCCCCTTCCACAAAAAGTTCAGGTTAAAGCCTTGACAACTGGAAAGCGGGAATGTATAATTAATTTTGCTGAACGTGCCCAGGTGGCGGAACTGGCAGACGCGTACGTTTGAGGGGCGTATGGGCAACCGTACCGGTTCAAGTCCGGTCCTGGGCACCATGGAAATAATACTGCCGAGTGCGAAGTGCATGAAGGCAGTTTTTTTATTTGAATCCCCGGTTGTTAAACCGGGGCTTTTTTTGTAATATAATGGGTTTAAGAATGATCTGAATTGATTTTATACGGAAAAGGGGAGAGCAAAATGAGGGAGCTTGATGTGGCGCTGGTTACGGAAGCAGTAGCCCGTCTGGCGGTGGAAGCCTGCCGGTCGCTGGGGGATGATGTCCGGCTTCTTCTGGAAAAAGCAAGGACCGAGGAGGAGTCGGACTTTGGTTGTTTCATCCTGGATCAGATCCTGAAGAATCTGGAGGTGGCCGCCGGGGAACAACTCCCCATCTGTCAGGATACCGGGATGGCGGTGGTCTTTTTGGAGGTGGGGCAGGATCTGCACCTTATTGGAGGGGATTTGACGGCCGCGGTCAATGAAGGCGTCCGCCGGGGTTATCAAGAAGGGTACCTGCGGAAATCAATGCTGTCCCCTTTGTCCCGGGTCAACACCAACGATAATACGCCGGCGGTGATTCATACCCGGATTGTGCCCGGGGATCGCCTTAAAATTACGGTGGCGCCCAAAGGGGCCGGCAGCGAGAACATGAGCCGGGTCCGAATGCTGGCGCCGGCGGACGGGATCCCCGGGATCAAGCAGTTTGTCCTGGAAACGGTGAAGGCGGCCGGGGGCTGCGCCTGCCCGCCGTTGATTGTGGGTGTCGGGATCGGCGGGACAATGGAAAAAGCCGCTTTACTGGCGAAAGAAGCCCTCCTCCGCCGGGCCGGAGAGCCAAGCCCCGATCCGGCGGTGGCCGCTTTGGAGAAGGAACTTTTGGTTTTGCTCAACCGGACCGGGCTGGGGCCGCAAGGTCTGGGGGGGAAGGTAACGGCCTTGGCGGTCCACATAGAGACCTATCCGACCCATATCGCCGCCCTGCCGGTGGCTGTTAATCTCCAGTGCCACGTGGCCCGCCACCGGTCAATCCTGTTGTGAGGTGAAGAAAGGATGCGTACACCCAAAACCCTTTGCACGCCGGTGCGTCCGGAAGCAGTAGCCGCTTTAACTTGCGGAGACTTGATTCATCTTTCGGGGGTGGTCTATACGGCCAGGGACGCCGCCCACCAACGGTTGGTGGCCCAACTCCAGGCGGGAGAAGCTTTACCCTTCCCTTTACAGAACCAAGCTATCTTTTATGCCGGTCCCAGTCCGACCCCGCCGGGGAAGGTGATCGGCGCCTGCGGACCCACCACCGGGCGGCGGATGGATGCATATACCCCGCCTTTGCTGGCCAACGGGCTAAAGCTGGTGATTGGGAAGGGCCCCCGCTCCCCGGAGGTCATCGCCGCCTTTAAGCGGTATCAGGCCGTCTATCTGGTGGCCACCGGCGGGGCCGCCGCCCTCCTGGCCCAAACGGTTAAAAAGGCTGAATTGCTGGCCTATCCGGAGCTGGGACCCGAGGCCGTCTACCGCTTGGAGGTGGAAGCGATGCCGCTGATTGTGGCCATTGATGCCCAAGGCCGGGATCTGTTTACGCTGGGGCCCAAGGCCTACGCGGAGGAAGGAGCCGGGGCGAACGGGTAAATGCGAGTCGGCGCATGAAACCACCGGAGGAAAGTTATCATAAGAACGGAACAGTAGAACTGAACAGTCGCCCATGCCGGCTGCCGCCGGTTTGCGCAGTGCGCAAGTTCGAGACCGGGAGCGCCGACAAGCCGTGAAAGCTTTTTCCAAAGGCGGAGAACACCATGCGGTCCGGGATCTGTGTTTACAACGAGAAACAGAACGGGCAGACTTCTAGGAGATAAGAAGAAAGGAGGCTTAACAATGCCGGAGGTAACAGTGTACACCACTTCGACTTGCCCGTGGTGCAGCAAACTGAAGGAATTTTTGAAAGAAGAGGGGATTGCCTTTACCGAACTCGATGTGGGGGAAGATCCGGAAGCGGCCCGGCGGATGGTTAAACTTACCGGGCAGCGGAGCGTACCGGTGACCACCATCGGCGGGCAGATCATTATTGGTTACGATCCCGAGGGCATCCGGGCGGCACTGGCGGAAACGGAGGCGGAGGAAGGCTGATGGGTACGGCCGGGTACGATGTGCTGATCATCGGGGCCGGGCCCGCCGGGATGACGGCGGCCTTGTATTGCCGGCGGAAAGGTTTACATACTTTATTGCTGAGTAAGGATTTTGGCGGCCAGGCCAACTGGACGACGGTGGTCGAAAACTATATGGGCTTTATGGAGATTGACGGGCCCGAGTTGATGCGCCGCTTTAAAGACCAACTGCCGGGGGAAAACCTGGTGATGATTGAAGATGAAGCCGTTGCCTTCCGGGCGGAAAACGGCTTTTTTGTCGTGGAGGGAAAGGCAAGCGGTTCCCACCGGGGCACGGCGGTGATTGTGGCGACCGGGAAAAGACCGAAAAGACTGGCTGTTTCCGGAGAGGAGTAGCTACGGGGGAAGGGGGTCAGTTACTGCTCCACCTGTGATGCACCCTTATTCCGTGACGCGAAGGTGGCCGTGGCCGGCGGGGGCAACTCCGGCGTCCAGGCCGTTTTGGACCTTCTGAACGTGGGGGCGAAGACCGTCTATTTAATCACCGAACAGGAGATCACGGCCGAAGCGGCGCTGGCCGGGCAAATCCGGAATCATCCCCGGGTCCGGCTTTATCCTTACACCCGGGTTACCGCTATCCACGGCGAGAGGATGGTGACAGGGGTGACGATCCGCTCCCTCCGGAGCGGGACGGAGGAAGAATTGGCGGTGGAAGGCGTCTTTGTTGAGATCGGACTGGAACCGAACAGCGAGATCTTTACTGATCTCCGCCGGAACCAGCGGGGAGAGATTATCGTGGACTGCCGCTGCCGAACCAGCATTGCCGGGGTCTTTGCCGCCGGCGATGTGACCACCTTGCCGGAGAAACAGATTATCGTGGCGGCGGGGGAAGGAGCGAAAGCCGCCATCGCGGTCTGGGAGTATATCACCACGAACCAGGCGGCACGCGCAACGGTGACCATTTAAAAGAATACCCCCCGCCGGGCGGGGGGGTCGCTTCCTCAGTGGTTGGCAGGGATCAACTTTCAGGAACAAAGACAGAGGGTATTAAAACGGCCCGAAGGATGGACCTTCACAAAACCCTGTGGGCATGGCAGTTTCCGGTTTTTGACTTTAAAGGCGGTCAGTTGCAGGATTTGCAAAACAGCAAGCACCCGCTCGATGGCGGAAAGGCCCAGGGTTCCGTTTTGCAGAATAAACTGGGCCTGGTTCAGCCGGCGCAGGATATCGTTTTTGGGACCGGAAGCGAGGGGCAGGTTGCGCACGGCGCCGCGGATCAGTTCAATCTGGTTGATCAGATCGGCGGCCACCGCCGGGGTCAGGGCCGCCGGATTCCCCAGAAATTCGGCGACCGCCTGGGAGACCTCCTCAATGCGGCGTAAAACACTGCAGGCGCTACTCATTTTATCACCTCCCGCTTCATTTTATGAAAAAACCGGCGGGAGGAACGTAAGTAGCGCCCAAATCAAGCAAATATAATAAGGAGTTCTTATTAATTCCTATTCCCCGCGGACCAGGCCGGGAGCCTTTCTTAGCCGGGCGGGGAGGGTAAAGCGGGCGCCGCCGTCTTTTCGATGACCCGGATAATCTCCGTGGCGGCGTCGGACAGGTTACTTTTGCTCATCGCTTTAATATACTCCTCCCGGTTTTGATAGAGGGCGAAAATCTGTTTTTTCAGGATCGCTTCGCTGATTTCCTCTTCGTACAGGACCATGCTGAAGTTTTGGGCCTTAAAGGACTGGGCATTGAGGATCTGATCGCCCCGGCTGGCCTTTTTCGGGAGCGGAATGAGGAGATGGGGCTTTTTCAAAGCCAGCAGTTCAAAGAGGAAATTAGCCCCGGCCCGGGAGAGGCAAATGTCGGCGGCGGCCATGAGATGGGGGAGTTCCGGTCCGACAAAGGCAAATTGCTTATACCCCTTATAGCCGTTTAGGGTGGGGTCGATGTTCCCCTGGCCGCAAATATGCGCTACCTGGAATTGGAGGAGCAGCTCCGGGAGAATGGCGCGGATGAGCCGGTTGATGGTGAGCGAACCCAGACTCCCGCCCATAACCAGCAAGACCGGTTTCTCCGGGGTAAAATCACAAAGTTTAAGGCCTTCTTCCTTTGAACCGGCCAGTAATTCCGGGCGGATGGGATTCCCGGTCAGCACCCTTTTCTCTTTCGGCAGATGCTTTAAGGTTTCGGGAAAAGAGGCGCAGACGGCGGAGGCAAAGGGAAGGGCTAGCCGGTTGGCGAGGCCGGGGGTGAGGTCCGACTCGTGGAGAACCACGGGGATCTGGTTTAGCCAGGCACCAATGGTGACCGGCACCGCCACAAAGCCGCCTTTGGAGAAAACAACCTGGGGACGGAGTTTTTTCAGTAAGCGGTAAGATTGGACTATTCCTTTCATCACCCGGAAGGGATCGGTCAAATTTTGCCCGGCGAGATAGCGCCGGAATTTGCCGGTGGCCACCGGGTAATAGGGGATCCGTTGCTCTTCGATAAGCTTCCGTTCCATCCCGTCGTAACTGCCGATATATAATACTTCCCAACCGTTGCTCCGTAGTTTCGGCAGCAGGGCCAGGTTAGGCATGACATGCCCGGCTGTCCCGCCGCCGGTTAAGACGATTCGTTTCACGGATGACCCTCCTTTGAAATGCCGGAAAAGGAGTATCCCTTTTCACGGCTAAAAAATATTAATTCGCCTTTTTTCCCCATAAACCTTTCGACAAAAGTATTAACGAAGAGCGACAGTTATAATCCGAGTGCCGGCAAGGCCGCTTTTTTCTGTAAAATTGACAAATAAGCGGAAGGTGGTATAATTCTAAGAATAAGAATCGGTTCAGAAGAAAGTGAGGAGTTATCGCGACGATGACAAGCGCTGCCTTGAAAGCTTATTTAACCGCTACGGATCCGGCCCACTGGCAAACGGGATTCATTGCTTATCTGGCAAGTCTCAGCAAAGTTGCCGAAGTGGCGCCGGAAGTGGCCCGGCATATTGTTTATGAATTACGGGACCAAAGAAGAAACTTAAAGTTAATTGCCAGCGAAAATTATTCTTCCCTCTCCTGCCAATTGGCCATGGGTAATTTACTGACGGACAAGTATGCGGAAGGGATTCCCTTTCACCGTTTTTACGCCGGCTGCGACAATGTGGACCAGATCGAAAGCTACGCGGCCGAGCAGGCCTGCCGCTTGTTCGGGGCGGAACACGCCTATGTGCAGCCCCATAGCGGCGCCGATGCCAATTTGATTGCCTATTGGGCGATTTTAAACGCCCGGGTAAAAACCCCGACTCTGGAAGAGTGGGGCGTAAAGGACCCGACCCACTTAAGCCGGGAAGACTGGAATAAACTCCGGGCCCTCCTGGGCAACCAGCGGCTCTTGGGGATGGACTATTACGCCGGCGGCCACCTGACCCACGGGTACCGGCATAATGTCTCCGCCCAGATGTTTGAGGCCTACAGTTACGGGGTGGACCGGGAGACCGGGCTCCTGGACTACGACGCCCTGGCCAAACAGGCGGCGGAGGTTAAACCCCTGATTCTCCTTGCCGGTTACAGCGCTTACCCCCGGGCCATCAATTTCCGGCGTTTACGGGAGATCGCTGACGGGGTAGGCGCCGTTTTAATGGTGGATATGGCCCACTTTGCCGGCTTGGTGGCGGGCGGGGTCTTCACCGGCGATTATGATCCAGTCCGCCATGCCCACGTAGTGACCACCACCACCCACAAAACCTTACGGGGACCCCGGGGCGGTTTGGTCCTTTGCACCAAGGAGTTCGCGGAACATGTGGATAAAGGTTGTCCTTTGGTGATGGGCGGTCCGCTCCCCCATGTCTTGGCCGCCAAGGCGGTCGCCTTAACCGAAGCCAATACCCAGGAATTTAAAGACTATGCCCGGCGGATTGTGGAGAACGCCCAAAGACTGGCCCAGGCCTGTCGCGACCTGGGGATGGAGGTGCTTACCGGCGGGACCGACAACCATCTCCTGCTTATCGATGTCCGCCCCTTCGGTTTAACCGGCCGCCAGGCCGAGAGCGCGGTCCGGGAGTGCGGGATTACCCTCAACCGGAACTCGCTGCCCTATGATTCGAACGGGCCCTGGTACACCAGTGGCCTCAGGATCGGGACGCCGGCCGTGACCACCCTGGGGATGGGACCCGCCGAGATGAAAGAGATTGCGGCCTGTTTATACCAGGTTTTAAGCAACACCAAACCGGAGCGGATTACCGAAGGCGCCAAAGCCGGCCAGGAAAGCAAAGCCCGTTACTGTCTGGATGAAGGGGTAAAAACCGAAGTCCGGGGCCGGATCCAGGCCTTGCTGGATCGTTTTCCGGTCTATCCCGAACTGGATTTACCGTTTTTATTAAAATATTTCGGCTAAACAAGGAGTGAAGGGAGAAAGGAAGGGAGGTAAGTGCCGAGCTTCCTTTTTCCATCTTTAAGGGAGATTTCTGCTGATGGGAAACGACTTTAAAGTAGTCTACGCCACCGCCCGGGGGGAGATCGCCTTTGATCCCGACCTGACGGCGGTGGGGGCCGCCGGACAGGAATACTGGGAACTGACGGCGGCCGATCTGATCCCCCTCCCCGCCGGGGCGACCCTTTTTTCCCTGCCGGGCCGGGCTCCTTTGGGGTTGTCGGCCCGGGGCGAAATGGAAACCATTGCGGAGGAGCGGTTGACCGCCGTGGCGGCCATTCTTCCCCAGGGTTATACCCGCCTCTTTTTACCCGCTTACGAACGGGGACCGGCCGCACCCGCGCTGCCGCTCTTCGGTTACACGGCGGTGGCGTTTAAGGATGACCGGCTCTGGGTGGCCGCCCGCCGTACCGACGACCCGGAAAAATGGGACCCCCGGTTTTATAACACGCCGGAGCTTCCCCGCCTCGTCCGGGAAAAACTGGCGCGCTTTCCGGAAAACCGCATTCTGCGGCAACTGGCCCGCTGTGCCGAGGAGTATCAGTGTTTTACAGCGCAGAATATCTTTTACGGCCGCTGGGAAGGGGGAATTCCGGTTTCCCCCGCCTGTAACGCCCGGTGCCTGGGGTGTATTTCCAAACAGGCGGCCGAATGCTGCCCGGCGCCCCAAAGCCGGATCTGTTTCCGGCCCTCCGCCGACGAAGTGGTCGAGCTTGCCCTGGCCCATTTGACCACGGAGGATGGGATCATCAGTTTTGGCCAGGGGTGTGAGGGCGAACCGCTGCTGGCTGGTGGCGTCATTAAGGAAGCCATTACCCGGATCCGTCAAAAGACAAAGGCGGGGACGGTTAATATCAACACCAACGCCAGCCTTCCGGAGGTCCTGGAGGAGCTGGCCGTGGCCGGCTTAAATACCGCCCGGGTCAGCCTCTTTTCGGCGGCGCCGGCGTTTTACCGATTCTACCACCAACCCCAGGGTTACAGTCTGGACCAAGTGGGGGAGGCCATCAGCCGACTTGGGCGGCATTCCGTCTTTGTTTCGTTGAATTTATTGACGATGCCCGGTTTCACCGACCGGGAGTCCCAAATCGAGCAGCTTTTTGCTTTTCTCCGGAAATACCCGGTGGGGATGGTCCAGATCCGGAATTTGAATATGGATCCCGATTATTTCTGGGCGAAGCTGCACCGGGCAAAGCTCGTGCCGGAAGGGGAGGCGCTGGGGATTGCCGACTTTCTGGCGGAATTACACAAAGCCTTCCCCCACCTGATGATCGGGAACTTCAGCCGTGCCCGGGCAATGGTCAGGACGCCGGATCCGGCGCCACCGGAGCCTGCTCCGTAAGAAAGTCAGGTAAAACCTGAAGAATGCCCCGGGCGATGTGGAAGGCGATCTTATCTTGGTACGCCGTCTGCCGGAGGAGGGCGGCTTCTTCGGGATGGGAGAGGAAGCCCACTTCGACAATGACGCCGGTGACCCCCGGTTGTTCCAGGATAAAATAGCGGCCCGGCGCGGCCGTATGGGGCGTGGGCTGGATTTTGTTCAGCTCTTCCTGGATCGCGAGGGCCAGCTTTTTTCCGGCCGGGTTGCGGTAAAAATAAAAAGCAACCATCCCGCGGCGCTTGGGGTCGGTTGACCAGTCGCAATGGATGCTCACCAGGAAAAGGGCCTTTGCTTTTTTAGCCTGTTCAATCCGGGAACTGAGATCCCGGCGGTGCCTTCCGCTCCGGCCCGGCTCGTAAGGGGCGAGTTCCCGGTCGTCTTCTCTGGTCATGACCACGTTGACTCCGCTTTGCCGGAGGTAATCCCGGATTTTTAAACCGATGGCCAGGTTAATATCCTTTTCCAAATGGCCTTGGGCATCCCGAGTTCCCCCGTCGATTCCCCCGTGGCCCGGATCAATGAGAATGGTGGCCTTCTTCAGTTTACTCCCGGCCGGGGCGGTCCGGAGGAGAAAAGGAGCAACCAAAGCCAGGGTGAGCCCGATTCCCAGGAGGGAAAGGAAGAAGAGGATTTTCTCTTTGCTCAGGATAATGATGATGCGCACCAAAGCTCACCGCCGAATTGCTAAGGTAATTACTTATTTCTATGCCGGTCCGGTTTTTTTATGCCTCCGGCGCGGCGGAAGGGGTGAGGAGGAGATTGTTTTGGGCTTTTGGGTGGGAAGGTGGCACCGGATCCGGCGGCAGGTTCCGGCGGCGGTCCTGACCGTTCTCCACCGTTTGCAAAGTAACGGCTACCAGGCTTACCTGGTGGGGGGCGCCCCGCGGGATCTTTTGTTAGGACGGGAACCCCAGGATTGGGATGTCACCACCGACGCCCGGCCGGACGAGGTCAGGACGGTGTTTCCCCGGACCTTTCCGTTGGGAGAAAAGTTCGGCACGGTGGGCGTGCTGGTTGACGATCTTCAGGTGGAAGTGACCACTTTCCGCCGGGAAGGAGGCTACAGCGACGGACGCCGCCCCGACTGGGTCGCCTTCACTCCGGCGGTGGAGGAGGACCTGGCCCGGCGGGATTTTACGATCAATGCCATTGCCCTCGATCCCCTCAGGGAAAAACTGGTCGATCCCTACCATGGAGTCAGGGATCTCAGGCGCCGTTTGGTCAGGGCGGTGGGGGAGCCCCGGGCCCGTTTTACCGAAGACCCCTTGAGAATGCTCCGCTTCTACCGTTTCCAGGCTACCTTGGGCTTTCACGGGGAAAACGGGACGGAAGAGGGGATTGTCGCTGAATTAATCAGGCGGGTCAGCGGGGAACGCCTCCGGGACGAATTGACCAAAATCTTGACGGCGGTTAAACCCGCCCTGGGCCTTTGGGGACTTGCCCGGAGTGGCCTCTTGACCATAATTTCCCCCGAATTTTTACCGGCCCTGCGGGAAGAGCCGGCCTTGTTCCGGCACCTGGTCGCCACGGTGGAAGCCATCAAACCCACGCCGGAGCTGCGCTGGGCCGCTTTCCTGCATGACTTGGGCAAAGCCACCACCCGGCAGGTGGCGGCGGACGGCCGGGTCCATTATTATGGTCATGATCAGGTCAGTCATGACTTGGCTGCGGCCATCCTGGAACGCCTGCGCTTCCCCAATGCGGCCCGGGAGAAGATCTTGACCTTAATCCGCCGGCATATGTTTACCGCCGATCCGGGGCTCACCGATGCCGCCCTCCGGCGGCTGGTGGGCAGGGTTGGGCCGGCGCACATCTTTGACCTCTTGGAATTGAGACGGGCCGATCTGGTGGCCAGCGGCAATCCCCCCCGCCAAGCCGGGGAAAGTCTGTCGTTATTGGCCCGCCGCCTTGAGGCGCTGCTCACGGGGGAGACCGTTTTGACCAGGAAAGATTTGGCGGTCAACGGCCATGATGTCATGGCCTTTCTTGCTTTACCCCCCGGTCCGGCGGTGGGGGCGGTGCTGGACGAAATCTTCCGTTGGGTGACGGAGGACCCCGCCCGGAACCGTAAAGACCGGATTCTCACTTTTCTCGCGGAGCGTTACCGGAAGTCCTGACCGTTGGTCCGGAAACCTGCCATCCTTCCACTCATTTTCTGGCGGCCGAAAGCATATTCTGGTAAAAGCGGAAGGGAAAATGGAGACTGAATTGCTTACCCCGGCCGCAGGTTGCTCACGCCGGCTCCATTGGTTTTACGAAATGAAGGAAAGCAGCAACGAAGCTGGCGGAAGGGTCAGTGATCTTGGCAGACGAAAACGGGCGGCCGGGTCAAGCGGCAAAGCATTGAAGACGGGAAGGATGGAAGCAGTGGAAAAGGGGAAGCAAAAGACGGGGTTCGGGGCGAAAGTTGCGGCCTTTTTCGAATTGCCGTCCGAGGTTGTCCTCAACCTTCCCCGGCTGGTGCTCAGCGGGGACCAACAGCTTTTGGTGGAAAACCACCAAGGACTGAAGGTGTACACCGGTACCGAGATCTGGCTGCAAACTTCGGTGGGTGCGCTCAAGATCACAGGGGAAGAATTGGCGATCAAGTTAATCACCCAAGACCAAGTGGAGATTGCCGGCCGGATCCGGACCATCGCCTGGGCGGAGGAGGGGGAGGAAACCCCATGATCACCCGGAACCTCACGGCTTTTGGCCAAGGTTATCTGGTAGCCATGGTGAAGGGGGCCCGGAGTGAAGAGTTGATCAACCGGGGCCTGGCCGCCGGCGTGGTTTTCTGGGATATCCAGCGGAAAGCCCCCGGGATCATCCTTTTTAAAGTCTATGCCCGTCAATATCCGCTGCTGCGTCCCTTTTTCGTCCAGACCAAGACCAAAGGGAAGATTTTAATGAGAAGAGGCTGGCCTTTTTTCCGGCAACGGGTGTGGCGGAAAAAAGGCTGGCTCCTGGGGCTCCTCCTTTTCCTGATTTTATTAAAGCTGCTTTCTTCTTTTATCTGGTTTATCCAGATCAAAGGGACCACAGAGCTTGAACCGGCCCGGGTCCTCCGGGAACTCTCGGCTTTGGGGCTTACGCCCGGCGTTTCCCGCCGGCAAATCGAGGGGAAACGGGACTGGCTCATCCGGGAACTCCGGATTCGCCTTCCGGAAGCGGTCTGGCTTAACATCGGGCTTAAAGGGGTGGTGGCCGAGGTGACCATCGCCGAGAAAACCAAGGCGCCCACGGTACAGGACCCCCCCCATTTATTTGCCGGCAAGGACGGGCTGATCACCAGGATTTTGGTGTTGAGCGGAACGCCGGTGGTCCGGGAGGGTGACACGGTCGCCCGGGGGGATCTCTTGATCAGCGGTGAAACCCGCCTGGTCCATTTGGATGGTTCGGTGGAGAGCAAGAAAGTGAAGGCGGCGGGTGAAGTACGGGCCCGGGTCTGGTATGAGCTGGAAGTGGAAGAACCGTTGACGGTCCTGGAGCCGGTGGTAACCGGCGGGCAAAGGGTGGTCTACCGTTTACGCCTGGGCCGCCGCCTGCTGTCCTTTTTGGCCCGTGGAAAAGCCTCCGGTTTTGTCCATCAGGAACGGATGGTAAAGACAATTTTGCCCGGGAGGAATGGGCCGGGTTTGGTCGAATTGATTAAAGATACCTACCAAACGGTGGAATGGACGCCGGTCAAGGTTCAGCCGGCCGACGCGCTGGCCAAAGCAGAAAAAAAAGCGCAGGAAAGAACCGGGCTGATCCTTCCCCCCGGTGTACAGCCGAAGACGATCCGCCGGGACTGGAGCGTTCAAGGGGAAGTCCTGACTTACCGTTTGTTGATGGAAACGGAAGAAAATATTGCCGTTCCCGGCATTAATGTTCCCAATTAAAAGGAGGAGAAGAAAAAAGGTTGCGTCATTCCGAAATTACACTGGAGATCAACCCCAAGATTGCCCCGGTACTCTTTGGCGAATACGACCAGAACCTGAAGGATCTGGCCACCGCCCTGGAGGTGACCCTGGCCGCCCGGGGAAATCAACTCTATCTGGCCGGCGATGAAGAGAAAGTCGATAAAGCCCTGGTGGTTCTGGAGGAGTTGCGGAACCAGGCGGAGAAGGGGGTAGCCCTTGGCCCCCACGAAATCCGCTATACGGTGGATGTCTTCCTCCGCAACGGGGAGGGGCCGGCGACGGAGACCGGGTTTAGCGCAGAGCCGATTCAAGTGACCAGCCGGGGAAAACGGATTACTCCCCGGACTTACGGGCAGAAGAAATATGTGGAAGCCATCCGCGATCATGTCTTGACCTTCGGGATTGGGCCGGCCGGGACCGGGAAAACTTATTTGGCGGTTACAATGGCGGTTGCCGCTCTCCAGAGTAAGCAGGTGAACCGGCTGGTGCTGACCAGGCCGGCGGTGGAAGCCGGGGAAAAACTGGGTTTTCTCCCGGGCGATTTGCAGGAAAAGGTCGATCCCTACCTGCGGCCCCTGACCGATGCCCTCTTTGATATTTTAGGGGCCGAGTTATACCAAAAATATATGGAACGCCGGGTGATCGAGATTGCCCCCCTTGCCTATATGCGGGGACGCACCCTTGATGATTCCTTTATCATCCTTGACGAAGCACAAAACACCACGACCGAGCAGATGAAGATGTTCCTGACCCGGATGGGATGGGGCTCCCGGGTCGTGGTGACCGGTGATATCACCCAGATCGATTTACCGAAAGGACAAGCATCCGGCCTGGTGGAAGCGGCGGAGATCCTCAAAGACGTGCCGGGGATCGCCTTTGTTTATTTGGGCGACCGGGATGTGGTCCGCCACGAAATGGTGCAAAGGATTATCAAAGCTTACGAGTCCCGGGAGCAAAAAGAAGAAAAGGGAGGCGCTTCCGGTTCGTAAAGGAGGCCTGAACATGGAGAAGAAGGAAACCCGCCAGGGGGAGAAAAATAAGGCCAAGGCTAACCAGCGGTGGCGTGGTGTCCTTGCCAAATGGTTATGGGTCCGGCGCTTTTTTGGCCAAAAGACGGTACGGGAAAGAATACTGATTGTCGCCAGTTTTTTGGCGATTGTTTCCATCTTACAGATTGAGTTGGTACCCAAAGCGCTCCACATCCAATTGGGCGAGCCCTACGTCGGGGAGGATATCAAGGCTCCGCGGACCGTGAAGAATACCTTCAAAACTGAAGAATTGATGGACCAGGCGGCTGAGCGGGCCTTTGAAGAGAACAAAGATAAACTGGAATACCAGACCATCAGCATAGAGGCGGGGATCCAAGCCGGGAACCGCTACAACCAAGTGGTGGAGATCTTTGGCAAATACCGGCGGCAGATCCATGAACCGGCGGAAGGCGAAACCGTAAACGGGGAAGAAACGGATGCGCCAGACGGAGGAGCCGGGAAAGACGGAACTGCTACGGAAAATAAAAAGACGGAGGGGCAAACGCCGGCAGAAGGCGGAAAAACGCTGGATCTGGATGCCATCCGGCCGGCCCTCCGTCGGGAACTGGAACAGGTGGATGCAAAGTTTGCCGAAGTACCCGATGTGACTCTCAATACGGTGCTCGTGATGGAAGCCGCCGATTATGAGCGGATGATTAAAAATTTGCGCCAGGTCTATGTTGCTTTTGAGACCGAGCGGAAGATCGGCCCCCAGACCATGGATACGGTCGAGGAAGAACTCCGCCGGTATGTGGGTGAGGAACGTTTTTTAGTGTTGCCCCAGGACCAAACGGTGATTCAACCGCTCATCGAAGCCATGCTCTTTACCAACCTGATCAGGGATGAAGCCAAGATCCGGCAGTTACAGGAAGAAGCGAGACGCCGGGTGCCCCCGGTCAAAGTGGAGAAGGGCAGTTTGATCTTGAGTGAGGGCGATATCGTCACGAACGAGCATATTCAGATCCTCCGGGATTTGGCCCTGATTGACAACAGCGGGAACCGGGCGCTTATCTTCTTTAGTTTGGCCGTCTTTTCCTTGCTTTTGATCGCCATTTGTTTACTCTATATTTATTTCTTCAAGAAAGAACTGATCAAAGAGGAGCGCCACCTTTATCTCATGGCTCTGGTCACGGTGGTGGTGCTGGCGGTGGCGAAAGCGATCAGTCTTTTAAATGTGGACTGGCTGTCCTATCTTGTCCCGCTGGCTTTTGCCGGGATTGTTCTTTCCTTCTTAAGCAAGCCGGACGTGGCGTGGGTCATTACGGCGCTGCTCAGTTTGATGATTGGCCTAATCTTTGATTTCAGCCTGACGCTGACCGTTTTCTATTTTATCAACGGGACGGCGGCAATCTATTTGATGTTCAATCTCACCCAGCGGAAGGAGATGATCCGGCGGGGATGGTACCTGGCGGGGATTAACTTCTTTACCGTATTTTCCTTGGGTTTTCTTTTCGGGATTAAACGGGTGACCAGTCTCTTCCTCTATGCCTTGATTGCCGGTTTTAACGGGATTCTGGCGACGGCGCTGGCCAACGGCTTTCTTCCCTTCTTTGAGCATCTTTTCGGCTTGACTTCACCCTTAAGCCTGTTGGAACTGGCCAATCCCAATATGCCTTTGCTGAAGCGCTTGTTGATTGAAGCTCCGGGCACCTACCACCATAGTATCCTTGTGGGGAACCTGGCGGAAGCGGCGGCCGACGCCATCGGTGCCGACAGTCTCTTGGTCCGGGTCGGCGCCTACTATCATGATGTGGGGAAACTGCGGCGGCCTTACTTTTTTGTGGAGAACCAGATCACCAACGACAATCCCCATGAAAAGCTGGCGCCCAGTTTGAGTACCTTAATCATCACCTCCCATGTGCGGGACGGGGTGGAACTGGCCCGCTCCTACGGTCTTCCCCAGTGTATTATTGATATTATCGAACAACACCACGGGACGGATTTAATCCGCTATTTTTACCAGCAGGCTTCGGAGAAGGTCCAGGAGGAAAAGGAAACGGTGGAGAAGACCGATTTCTCTTATCCCGGTCCCAGACCGCAGACCAAGGAAGCAGCCTTGATCATGTTGGCGGATGCGGTGGAAGCCGCCGCCCGGGCGATGGGACAGCCTTCCTCCGCCCGCCTGGAAGCGCTGGTCGACAAGATCCTGAAGGAACGGCTGGAAACGGGCCAACTGGATGAGACCAATCTTACCCTGCGGGATCTGGACAAGATCAAAGATGCCTTTTTAAAAGTGCTCGGCGGCATTTTCCACCACCGGATTAAATACCCGGACTATCCGGAGACTATTTCAACGGAGAGGATGAATTCGGATGGAGGTAATCATTAATCAGGAGCCGGAAACCGGTTTACCGGAGGAAACGCTCCAAGCCGTTGTGGCTTTGGCCGAACGGGTGCTCCGGGCTTATGGCCGGGTGGATGCGGAGGTGGGGATCACCCTGACCGATGAGGAGACCATTCACCGGTTGAACCGGGATTACCGGGGCGTGGACGCCCCCACCGACGTGCTCTCCTTTGCCCTGGAGGAAGGAGAGGACGAACCGGCGGCCGGAGAAGAAGAAATCCCGGACTTGCTGGGGGATATCATCATTTGTCTTCCTTACGCCCGGCGGCAGGCCGAAGAATATGGCCATTCCTTCCAGCGGGAACTTCTTTACCTGACGGTCCACGGGTTACTCCATTTACTGGGGCATGATCACCAAATGGAAGAGGAACGCCGGCGGATGCGGGCGGAGGAGGAGAAGTTCCTTGCCGAAGCGGGCTGGAGCCGGGACGATGAAGAATAGGAACCTGCTGGAAAGCTTTAACCGGGCCATTGACGGCTTGGTCTTTTGCTTCCGTACCCAGCGGAACATCCGCATCCATTGTTTGGCGGCGGTCCTGGTGTTAGGCCTCAGCTTGGGTTTGCATCTGACCAGGACCGAATTTCTCTTGGTGCTCCTGGCCATCTTCTTAGTCCTGGTGACCGAGACGATTAATACCGCGCTTGAGGCGGCGATTGATCTTTTCACCCACCAATACCATCCTTTGGCCGCCGTAGCCAAAGACGTGGCGGCCGGGGCCGTCCTGTTGGCCGCCGTGTATGCTTTGGCCACGGGGTATTTTGTTTTCTTCCCTAAGTTGAATCCGCTCCTGCCCAAAGTGATCGAGAGTATTGTGCAGTCCCCGGCCCACTTGACCTTGATCGCCTTGAGCCTGGTGGTCTTCTTTGTGGTCCTTTTTAAGGTCGTAACCGGGACCGGCCGGCCTCTCTCGGGGGGGATGCCCAGCGGTCATGCAGCGGTGGCTTTTGCCCTGGCAACGGCGATTACCTTGATCAGTAAGGATGGTTTGGTCGCCAGCCTGGCCTTGCTCCTTAGCTTAATGGTGGTGCAAAGCCGGGTGGAAGGCGGGATCCATAATGTGACCGAAGTGATCATCGGCAGTTTCTTGGGGGTGCTGGTGACTTTTCTTATTTTCCAACTTTATCAAGGATGGGGGTGAGTAGAAATGACAGAAGATGCTTTGGCGCCGGTGAACGAGGAAGAGGCCCGGCGCTTACTGGCCGAAGCCCGGAAGTTCAGGGAAAAGGCCTATGCGCCCTATTCCCGCTACCAGGTGGGGGCGGCCCTCCTCACCAAAAGCGGCCGGATCTATGGGGGATGTAACATCGAAAATGCCTCCTACGGGGCTTGTATCTGTGCGGAACGGGTGGCGGTCGCCCGGGCCGTGGCCGAGGGGGAAAGGGAGTTTGTGGCGCTGGCGGTGGTGGCCGACAGCCCTGAGCCCGGTTCGCCCTGTGGAATCTGCCGGCAGTTTTTGGCGGAGTTTGCCCCCCGCTTAACCTTGATCATGGCCAACCAAGAGGGGAAGGTGCGCTGGGGAAGCCTGGATCAATACCTGCCTTATGCTTTCAATAAAGATTATTTTGAGGTTGAAGATGGAGAATAACTTTGAAACCGGTGACGAAGGAGAGATGGGATGAGCGAGTATCGTTCCGGTTTTGTCGGGATTATCGGCCGCCCCAATGCGGGGAAATCCACGTTAATTAATGCGCTGGCCGGGGAGAAGCTCCTGATTGTCTCGGCGAAACCGCAGACCACCCGCGACCGGATCCTGGTAATCCATACTACCGAACGGGCCCAGCTGATCTTCTACGACACTCCGGGGCTCCATAAACCCTTGCATAAATTAGGGGAACAGATGAACAAAACCGCTCTAAATACGTTAAAACTGGTGGATGTGGTCCTGTGGCTAATTGATGCCAGCCAGCCGCCGGGGAAAGGTGATGCCTGGGTCGCGGAGACCTTAAAGGAAAGCCGCAAGCCGGTGCTGGTTGTTTTCAACAAAAGCGACCTGCAACCGGCCGTTACGCCTGCGGAGTTCCTGGCCCGGGCGGGCGCACCCGCCTGGCCGTGGTTGCAAATTTCGGCGTTGACCGGCGAAGGCCTGGGCCAGCTCCTGACCGAATTGGAGGCCAGGGTACCGCCGGGTCCCCGGTATTACCCGGAAGAGATGATTACGGACCGGCCCGAGTCCTTTCTGATCAGTGAGTTTATCCGGGAGGCGGTCTTGAGCAATGCGGAAGAAGAGATTCCCCATTCCACCGCCGTCCAGATCGAGGAGATGAAGGAACGGCCCAACGGGAAAATCTATATCCGCGCCAGTATTCTGGTGGAGAAGGATTCCCAGAAGAAAATTGTCATCGGCCGGGAAGGACGTTTATTGAAAACCATCGGCCAGCAGGCCCGGACCCAGATCGAGGCTTTCCTCGGGAAGCCTGTCTATCTCGACCTCTGGGTCAAAACCAGAAAAGACTGGCGGAATTCCCTCCCGGCGCTCCGGGAATTTGGCTACTTTGACCGGGAGGTGGACGATTAGCCCCGGACTGGACAGAAAAAGAAAGCTCGCCGCTTTAAACGGTTTAATCTGGAACAAAGGCTAGTTGAGGAAAGAAGGGCGTTCAATTTGGAAGTATCCGATTTTGATTACGAATTGCCGGAGGAGTTGATTGCCCAAGAACCCCTGGCCGAGCGGGATCGTTCCCGCTTGCTGGTGGTGGACCGCAAGACCAAGACCTGGCAGCATGCGGTCTTCCCCCAGATCCTCCAGTGGTTAGAGCCCGGCGATCTGATGGTCTTTAATGATACCCGGGTCATTCCCGCCCGCTTATGGGGGCGGCGGCTCCCCGGCGGCGGCAAAGTCGAAGTCCTTTTACTGACCCAACTCGGCGCCGACCGGTGGGAGGCTTTGGTGCGGCCCGGACGGAAAGTCATGCCGGGACAGACTTTGGTCTTCGGGGAGGAGGGAGAACTGGCGGCGGTCGCCCTGGAACGGACAGCTTTTGGCGGCCGGATCCTCCAGTTTAACCGGGAGGGGGCCGCGCTCCGGGCTGCCCTTTACAAGCTGGGCGAGGTTCCCCTGCCGCCTTACATCAAAAGGCCCCTCCGGGACCTTGACCGCTACCAGACGGTTTACGCGCGGAAGGAAGGTTCGGTGGCGGCGCCCACCGCCGGCCTGCATTTTACCCCGGAATTATTGGCCAGGATCCGGGCGGCCGGGGTGCAAACCGGTTACCTTACCCTCCATGTGGGTTTGGGCACCTTCCGTCCGGTGAAGGTGGAGAAGGTGGAGGAGCATCAGATGCATGAGGAGTATTTCCAGATCAGCCCGGAACTGGCCGCGGCAGTGGCCGAGACCAAAGCCGCCGGCCACCGGGTGATCGCCGTCGGCACCACTTCCGTCCGGGCGCTGGAGACCATGGGTTGCCCCGACGGCACGGTTCGGGCCGGGGAAGGACAGACGGATATTTTTATCTACCCGGGGTTTAAGTTTAAGGTGATCGACGGTTTGGTCACCAATTTCCATCTCCCCCGTTCCACCCTTTTAATGCTGGTCAGCGCTTTTGCCGGGCGGGAACTGATCCTCGCCGCTTACCGGGAAGCGGTGAAGGAACGGTACCGCTTCTTCAGCTTCGGCGATGCGATGCTCATTATTTAGCCGGAACCTTGCCATTGGCGAATTTTGATCCGGCAAGGAAGGGAAAAACAGGAGGCACCTATGTTTGAATTTGAGGTTGTCCATAAATCCAGCGAACACCAGGGACGAATCGGCAAACTAAAAACCCCCCATGGGGAACTGACCACCCCGGTCTTTATGCCCGTCGGCACCCAGGCGACGGTCAAGACCATGAGCCCCGATCAGTTGCAAGCGCTGGGGGCGACGATTATCCTCAGCAATACCTATCACCTTTATTTACGTCCGGGGCATGAACTCATCAGGGAGGCCGGTGGTTTACATGCCTTCATGAACTGGCCGGGGGCCATTCTCACCGACAGCGGCGGCTTTCAAGTCTTTAGCCTCGCCAAACTGACCAAAGTGAGCGATGAAGGGGTGCTCTTCCGTTCCCACATCGACGGTTCGCCCCACTTCTTCACTCCGGAAAAGGTGATGGAGATCGAGATGGCCCTGGGCGCCGACATTGCCATGGCCTTTGATCTTTGCCTGCCTTACCCCTCCACTTATGAAGAGGCCGCGTTGGCCCAGGCCCGGACCACCCAGTGGGCGGCCCGTTGCCGTGCGCGGCATGACCGTCCGGACCAGGCGCTCTTCGGGATTGTCCAGGGGGTCACTTTCCGGGATCTCCGGGAAAAGAGCGCGCGGGAGTTGGTGGCGATGGATTTTCCCGGCTATGCGGTGGGGGGATTGAGCGTGGGGGAACCCAAGGAACTTATGTACGAAGTGTTGGATTATACGGTCCCCCTCTTACCCGAGGATAAACCGAGATACCTGATGGGGGTCGGGTCCCCCGACGCCCTCTGGGAAGGGGTGGCCCGGGGCATCGATATGTTCGATTGTGTCCTGCCGACGCGGATTGCCCGGAACGGAACGGCCATGACCAGCCGGGGGCGGGTGATTATCCGCGATGCCAAGTATGCCCGGGACTTTTCCCCGCTGGATCCGGAATGCGCCTGCCCGACCTGCCGGCAATACACCAGGGCGTACCTGCGCCACCTCTTTAAAGCCGGCGAGATCTTGGGCCTGGCGCTGGTCACCTACCATAACCTGTTCTTTCTGGCCCGGCTGATGGAGCGGATCCGCCGGAGCTTGATCGAAGGGACCTACAACCGGGCAAAGGCCGAATTCTTCGCGGCTTATTACGGGGAAAACGCTGGGGAAAGAAGTTAAGCTAGGATTTTCTTCCTTCATGTGGTATACTATACTAAGATCTTTTCTGAAAAGGAGGTTTGTTGGATGACTTGTCTCGCGGCCTTTGCCTTCCAGGCGCCCGCGGCCCAGCAAGGCGCTTCGGTCGCTTCTTTGATCTGGATGTTTGCGCTCTTGGCAATTTTTTGGGTGATCATGATTGTGCCCCAGCGGAAACAGCAGAAAAAACGGATGGAAATGTTAAATGCGCTGAAAAAAGGGGATAAAGTGATCACGATCGGCGGTATTCACGGCGAAATCACCGAAATCGGCGATGAGGATATCCGTTTACGGATCGCCGATAAAGTTGAGATTAAGCTCACCAAAAGTTCGATCTCCCGGGTGAAGGGAGAATAAGGGAGTTTAGCCCTTTTCGCCACTTCAGGAAAGAAAGCCCAAGCAGAACCTGTTCTCCTGGGCTTTTTTCGCTACCTGGCGGGCGGTGAAAGGGAGACCACCGGGCGCCGGACGCCGCCCGTGGGGGAAGAAAATCTTTAACGAATCTCAGTTGTAAATGGGGAGATTTGATGCGCTATATAAGTACGAGAGGACAAAGCCCGCCGGTGACGGTGGCGACGGCGCTTTTAAGCGGGCTCGCCCCCGACGGCGGCCTTTACCTACCGGAGATCTTTCCGGCGGTCCCGGAAAATCTTTTTCCGGCCGTCCCGCGCCTGGACTACCCGGAGTTGGCCGGGAGCATCCTCCGTTTATTTCTTGCCGGCTATACCCAGACGGAATTAACCGCCTGTCTGGCCAAGGCTTACGGACCTAATTTTGACACGCCGGCGATTACGCCCCTGACGATGGTCGGGGAAAACCTGGGCTTTTTAGAGTTGTGGCACGGCCCGACCAGCGCCTTTAAAGATCTGGCCTTGCAGCTTCTGCCCCACCTTTTGACGGTGGCGGCGGAAAAAGAGGAGCAAAAGACGGAAATTGTCCTGCTGGTCGCCACCTCCGGGGATACGGGGAAAGCGGCGCTGGAAGGCTTTAAGGATGTCCCCGGGACCAAAGTAATCGTCTTCTTCCCGGAAGACGGGGTCAGCGCGGTCCAGAAACGGCAAATGGTTACCCAGGAAGGGGAGAACACCTTTGTGGTGGGGGTGCGCGGCAATTTTGACCAGGCCCAGGCGGGGGTGAAAGCCCTCTTGGCGGCGGAAGATTTCCGGCGGGAAATGGCGGCGGCCGGGAAGCGCTTCTCCTCGGCCAACTCCATCAATTGGGGACGCCTGGTGCCCCAGGTGGTCTACTACTTTAAAGCCTGGGGGGAACTCCTCCGGCAGCAAGTCCTGAAGCCGGGGGAAACCTTCAATGTGGTGGTTCCTACCGGCAACTTCGGGAACATCCTGGCCGCTTACTACGGAAAGAAACTGGGCTTGCCTGTTCAGACACTAATCTGCGCCTCCAACCGGAATAACGTCCTCACCGACTTTATCCGGACCGGCGAATACAACCGGAACCGCCGTTTTTACCAGACGATCTCGCCCTCCATGGATATACTGGTCTCCAGCAACCTGGAGCGCCTCCTCTACGAACTGGTGGGGGAGGATCCCCGCCGGGTGGCGGCTTATATGAAACAGCTGCAGGAGACGGGAAGTTACCGGTTGACCGCAGCAGAAAGGGCCCGCCTCCAGGAGGACTTCTGGGCCGGGTTTGCTACGGAAGCGGAGACCACGAACGCGATCAAAGAGGTTTATGAAGAGTATCATTATTTAATCGATCCCCATACGGCCGTGGGGTATAAGGTCTACCGGGATTACCTGGCAAGCACCGGGGATGCGCGGCCGGCGGTGATTGCGGCAACGGCCAGCCCCTTTAAGTTTAACCGGGGCGTGGCGACCGCCCTCTTTGGTGAAGAAAACGTAAACGAGACCGACGAATTTGCTTTGATGGAGAAACTGGCGGCGGCCACCGGGGTGCCGGTTCCGGCCGGACTGGCGGCCCTCAAGAAAAAACCGGTCCGGCACGGACGGGTGATTACCCCGGCGGCGATGGCCGAAACGGTCCGGGCGATTTTAGGGATCTAAACCCTCTTGCCATCCGCTGCCGGTTATGGTATAATCCATTAAAATCAGTGCTAAAGACGAAGAAGAGGAAGAGTAGCCCCGGAGGGAGGGTACAGCGAGCCTCTGCCGGTGGGAGGGAGGCCCCGAAGGCCAGGGTGAAGTTCTCCTTGGAGTTGCCGGCTGAAGCCCGTCGCCGGACGGGTGGTAGGTTGGGCCGGGTTGTTCCGCCGTTACCAGAGAACAGCCATCGGGAGGAAGCGTTTTCTCCCCGTGGTGAAAGGGACTTTTTAAGTAAGCGAAGTGGTACCGCGGAAGCATAGCCTTTCGTCTCGCAGGAGACGGAAGGCTTTTTTAATTTTTAATTATTGATGAAGGAGTGATGGTTGCATGTGGAGTCCGGAATATGAAAGCATGGCCCGGGAGCGCCGTGAGGCTTTGCAATGGAAAAGGTTGAAAGCCGTCGTCGAGCGGGTTTATCAGCGGGTCCCCTTTTACCGGCGGAAAATGGAGGAGGCCGGGATTACCCCCGCCGATTTGCAGAGCCTGTCCGATCTGAAGTACCTTCCCTTCACGACGAAGGATGATCTCCGGGAGAATTACCCTTTTGGCTTATTCGCCGCCGACCTCGACGATGTGGTCCGGATTCACGCTTCTTCGGGCACCACCGGAAAGATGACGGTGGTGGGCTACACCAAAAACGACCTCGGGGTCTGGGCCGAAGTCATGGCCAGAAGTATCACCAGCGCCGGGGGCGGGCGGCATGACCGGATCCAGGTGGCCTATGGTTACGGCCTCTTCACCGGGGGGCTGGGGGTTCATTACGGGGCGGAGTTGGTGGGCGCGATGGTGGTGCCTACCTCCGGCGGGAATACCAAACGCCAGATCATGCTGATGCGGGATTTTGGGGTAACGCTGCTTGCCTGTACTCCCTCCTATGCTTTACACATGGCGGAGGTGGCCGCCGAGGAAGGTATTAACCTGCGGGACTTGCCGGTAAAAGCCGGGATCTTCGGGGCGGAGCCCTGGTCGGAGCCGATGCGGCGGCGGATTGAGGATCAATTTGGGATTAAAGCCTATGATATTTACGGTTTGTCGGAGATTATCGGTCCGGGGGTTGCCATCGAATGCCCGGAGCAGAACGGGTTGCATATTCAGGAAGATCATTTTCTGGTCGAAGTGATTGATCCCCAAACCGGGCACCCCTTACCCGAGGGGGAAAAAGGAGAACTGGTCTTTACCACCCTGACCAAAGAGGCCTTTCCGCTCATCCGTTACCGGACCAGAGACCTCAGTCTTCTCCAGACGGAACCTTGCGCCTGCGGGCGCACCACCAGACGGATGCACCGGATCCTGGGGCGTACCGATGACATGTTGATTATCAGGGGCGTAAATGTCTTCCCCTCCCAAATCGAAACGGTTTTGCTGGAGAATGGTGAGGCCGCTCCCCATTATCAATTGGTGGTCGACCGGGTCGGCAATCTGGATGATCTGGAGGTCCGGATTGAAGTCTCGGAAGCCTTGTTTGCCAGTGAGGTCCGGAAGCTGGAAGAATTGAGCGCCAAATTGAGAACCAGGATCGAAAGCGCCTTGGGGATCAATGTCCGGGTGAAACTGGTGGAGCCGAAATCCATTCCCCGGAGCGAGGGGAAGGCCGTGCGGGTGATTGATAAACGCAATCTTTACCATGAATGATTGTTTCCCCGCGCCGTCTATAGTAAAATAGAAACGGGGAGACTGCGCGAAGGGGGGACAAAATGAAGATTAGGGAGATTGCTGTCTTTTTGGAGAATAAATCCGGCCGGTTGGCGCAGGTGACCAGGATCCTGGGGACAAATGGCATCAATATCCGGGCCCTTTCCCTGGCCGATACCGCCGATTTCGGTATCTTACGCCTGATCGTTAATGAACCGGCCAAAGCCTTGGCGGTGCTCCGGGAAGCCGGGTTTACCGTCCGCACTACTGAGGTGATCGCCGTCGAGGTACCCGATTGTCCCGGCGGCTTGGCCGGCGTGCTGCAGGAGTTGGAAACAAAAGGGATCAACATTGAATATATGTATGCATTTGTGGGTAAGGCGGAGGAAAAGGCCATCGTTATCTTCCGGGTGGAAGAGATCGAACGGGCGGTGGAACTACTCACCGGTTCCCAAGTCCGGTTATTGCCGGAAAGCAAAGTATACCAGATCTAAAAAGGAACGGTTGGCCACGACCGCTTCTTTTTTCTATGGGGGAAATGGTGGTCCGGAAGCGGGCCGGAAGGGCCCGGGTCCCAGCTTGGAACTTTTTGGGGGAGAAAAAGGCCGTAAAAAAATTAACCGGAATTGCCGAAATAATATTATAAGGAAAGAAACAATGGGGAACCTACCGGCAGCCGTTGTTTTTTTCTTTCCGGAGGAGGGAGAGGTGGGTGGAGCAGCATAAACCTGCGTGGTTAAAGGTTAAGATCCAGTCAACGCGGGAGAAGATTGCGGTGGAGCGCTTACTGGACGACCTGGCGCTGCCGACCGTTTGTAAAGAGGCCGGTTGCCCCAACCTGATGGAGTGCTACAGCCGGAAGACGGCCACTTTTTTGATTCTGGGACCGGTCTGTACCCGCCATTGCACTTTCTGTAATGTGCAAAAGGGACGGCCGGCTCCCCCCGCCCCCGACGAGCCGGTCCGGGTGGCCCGGGCGGTGGCCGCTTTGGGCTTGCAACATGCGGTGGTTACCTCGGTGACCAGGGATGATCTGCCGGACGGTGGCGCCGGGCAGTTTGCCCGGGTGATCACGGCGATCAAGGAGTTAAACCCGGCGACGACGGTGGAAGTGCTGGTCCCGGATTTTCAGGGTGACGCGCAGGCCCTGGCGACGGTGGTGGCCGCCGGGCCGGTCGTGCTCAACCATAATGTGGAGACGGTGCCCCGGCTTTATCCAAGCGTCCGTCCGGGCGCCGACTACCGGCGTTCGTTAGCTGTCCTCGCCCTGGCCAAAAAACTCAATCCGCAGATCAGAACGAAATCCGGGGTGATGGTGGGGTTGGGTGAACGTGAAGATGAACTGGCTCAGGTCTTCAAAGACCTGCGGGCGGCCGGTTGTGAAGCCTTGACCATCGGACAGTACCTGGCGCCTTCCCACCGGCATCATCCGGTGGTCGAATATGTACCGCCGACCCAGTTTGCCCGTTACCAAGCCTTAGGGCTTGAGCTTGGCTTCCGCCATGTGGCGGCCGGTCCTTTCGTCCGCAGTTCGTACCGGGCGGCCGCGATGGTGAGGGATTAAAGGATTAAATCTTTGGCGACACCTGTGGGGAGTGATTGGGTGGTTTATGATTTGATCGTCATCGGCGGAGGACCGGCCGGTTACCATGGGGCGAGTCTGGCGGGGAAAAACGGTTTAAAGACCCTCTTAATCGAAAAAGCGGCCCTGGGCGGTGTTTGTTTAAATTCAGGCTGTATCCCCTCGAAAACATGGCTTTATGCGGCAAAAATTTACGCCGGAGCCAAAGACGGGGCAGCCTATGGCGTACGGGCGGAAAAAATCAGTTTTGACCAGCAACGTCTGATTGCCCGGAAAAATAAGGTAGTGAAAATCCTGGCGGCCGGGGTCAAGAACCAGCTGGCCAAGAACAACGTCCAGGTGGTGGTCGCCAAAGGGGAAATTGTCGGCTGTGATGACACCGGATTTCAGGTCAAAGCCGGCGATGAATATTACCGCGGGAAAAATCTCCTGCTTGCTACCGGGTCAGTGCCCGTTATTCCGTCCATTCCCGGTTTAGAGCCGGCCCGCCGGAATGGAATGGTCTTGACCAATGAAGAGATTTTCAATTTATCCCGGGTTCCCTCCACTTTGGTGGTCATTGGCGGCGGGGTCATCGGCCTCGAGATGGCCGCCTACTTCAATGCGGTGGGCAGTAAAGTCACCGTGGTTGAAGTAAGGGACCGGATCGGGGGCGAAATCGACCGGGACATCGCGGCGGTTCTTTTGGACAACTACCGGAAGAAAGGGGTTGATTTCCGGTTAAATACCAGGGTTACCGGAGTAGACGGCCAAGGGGTGAAAATTAAGACCGGAGACGGCGAGGAAATAATCCCGGCCGAGCACGTCTTGTTAAGCGTGGGCCGGCAACCTTTACTCTCCGGTTTTGGTTTGGAAAACTTGGGGCCGGTGCTGGAAGAGGGCCGCCTCCGGGTGGATTGTTCCGGCCGGACCAGTGTGCCTGGGCTTTATGCAGCCGGCGATGTCAACGGCCGTTCGATGTTGGCGCATACGGCTTACCGGGAAGCGGAGGTTTGTATCAGCCAACTTTTGGGCCGGACGGAGGAGGTAAACTACGAAGCGATTCCGGCGGTGATCTACACCGACCCGGAGGTTGCTTCCGTAGGGGAGACGCCGGAGTCGGCCGCCCGGAAGGGCCTGGCGGTTGAGACGGTTACGCTTTCCATGCGTTACAGTGGACGTTATGTTGCGGAGCATGAAGGCGGGGACGGACTATGCAAATTAGTCTTCACCCGGCCGGAGCGGCGGCTCATCGGAGCGCATTTGATTACGGAACATGCTTCGGAGCTAATTTATGGAGCTGGGATGATGATCGACCGGAAGATGAAGGTGGAAGAGATTAAAAAAGTGGTTTTCCCCCACCCAACCATCGGCGAAATATTCAAGGAAGCCGTTTTTTCCCTGCCGGAAGGAGAAAACAACGGCTTGTCTTGAGCCAACGCCGGAGGGATTCCGGTGATCGACAACTAAGGAAGGTTGGTGAATGGATGCGCTATCTGCCATTGTCAGAGATTACCGAGGATATGTATCTTGCCCGGCCTGTTTTGAGCGGAGACGGCAAAATTTTGTTATCCAACGGCGTCAAATTGACCAAATCCTACCTGGAACGCCTAAAAAGTCTGGGTTATGAGCATCTATACGTATACATGGATGGCGAAAAAATAACCACCTTTAGCACTCCGGTCAGTGACCAGACCGTGCGTGACGCCCTGCAGAGTGTGAAGGATTCTTTTCTCAAAGCCACCCAGCACCGGCAATTAAACCTCAGACAAGTCAATGATGTCGTCAATTACATCCTTGATGAGATTCTGACCAATCCGACGGTCCTCTATAATCTCATGGATTTAAAAAACCATGATAATTACTATTATCTGCATTCGGTGAACGTGAGTATTATTTCGGCCTTGATCGGTAAAAATCTGGGGCTCGCCCGGGATAAAATTAAAGAATTGACCACCGGCGCACTCCTCCATGATATCGGCATGGTTTGTATTGATCCGAAGATTATTGAACAGCCCCGGCGCCTTTCCGATGAGGAAATGGCCACCGTGCGGGAGCACACCAACTACGGTTTTCAGCTTTTACGTTCGTCGTGGGATTTAAGTATTTTAGTAGCCCATGTCGCTTACCAGCACCATGAGCGGATGGATGGCAGCGGTTACCCGAAGGGGATCACGGGGAAGGATATTCATTTGTACGGGAAGATTGTGGCGGTGGCCGATTCCTACGAGACGATGACGACCGGCCGTGTTTACCGGAAGGCATTATGGAGTCATGAAGCGATCCGGCAATTGAAGGAGAGCGCGCCGGAGAAATACGATCCCGATGTGGTGCAGGCGATTGCTTCTTCGGTGGCTTCCTACCCGGTGGGAAGTGTGGTGCGCTTAAATACGCATGAAGAGGCGGTTGTTGTCGATGTGAACGCCAAGAAGATAACAATCCAATTCTCGAGCGGGCCGCGGGTCAACGCCCTTTTGGATTTGGAGCCCGACTCCAACGTGAAGATTGAGGAACGGATCTCGTGAAAGCAAAGGTTCCTTTTACAGTACCCGGCAGGGTCTTTTTTTTCATGTTCAGTTCTCCTCCTTATGCTCCGGGGCGGTCTGCTTGGCCTCCGGGGCCGGTACTTTGGCCACCAAATCCCGGAGCGTAGTGGAGAACATAACTTCTTCCATCTTGGCGGAGAGTTCTTTCCAGAAAGGCATGGTCAGACAAGAGTCCATTTTGTCGCATTCGAGGGGATTTCCAATCTGGGCGCAATGAGCCAGGGATAAAGGGCCCTCCAGCGCCTGCAGGACTTCGCCGACGGTGATCTGGTTGGCCGGTCGCGCCAGGATATAACCGCCGTAAGAACCGCGGACGGCATTAACTAATCCGGCTTTGCGCAGCAAAGCGAAGACTTGTTCCAGATAGGATTCGGAGATACCCTGCCGTTCGGCAATCTCACGTAAAGGGACGGGCTTTTCTTGGGCGTACATCACCAAATCGGCCATGGAACGCAAGCCGTATCTGCCTTTGGTTGAGATAAGCAAGGTATTCGCTCCTTTCTAAACCTAGTAAGTTGGTAGGATTAAGTAAAATCTAACATAAAAAGGGCGGAGAATCAAGTTACGGTTTGGCAAGGAAAGCGGCGGGAGAGCGACCGTTGGTTACCTAAGGATAACCGCGCCCCGGTTATCTCCACCGGTTCCTGGATCTAGCATTAATGAGCAGCCAATGGTATACTATACCTAGATTTGCCCAAAGATTCCGGGACAAAAACACAGAGATGTGAAGGAAGGAGATTGAGGCAATTTCCCAATTTACACCGGAGCAGAATGGTGTTTCCTTGTTCCAATGAAGTGAAGAGGATCGGACGACGAAGTATTTTCAACGCGCAGAAAGGATGCAGCTGAGATGCGAAAAGAAAAAACCCCATTGGCGGAACCTAACCGGACGCAAGCCCTCTTTTATCTGGTCTTAACGGCGGTGCTCTGGAGCACCAGCGGACTCTTGATTAAAATGCTTTCCCTAAATCCCGTTGCCATTACGGGACTCCGCAGCTTTTTTGCGGCCCTGTTAATGTGGGGGTATCTTAAAAAACCCAAACTGAACCGGTCGGGGTGGCAATGGGGGGCGGCCGCCGCTTATGCCGCCACCATGCTTACCTTTGTGGTCGCCAATAAAATGACCACTTCGGCCAATGCGATTCTCCTCCAATATACGGCTCCTATTTTTGTCGTGCTTTTTGCCCGGATCTTCCTGGGTGAACGGACCACCGGGATTGACTGGATCACGATTTTTGTGGTTTTTGTGGGCATGGGTTTGTTTTTTAAAGAAGATTTGGCCCCCGGCGCCTTGTGGGGTAATATTCTGGCGGTGGTCAGCGGGGTAACTTTTGCCCTGACCGCCGTTTTGCTTCGCAAACAAAAGGATGCCCAGCCGGTGGAGTCGGTCTTGCTCGGGAACATCATGGCTGCTTTGGTGGCCCTTCCCTGGATCGTCAAGGGACCATTTCCCGACGCCAAAGGCTGGAGCATCCTGGTCTTTATGGGCTTTATCCAAATCGGCCTTTCCTATATTCTCTATAGTGCTGCTTTACAACATGTTTCCGCCATCGAGGGAATACTGGTGCCGTTAATTGAGCCTATTTTGAACCCGGTTTGGGTCTTGATCTTTACGGGAGAGAAACCTGGGGTCTGGGCTCTTTTCGGCGGCGCCATTGTGCTGGCCGCAGTGACCGCCCGCAGCTTATTTCTGTCCATACGGGAACTGAAAAAGCGAAAAGTAAAGGATTAGATGGTGGCTGTTGACTAAGGGAGGAGGATCAAAAGTGCTGAAAGAATTAGTCCGCAAAAACCGTAGTTATCGCCGGTTTGATGAAAGCATTCCCATAACCCGCGAAGTTTTGGAGGAATTGGTGGCCTTGGCCCGGTGGACACCATCGGCGGCCAACCGCCAACCCTTGAAGTATCTCTTGTCTTGGACCCCCGAGCGGAATGCGGCCATCTTTCCCCATCTCCGCTGGGCCGGTTACTTGGCGGATTGGCCGGGACCGGCCGCCGGCGAGCGGCCCACCGCTTATATTGTAATGCTGGGGGATACCCGGATTAGTAAGGATTTCGGTTGCGACCAGGGGATCGCCGCCCAAACCATCATGCTCGGGGCGGTCGAAGCCGGCTACGGGGGTTGTATCATCGGTGCCATCGACCGGGACGGGCTGCGCCAGGCTTTGCAGATCCCTGCTGCTTTTGAGATTCTGCTGGTTCTTGCCTTGGGCCGTCCCAAAGAGGAAGTAGTGCTTGAAGAGATGGACGGTACGGGCAATATCCGGTACTGGCGGGATGCCCGCGGGGTACACCACGTTCCGAAACGGCCCTTATCCGATCTGATTGTCGGCTGAAGGGAACCCCCTGCCTACGGAGGGAATAAGCAAGGGTCAGGTGGAGGAATGATCACTAATGGGTATGACCTATGAAGAATTTAAAAGAGAAGCTTCCCGGCTGTGCGGAACCGATCTCTTTCTCTATAAAAGCCAGCAAATGGACCGGCGCATCCATGCCCTGATGTCGTTTTGGGGGGTTGCCGATTACGACGAGTACCTTAATGTCTTAAAAACCAATGCCGGCCGTTACCAGGAATTCGTCAAGCGGCTGACGATTAACGTCTCGGAATTTTTTCGCAATCCCGACCGGTTTATGGAGTTGTGGGAGAAAATCCTGCCGGAACTGCTTCGCAAGCCTGGTTTGGTGAGAATTTGGTCGGCCGGTTGTTCCAATGGGGCGGAACCCTATTCGGTGGCAATTATTTTAAATGAATTGAAGGCGCTGGACCGGGCTGTTATTCTGGCCACCGATATCGACCAGGTGGTCCTGGAAAAGGCGGAGAAGGCCGTTTATTATCCCAATGAGCTGAAAAGTCTGCCCCTCACGTTACGGGAGAAATATTTCCGGCAAGAGGGGGATTTTTTCGTATTCGATGAAACTCTGAAAAAACGGGTGGAATTTAAGAAACATAATCTCCTCCTGGACCCGTTCCCCCATGAATTGGATTTGATCATCTGCCGGAATGTGTTGATCTATTTTACTGAAAAAGCGAAGGATAAATTGTACCGGGATTTCAACCGGTCCTTGCGGATGGGAGGATATCTGCTGACGGGGGGGACGGAGCCGATTTTGTACTACCGGCAGTATGGCTTTGAAAATGTTTCCCTTTCTTTCTACCAGAAATGCGGCCTCTCCCAGCCTGAAGAGGAAGAAGGCCGGGAGAGTCTCCCATGATCAAAGGGGTGGGCATCGATCTGGTGGAGATCGCCAGGATCGATCGGTTAATGCAAAAAAGGAAAGCAGCGGTGGAAAAACGGCTTTTTACCCCTGATGAACTGGCCAGTTGCAGCCGGGCGGTCCACCGCCTGGCCGGCCGTTTTGCGGCGAAAGAGGCATTCTTTAAGGCCCTGGGGACGGGAGTGCGCCGGTATAAGTGGCTGGAGGTTGAGGTGCGGAATGACTCCTTAGGTGCTCCCCATTTCCGCTTTTCCCCCCGCCTGCAGTCGTATTTGGCGGAGAATGGCGTGACGAGGACCCATTTGACAATTACCCACGGTAAAGAATATGCGGTGGCCCAGGTTATTCTGGAAGGTGATGACCAAGCATGAAAGTAGCACTTGCCCGGGAGATGCGGGAGATTGACCGGCGGGCCATGGCCGAGTTTGATTACCCGGGGCTGCTGTTAATGGAACATGCGGCGTTGGCCTTATTCCATCGGATCCGGGAACGGTTCGCTCCGGAAAAAGTGGCCATTATCTGTGGAAAAGGGAATAATGCCGGGGACGGCTGGGCACTGGCCCGCTTGCTGAAACTGGCCGGCGTGGGGGTGAGGGTCTTTTCACCGGAGGTCGGTGTCGAGCTTCCGCCCGATGCGGAGGTGAACCGGAAGATAGCTTGCCGTTTGGGGCTGAAGGAGGAACCTTGGCTTGCCTTGCTGGCCGACCCGGCGCGCCTGGCTTCCTGTGCCGTGCTGGTCGATGCAATTTTGGGCACCGGTTTCCGGGGGGTCGTCACCGGGGAAATGGCGGCCGTGATCAACACCATCAATGAGGCAGGCGTTCCGGTCGTGGCGGTCGACTTGCCTTCCGGGGTGGAAGCCGATACGGGCCGGGTCCGGGGACCGGCGGTCCGGGCTGAACTCACCGTCACTTTTGGCCTGCCCAAGGTGGGGCTAATGGTCTATCCCGGCAAGGAGTATGCGGGCGAAGTTATTGTCGACCCCATCGGCCTTCCCCCATCTTTGCTGGCGGAGGCGGCCGGTACTTATTATACCCTGGAGCGGCGGGAACTTGAGCCGTTGCTGCCCAGGCGCTCCCCGGAGGCCCATAAGGGAACCCAAGGCCACCTGCTGGTGGTGGGCGGGGCGCCGGGAATGACGGGAGCGCCGGTTTTGGCCGGGTTGGCTGGCTTGCGAAGCGGGGTCGGTCTGGTCACCCTTGGCCTCCGTCCGGGGCTTGCCCTCCCGGAGAAACCCCTGGAACTGTTGGTTAAACCCTGGCCGGAGTTGAAGTGGGAAACTTATGACGCCATTCTGGCCGGACCGGGCCTTTCGACCAGTCCTGACGGGGCGGAGCTTTTATCCGCCATCCTAAGCCTGGAGGGGATCCCCCGCGTCTTTGATGCCGATGCCCTAAACCTGTTGGCCATGAACCCGGCTTGGTGGGAAAAAATCCACGGGCCGGTAATCCTCACCCCCCATCCCGGAGAAATGGGGCGCCTCTGCGGCCTTTCCACCCGGGAGGTCCAGGCGGACCGGTTGGGTTTAGTCCGGGAAAAAAGTAAGGCGTGGGGGGTTACCCTTGTGCTCAAAGGGGCGGCGACCCTGGTGGGCAACGGGGAAGCACCGGTCTATATCAATTCCACCGGTAATCCGGCCCTGGCCACCGGGGGTACCGGTGATGTTTTGGCCGGCATGATTGGCGGCCTTTTGGCCCAGGGTTTGCCACCGCCGGTGGCGGCAGTGGCCGGGGTCTATCTGCATGGGCAAGCCGGCGACCTGGCCGCCGCGGAGATTGGCGACGCCGGTCTCCTGGCGAGTGATCTTTTACCCCGCATCCCGCGGGTCATGAAATGGGGGCATCCAAGTGTTAACCGATAAAGCGCGCATCATCCGCCCGACCTGGGTGGAGATTGAAGAGGCAGCCATCCGGGAGAATCTCCGGCAGATTAAAGCCTTGGCCGGCCCCCGGCGGAAAGTGATGGCAGTGGTCAAAGCCGAAGCCTATGGCCATGGGAGCGTAAAAGTGGCCCAACTGGCCATGGCCGAGGGGATTGACTGGTTTGGGGTGGCCACCCCGGAAGAGGGAATTGCCCTCCGCCAAGCCGGAGTGGAGGCCAATATTTTGGTCTTCGCTCCCTTCCTGCCGGAGCAGGCAGCCGTCTATTGCCGGCACAATTTGGTGGCGACCATCACGACGGGGGACAGTGCCGTTGCCCTTGACCGGGAAGCGGCCCGTGCCGGACGGCGGATGCGTGTTCATGTGAAGGTGGATACCGGGATGGGGCGGATTGGTTTCCTCCCGGAACAGGCGGTTGCGGAGATTGAAAAACTGACGGCTTTGCCCCATCTGGTCGTGGAAGGATTGTATTCCCACTTTGCCACCGCCGACGAGGCCGACCTCTCCTATGCCCGGCGGCAACTTCTTACCTTTCAACGGCTGGTGGCGGACTTGGAAAAGCGGGGGCTCCGGATTCCCCTGAAACACCTGGCCAACAGCGGCGGGCTGCTCAATTTGGCGGAGAGTTATTTTGATCTGGTCCGGCCAGGACTGATCATATACGGGATGTATCCCTCTCCGTGGTGTCACCGGGAAAAGCTGGCGCTTAAGCCGGCTTTTCAATTGAAGACCAAAGTGGTCCATGTGAAAAGGGTTCCCGCCGGAACGGGAATCAGTTACGGTCAGCATTACCATACCGCCAAGGAGACGACCATTGTCACGTTGCCCATCGGCTATGCCGACGGCTGGAGCCGGAAACTTTCCGGCAAGGCCCGGGTGCTGATTAACGGGGAGTATTATCCGGTGGTCGGTACCATCTGTATGGACCAGTGCATGGTGGAGGTGGGTGATGCTCCGGTACACGTAGGGGATGAAGTAGTCTTGATCGGACGGCAAGGCGGAAAGGAGATCACCGTAGAAGAAGTGGCGGCCCACCTTGAGACCATCAACTATGAGGTGGTCTGCCAAATCAGCGCCCGGGTCCCCCGGGTTTATGTGTGAACAGCCGGGAGGTCCAGGGTTGTTTTCTTTAAAGGTGGGCCAAGACAAATGTCCCAGTGTGTAATAAGGATCAGGATCGACCGGTACGGATATTTTCAGGCAGATACCGGCAGGAGTGATCTAATCGAGTAGAGCACTTATTTTAAAAAACACGTTTTGAGGAGGGAGAGCCATGGAAAATTTTCGTTTCTTAAGTCCAACCCAGATCATCTTTGGCCGGGGTGCGGAGGAACAAGTCGGGACCGAAGCCAAAAAGCTGGGCCGGAAGATTCTGCTCCATTACGGCGGGGGCAGTATTAAACGGACCGGGCTCTATGATAAGGTGGTAAAATCCCTGCGGGCAGCGGGGGTTGATTTTATTGAGCTGGGCGGCGTCAAGCCCAATCCCCGTTTAAGTCTGGTTCATGAAGGGATCAAACTATGCCGGGAAAACAAAATCGACGGGATTTTGGCCGTCGGCGGCGGCAGTGTGATTGACTCGGCTAAAGCCATCGGGATCGGTGTCCCCTACGAGGGGGAGGTTTGGGACTTTTACTCCGGGAAAGCAATGCCCAAAGCGACCTTGCCGGTGGGGGCCGTGGTGACGATTGCCGCTTCCGGCAGTGAAGCCAGTAATAGTTCGGTGATCACCAATGAAGACGGCTGGCTTAAGCGCGGGCTTAATTCCGACTTGACCAGGCCGGTTTTTGCTATTCTCAATCCGGAGCTGACCTTCACGTTGCCGCCTTACCAGACGGCGGTGGGTGGGGCCGATATTATGGCCCACGTCATGGAACGCTACTTTACCAAGGTGAAGCATGTGGAACTGACCGACCGTTTATGCGAAGGGTTACTGAAGACGGTCATTAACAACCTGCCGCTGGCCCTGGCGGAGCCCGACAATTATGACGCCCGGGCCGAACTGATGTGGGCCAGCACCCTTGCCCATAACGATTTGGTGGGCACCGGCCGGGGTAAGGACTGGGCCTCCCACAGGATGGAATTGGAACTGAGCGGCCTTTATGATGTGCCGCACGGCGCGGGGATGGCAGTCATCTTTCCGGTTTGGATGAAATATGTTTACCGGCATGATCTTGAGCGCTTTGTCCAGTTTGCGGTCCGCGTCTGGAATGTGGAGCCGGATTTTAACGATCCCGAGCGGACCGCCCGGGAAGGGATTGCGCGGCTTGTCCGGTTTTTCAAGGAAAACGCCTTGCCGACCACCCTGGCCGAGTTGAACATTCCCGGGGACCGGCTGGAAGAGATGGCCAAGAAAGCCACCGACGACGGGAAAAAAGTCCTGGGACAGTTTGTCAAGTTGACGACGGAAGACGTGTTGGCCATCTATAAAATGGCCCTCTAAAGAAGCCCCTTCCTCCACCGGCCGCTTCAGGCAGCGAGGCGGCTGGTTAGCCAATAAATCATGACCGCATTACCCAAAGAGAAGGGTTCCGGTTGGTTTCCCCACCAGAACCCTTCTTTTTTTCAAGAATCCTTTTTTGACCGTTCGCTGTTTTCCACCGGCCGGATGGCGTTTTCGACTTTGCGCTCGGCAAAGCTCGCCACGGGGCGAAAGTTGGAAGCGGGCCGTCAAAGAATTAGCAGGACCCGGTGGTTTTGGCCGTCGTTGACCAGGGGGATGCCGTCCTCCACGGTCTCCAACCGTTCTCCGTCCAGTTCCAGGTAGGAACCGCCGGTCTGTTTCCGCCCGGGATTTTCGACTTTAATCTCGTACCTCGTCCGTCCATATTGGTAATGGACGGTGAATTCCGGCCATTCCTCCGGGATGCAAGGTTTAAGATAAAGTCTGGTTCCCTCCTTCCGGAGTCCTAGGATCCACTCGAGACCTGCCTGGTACATCCAGCCGGCGGACCCGGTATACCAGGTCCAGCCCCCGCGGCCGAAATGGGGCGGAACCGAATAGACATCGGCGGCCATGACGTACGGCTCCACTTTATAACGCTGCACCTCATTATAGGTGCGCGTATGGTTGACCGGGTTCAGGATCCGGAAGAGTTCATAGGCTTTATTTCCCTGGCCCAAAAGCGCCCAGGCGATCACGGCCCAGATGGTCCCGTGGGTGTACTGCCCGCCGTTTTCCCGGATCCCCGGCGGGTAAGCCTGGATATAACCGGGACTGGGTTCGGTGTGGTTAAAGGGAGGCGTCAGGAGGCATATGAGCGCTCCTTCCTCCCGCCGGACCAGTTTATGGTCGAGGGAGTTCATAGCCTGTAAAGCTTTCTCGGGCTCGGCCGCCCCGGAGATTACCCCCCAGGCCTGGGCAATACAGTCGATCTGGCATTCGGCGTTGGCCAGGGAGCCGATAGGCTCACCCTGATCGTTAAAGGCCCGGCGGTACCACTGGCCGTCCCAGCCCTGTTCATTGAGGGCGGCCTGGAGTTTTTGACTAATCATCTGATACCGCTCGGCCCGGACGGCGTCGTTTTGTTCGCGGGCGAAGGGGATGAATTCCTGTAAGACGTGGTAGAGGAACCAGCCCAACCAGACGCTTTCGCCGGCGCCGCCGGCGCCGATGGCATTCATCCCGTCGTTCCAATCGCCCGTGCCCATCAGGGGAAGACCGTGCCGGCCGAAACGGAGGGCATGGTCGATGGCCCGGACGCAGTGTTCATAAAGGGTTCCGCTTTCCGCGGAGATGGCGGCCTGCTCGTAACGTTCCGCTTCCCCTTCTTGGAGAGGAGGACTTTCCAGGAACGGAAGGCGGTGGAGCCAGATGCGCTGGTCCCCGGTGTGTTTCACATACCGGCAGGCGGCGTAAGGCAGCCATAAAAGATCATCGGAAAAGCGGGTCCGGATTCCGTAACCGGTCTCTTCATGCCACCAGTGTTGGACATCACCTTCCCGGTATTGACGGGCGGCATGGAGCAAAATCTGGTTACGGGTAAAGCCGGGACGGACATGGAGCAGCGCCAGGGCATCTTGGAGTTGATCCCGGTAGCCGTAGGCTCCGCCTGCCTGGTAAAAGGCGCTCCGGGCCCATAACCGGCAACTGACCGTCTGGTAAAGAAGCCAGTTGTTGAGGAGCAGATCAAAGCTGCGGTCGGGGGTGGTCACTTGCACCCGGCCCAAGAGATCCGACCAATACTTGCGGACTTTTTGGTAAGCCGCTTCGACGCCGGTCCGCCGTCCGTATTTTTGCATTAATTCTCTGACCTGTTCTTTGGAGGTGGCGGCGCCGACTAGGATGTTGACGGTCCGTTCCCCGCGGGGCGGGAGATATAATTTGACTTGCATGGCGCCGCAGGGATTATAGGCCGCGCCGGTCGAATTGGAAAGCCGCTTCCGTTTTAAAGCCGCCGGGAAAGAAAGGCTCTGGTTCCGGCCGATAAATTCGGCCCGGTCCCCCGTCCAACTGCGGTCAAGTTCCGGACCGCCGGTCCAGATCCCCAAAAAGCCGTACCGGTCCCGGAAAGTTTGCTGGTAGACATTGCGGGCCAGCAAAGCGCCGCTGGCTTCGTCGTATTCGGTGATGATAAAGGGGGCGGTTTTTTCCCGGGAGACGCCCAAAGCCCATTCCAAGTAGTAAGTGACGGCGATTTCCCTCTCTTCATCCCCGGTATTGGCCAAAGTTAAACGGAGGATCTTGACGGGCGCATTCAGCGGTGTAAAGACCAGGCCGGTCTGGATCAGGCCTTGGCTTTGATGTTCAAAAACGGTGTAGCCCTGACCGTGGCGGACCGTGTAGGGTTCGGCGTCACGAATGGGCAGGGCGGTCAGTGACCATAAAAGACCCGTTTTTTCGTCCCGCAGGTAGCAGATCTCCCCGGCCGGATCCAGGACCGGATCGTTGGACCAGGGCGTAAGCTTAAACTCCCGGCTGTTGTAAGCCCAGGTGTACCCGCCCCCCGTTTCGGAGACGAGAAAACCAAAGCGGGGGTTGGCGATCACATTGCACCAGGGGACCGGGAGGAGATCCCGCGTCCGTAACTGGATCACATATTCCTTACCGTCCGGGGTGAAACCACCCCAGCCGTTAAAGAAAAGCAGATCTTCCAAAGGCTCCAGAGGGATGTAATTGGCCTCCACCGGCGCCGGCAACCGGACGGGCCGGATTTCCGGTAAAAAGCTCCGGCGATCGAGGACCGCCCGCAACTGGGAGCGGAGCGAACCGCCGTTACTATGGAGGACAATCCGGGCGACCGTCTCCAGCAAGACCTGATCTTCCGGGGGCATGGTGGCGGTTGAGAGCAGATAGACGCCGCCGTGCCGTTTTTCCTCTTCCGGCGGCGGGAAGGAGTGGATAATCCGCTGAACGTCTGCGAAAAGGGTTTGCTGGTAGCCCTCTTCGTTGTTAATGAGGAACACCAAATCGATGGGCAGGCCTTTCCTCTGCCAATACCGATGGAAGCGGAAGACTTGTTTGGCAAGGCCTGTTCCCTTCTGATCCTCCAGCCAGACCAGGATCACCGGCCGGTCTCCGGAGATTCCGTAGGCCCAAAGAGCGGATTGGTCGCGTACATTGCGACGGAGGATTTCGCTGCGCGTCCGCCGGTAATAGTTATAGTAGAAGAGTTGGGCTGTCATCATCTGGAGCAGACTGACCTGGTGGGGACTGATCTCCATTTCCTGGAGTTCAAGTTGGGCTTTATGGTAAGCCGCATCAAAAGCCTGTTCGATCCGGTAAGATGAAGCAAACCGCTCAGCCAGGGCCAGCGCGTCCTCCCGGGAGGGGGCGACCCCGGTAATAAAGGAGAAGTTGGCGGTCTCCCCGGGAGCCAGTTCCACCCGGCGCCGCAAAGCAAAAACCGGATCCAGCACGGTACCGGTGGTGCCGGATAAGGGCTGGTTGGTTTCGATCACCACCGGGATGCGGTACGACCGGCCCCGTCCGACAAAACGTGCGCGGTCGGTCTCATATTCCAAAGCGCCAATGGTGGGCACGTCGACTTGCAACGCATGGACCAGCCAGGGAGAAGAAGCGGAATTTCCGGTCCGCCGGTGCGCGAGGAGGGCGGAGGCGCTTTCCACCGCTTCGGTTTCCAGAAAGAGCTTATTGAAGGCGGGGTGGGCCTGGAAAGCATCTTTGGTCGTCAACACCGGTTCGAGAAAGCTGGTTACTTCAAGTGTGCAAGGGTGGTCGCCCAGGTTGGTCAGGGTAAGCTGACGAATTTCCACATCCTCTTCCGGGTCGACGCCAATCTTCAGTTGGGACTGAATGTTCCCGACGGTTTTGGCGAAGATAATCCGGTCCGGTTCCGCTTCAATGAGCACCGGTTCGGCCTTGCCGCGGAGGGGATGGTAAGTGGGGGACCACAAACGACCGTCGGTGAGATTTTTAATATACAAGAAGGAACCGTGTTGATCTTTGATGGGATCCTCTTCCCACCGGGTCAGAAAAAGATCATCAAATTGACTAAAACCGCCGCCACTATTGGAGACCATTACCAAATAACGGCCGTTCGACAGGAAACTGGCATTGGGCAACGGAGTGTCATACGCGACAAAAGCGCGTCGATCCAAACTTTCATCGCGTTGGTGCCGCAAGAGGAAGAGCGGTTCGGGCAGGGGTCTGTAAGTCCGGACCACCGTCGGCCTTGGCAACCGTTCATGGAGGAGAAGATTGGTGCTCTCCACCCGGGGGTCATTTAAAAATCGTTGTTGCATATTGTTGCCATGTAAGAGGTTTGCCAAGGCCAGGAAGGACATTCCCTGGTGGTGTGCCATGTAGCTGCGGACGACGGCAAACTCCCTTTTCTTGGGGAGGCGTCCGGGGGTAAAGTCCAGGGCTTCATAGAACCCGAATTCACCAAGGGCGTTGTAATTCTCCAATTGCCGGAGGTTACGGATGGCCGCTTGGGGCGCCACCATGGCGGCCAGGAAGGTCGCATAGGCCGCCACCACCTGTTCTTTTTCCAGCCCCTGTTTGAGGGCGAGTTCGGGAATGCCGAAGGCGCGGTACTGATAATTCAGCCGGTGATCAAAGGCATAATAACCCGATTCGGAGACTCCCCACGGAATTCCCAATTTTCGACCGTAATCCATCTGACTTTTAACCGCGAGCCGGTAGGTCTGCTCCCAGAGCGTGTTGGGATGGCAGGTCATTACCAGCAAAGGCATCAAGTACTCAAAGGCCGTGCCCGTCCAGGAGAGCAGCACCGGTTGGCGCCGGATCAAGGTTGAGGTGCGGCTCAGGGCCGACCAGTGTTTCACTGGCACCTGTCCCATGGCGATCGCCATAAAACTGGCCTGGCGCGCCTCGGAAGCCAAGAGATTGTAATAGGACGGATCCAGGCGCTGATTGGAGACATTATAGCCGATGGAGAAGAGCCGACGCTGCCGATCATAAAGGGGTGTAAAGTCATGGGTTGTCAGCAAGGTTTCCAACCGTGTGCACAGCCTTTCCCCTTGTTCCATAAATTCCTTGATACGGGAGGCGGAAACCAGCAAGCGTTCGGCTAAAGCCGGCAGCTTTTTTTCCGCCGCGGTGGCCGCCCATTGTTCGGCCAGGACAAGAATTTGGGAGAAGTCTTTGCTCTGGCTTAACTGGTCTTGCAAAGCAGGTGCTTTGGACGCCTCCTCCGTGGTTAGCAAGGAGAGCCAAGGGAAGAACCATTCCATCTCTGCCAACTGGCGTTCGATAGCGGTCCTGCTCCGGCGGAAGAGGTCCCCCTTTGGGCCGGCAAGTTCCGCGTTGGCTTGCTGCAGCAGGCGGTACCAGGTGAAAAGGGCTGGCGCGCCGGCCGCGTACGGTGCCAAAAGTTGAAGGAGGGAGGTAGCTTCCTCTTTGTTCTTCAACTCCCAACGGAGCGTATCCATTAACCCCTGGCCTAAAGCCTTCGCCCAGGGCTGTCCGAGCCATTCTTTGATCCCCTCTTTGGCGGTGAGGAGATAAGCCAGGAGATTGCCACTGTCGACGGTGGAGACATATAAAGGCAGTAAAGGTTGGAGGGTAACGGTATCGTACCAGTTATAGAAATGCCCACGCCAACGGGGTAGACGCTCCAGGGTGCTTACCGTCTGCCCAATCCTGGTCACCAGCTCTTTGGTGGTGAGATACCCGAAGTCACGGGCGGCAAGCACCGAGGAGAGGTAAAGCCCGATGTTGGTGGGGGAAGTACGATGGGCTATTCCGTTATCCGGATCGATCTGCAGATTATCCGGAGGCAACCAGTGATCTTCCTCCGTGACTACCACCTCAAAAAAGTGCCAGATCCGCCGGGCAATTTCCCGCAGGTACCTTTTTTCCTCCATGTTGAGCTCTTTCTTTTTGGCTTTCCGGGGAGCGGCGCTGAAGTGGACCCAGAGGGGAGCGGAAAGCCAAAGGAAGGAGAGGGGAGCCAGCCAGGGCAGGCCGTTGGGATATTTGAACCAAAAGAGGGCGAGCCCGCCCAGGATAAATAGCTCGCCCGGGCGCATCTTTTTCCAGACTTTGTTCAGGGTATCCGGCACCTGCTTTCCGGCGTCGGAGGCGGTCCGCCATTCCAGCAGGAAACGGTGGGAGATCTTCATCCGGTACAAGGCGCGGACAATCGCATCCACCATGATGAGGGCTTCGTGGGGCAGAACAATCAGCCTGAAGAGTTCCCGGCCCAGACAATGGCTGAGCGGGGTTCCCAACCGGACCGTCTTGCCTAACCTATACAAGTAGTCCGCAGCCAGCAGGCCGGAGATTCCCCAGAGCAGCGGGGACGGTTGCACGGCTTGCCCGGGGATGACCGCCAGGCATAAAAGGAGGAAAAGGAGAAGGGACGGCGCCACCAAACTATGACGGAGGTTATCAACCATTTGCCAGTTGGTAACGGGTGGCAAATGTACGGGCGTCATGATCCCCTCTTGATTTGGCGCGCTCTTTTTTAACCAGGGTAGTAACTGCCAGTCGCCCCGTACCCAACGGTGGGTCCGGGCCATATTACTAAGGAAAGAAGAGGGATAATCTTCGAAGAGTTCGATATCGGTAACCAGACCGGCACGGAGAAACCCACCTTCAAGCAGGTCATGGCTTAAGATGGCGTTTTCCGGGAACCGCTTCCGTAAAAGTTGGTTGAAGATGCGTGCATCGTAGATGCCTTTTCCCGTAAAAATGCCGTGACCAAAGAGATCCTGATAGGGATTGGAGACCGCGCCGCTGTAGAGGTCAATGCCCCATTGGTTACTGTGGACCAGCGCGTACCAGGAATGGTTGGCGCTGGCGTTGCTGACCGTCAATTTCGGCTGTAAAATGCCATAACCTTTGACCACGATCCCTTTTTGCTCGTCGACAACCGGCGCGTTTAAAGGATGAGCAATGGTTCCGATCAGCCGGCGGGCCGCTTCGCGGGGCAGTTGGGTATCGGAATCCAACGTGATTACATATCGGATCTGTCGGTAAAAGTCACGGTCACCGGTGATCGTAGTAAAACCGGTTTCCGTTTCCCCGGCAATCAAGGCGTTGAACTCCGTAAGTTTCCCCCGTTTCCGTTCCCAACCCATCCAGACGCCTTCCTGGGGATTATACTTGCGCTCCCGGTGGAGCAGGTGGAAGTAGCTTTCCCCTTCGGGATGGGGATACCGTTTATTCAAGGCGGCAATCCCATCCAGGGCGGCTTTGAGGAGGGCCGCGTCTTCTGGTTGCTCTGGCGTAGGCGCATCGGCAAAATCCGTCAGCAGGCCATAATAAATGTGGGGATCGGGATTGGCCAGATGAAGGACTTCCAGCTTCCGGAGTAAGAAGCGGACATCCTCCATACTGCCGAGAATGGCCGGTACGACCACCATCGTCGAAGCATGCTGCGGAATGCCGTTACGAAATTCGATCTTGGGTAAGAGCTGCGGCGGAAAAAACCAGCTTATAAAGGTATGCACCAAACGGACAGCCCCGCCGAGGACCGGGGCAAACAAGAACAGCCCGGCCAAGGTCAGTTGGCGGGGGGTAAAGCATTTTAAGGAAGACAAAGACCACAAAAGCCCGGTATAAATGAGCAGGAAGGAGAGGGTCAGCGTCGGGAAATAAACCAAATTTGGTTTGGCGCGGGCGCTTCGCCGGAAAGAATGGAGGCCCTTTCCCTTGCGGTCAAGGGCTTGCGCCAACTCCGTCCAGCCTTCAGCGAGCAGGTAATAGCCGACGTGAGTCTTGACGCTATCGTCAGCAGACCTTTTGGCGGCCGCCCGCGCCAAAGACAATACCTTGGCGGCGACCTTTTCCTCCGGGAGCCGCCACTCGCGGGCAAACAATTCCAGTTCCTGCCGCATCAGGTTGCGGCTGGCGTAATCCATTTCCGGGTAAACCCGGGCCGGGTCCTGGCGTAAGGTCTGTTCGACCAGGCTTAATTCTTCAAAGTAATCGTCCCACAGGATTAAATTGGCCTCTTGCAGTCCGCGGAATAAATTGCCGGCGGCTGTGCGTTCATAGGCTTGACTCTTTTGTTCCTTTTCTTTCAGATCGGGAAGGGAAAATTGATCGGCCTTCGCCCGGCTTTCCAGCCAGAAGAGTAAAGGCTTTAAATCGGCGGACCGGCGGAATTCCCGGTCCAAAAAGAGTAAAACCGAGGGATTCGTCAGATCCATATATTTTTCGATCCTAAAAATAGCCTTGCTCAACTGTTGGGCGTTTTCGGCCAAATAGGGAGCGACTTTGTGCTGCCAGTTCTTTTTTTGCCCGGGCGGGAGTTGCCGCCGGCTAATCTGCGCATAAAGTTCGCGGAGTTGATGGAAGATGACCAGCCGCAAGATGAGCGGGACAGCCCGTAATTCACCAAGAGTGAGGGGGTTAACTTGTTGGTAAGCCCAGAGAAAACTGACTAAAACTTCTAAATCCGATTTGCCCTTCGTTACCCTGAGCAATTCATAAATGATGGCATAAATCCGGTGGAAACCCTGCATTTGTCCGGCGGTCAGCACGGGCAAACGCCGGAAAGCGCGGGCCGAAAAATTGCGCTCAATGTATTCATACTGCTCGAGCAGAAGGTAATGGTTGTCCAGCAGCCATTCGCCGGCCGGAGAAAGAGCGGTGATTTCCTCTGTGCTTTCCAAATAAGCACGGTAAATTCGATTCAAAAAGCGCAGATCCTCTTGTACTTGCCTTTTTAAAAGGTTTTTCCGGCAAAAAGCGGTTCCCGTTTGCTCTTTGGCCAGTTGACGCGCATATTCTAAAAGTTCGTCCAATTGCAGCTGACTGGTTGACGCAGGCATTCACCTCATTCCTTTCTTATTGATTTTTCCACAATTACTGTCTTTCAATAAGTAAGGCAAGGTAAAAGTAGACTCTGCAAAAAGACCTTTTTTGGCAAGCGGAAAGCAAGGGGGTCCAGAATGCTTCCGGACCGGAAAGGAGGATACTTTCAGGAGCCGTTTTTGCTGATCTGAATCAAAGGCGGAGGGGAAAGGGACGCCGCAGGAGCACCTGGGTTGGGGGGCGTGGCAAAAGCGTGGAAAGAGCCGGTAAAAAAGAAGTGGCAGTTTTTAAGATAAAACTATATATATAATTAGTGATCATATATTTAATTATACATAATAACTAAAAATCCTTTTTTCCACCGGCAATGGGTAGCCAAGACGGGTGGTCAAAGCCGGGTTTAGCCTGCCTGGAAAGTTTCAGCCCCTTGGATTGTAACGATAATGTTGCAAGGGCTTGACGCGGATGGTTACTCTGTGTTATATTCATAAAGCTGTGTTTTTGGACACTGCGCCAATTAAACAAAAAAAGATAAAAAAGTACTAGACAAACTTAAGAAATTGTGATATATTAAAAAGGTGTCTTGAATCACGAAAGACACGAAAACGCTGAACCCTGAAAACTGAACAGCCAGACAGGTAAGGGCGCCTTTCCGGGGAACCGGGGAGGAGCCGAAGAGTGCGGGCTTATTGCCGGGGAGGCAATAAGTCTGGATGCGTCAAACAAGTAAAAGATGAGCTTAAATCGA